>JAICGZ010000165.1 GCA_025922875.1 Pyrinomonadaceae bacterium
GCCGCGTTCATCGCACCACGGTGTGTAGACCACCTGGCCCACCGACACCTTTCGCATATCGCGTGTGATGATGCGATCGACGAGCCGCGTCGCATCCTTTCCGGTGAGCCGGTACTTGAACAGCGGCGAGATGTCGATCAACGCGGCCGCATTGCGAATTGCGTTGTACTCGTGTTCGTGATGCGGTTCGTAAGAGCTGACCGCGTAGTAACCTGACCACTCGCGATAGCTAAGACTTTCGCAGAGAGGGAATGTACGTTCGTGAAAAGCAGTTCCGATAGGCATGTTAAATGGTTAGTGGATTGCGAGTCCTTAGCTTGTAAACGAGTCAAACTCTTCATCATCGTTCGGTTGACGAATTTCTTCAGCGACTAACTCGCGCCAGGAGTTCAAAACTTCTTCGGAGACGCCCAAAGACTTCAATGAGCTCTCGACCGGCCCCGATTCATGTTTAAGATCCGGAAAAGTGAGAAGCAGCATTGCCAAGTCTCTTCTGTCCGAAAACGCTTTGGGCCTACCGCGGCGCGTATGATATGAGGCAACTTTCATCGCAATGAGTTCGGCCGGGGATGCAATCAGAACATCCTCAATACGCTGAGACTCAGGCAGTGTTGCGACCGGTCGCACATCGACCAGGTGTCGATTCCCTTCTTTACGAATCTGAAACACCCGATATCCCTTTCCTTCGCCAATCACACGCACTCGAACCGCTATGTGAAACCGTTCACTGAGATACTCGCGCAACTCTTCCGCCAGTTCCGCAGCCCTTGGCGACATCAAATCGATGTCCTGCGTCATGCGTGGCTCCGGCACGTACGCATTTACCGCCGTGGCGCCAAACACCACAACGTCATCGCGTCCCCGCAGGAACTCGAGCACCGCCTCGTGAACTGTAGCCAGGGGCAACGGTTCGCGCATGGCAAACTCCTTGAATGTGAGAACGCCGGCGTTCAGCATCATTCAGATAATACGCCGCCTAATTTCGTTGGGCAAAACTAATGCTAATGGCAACAAGGACCAGCGGGTATGTTCAGTCCATGTTTGTCAGGGCGAGTGATTATAAGTATGCTAACGCGCTTGCGGCAAGACGGGTCTATTCGACAGAATCCTATCAAGCAGATGAATAACAAATACGACGTCGTCGTCATCGGCGGCGGACATAATGGTTTGGTGAATGCTGCGTATCTCGCGCGCGCGGGAAAAAAGGTGCTCGTGCTCGAGCGCCGTCATGTGCTTGGCGGCGCCGCGGTTACCGAGGAGGTGTTTCCCGGTTTCAAGTTTTCCGTCTGCTCATACGTCGTCTCTTTATTAAGACCGGAAATTATTCGCGAGCTCGACTTGCCGCGTCACGGTCTCGAGATTCTTCCGCTCGACGGCACGTTCACGCCGATGCCGAACGGCGATTACCTCTGGCGCGTCAATGACCACGCTCGCACGCGCCGCGAGATCGCGCGTCACTCACGGCTCGATGCCGAAGCTTACGACGAATACGGCAAGGCCATGATCGAGATGGCCCATTTCGTAAAGCCGATCATGAGTATGACGCCGCCCGATCCGACCTCGCTCGATCCTAAGGGTTGGAAGAA
Source organism: Pyrinomonadaceae bacterium (assembly GCA_025922875.1). Taxonomy (GTDB): domain Bacteria; phylum Acidobacteriota; class Blastocatellia; order Pyrinomonadales; family Pyrinomonadaceae; genus PSRF01. Next base: position 1,587 of record JAICGZ010000165.1, read on the forward strand.
CCTGGCGTTCCTCGGCCGCCGTTTTCAAAAACTTCCGGACGAAGACAAGTACAACCAGGTGCAGTTGATGACGATGAGCGCGGTCGACTTTCTCGATCAGTGGTTTGAAACCGACGTGCTCAAAGCGACGATGTCAGCATCCGGAATCATCGGCACTTTTCTCGGAGTGCGTTCACCGGGAACAGCGTACGTCCTGCTGCATCACTACATGGGCGAGATCGATGGCGCGTTTCGATCGTGGGGCTTTGCACGCGGTGGCACCGGTGCGATTTCAAACGCGATCGGCGACGCCGCGCGCGAAGCGGGCGTCGAGATCCGCACTGAGGCGCCTATCACAAAAATTCTGATCAAAAATGGGCGCGCCACTGGTGTCGTTTTAGCTAACGGTGACGAGATCCATGCGAACGTCCTTTCATCGAGCGTCGATCCACGTTTGACGTTCATGAAGATGATTGGCGAGGAACACTTGCCGGATGATTTTTGCACCGATCTAAAACGCTACAAGTATCGCGGCTCGTCAGGAAAGGTGAATCTCGCGCTCGACGGTTTGCCGGATTTCAAGTCGCTGCCTGGACCAGGCGCGCATCTGCGTGGCGCCATTTCGATTTCGCCGAGCGTTGATTACATGGAACGCGCGTATGACGAAGCGAAGTATGGACGTTTTTCACGACGTCCTTACATCGACATGGTGATTCCGAGTTTGACCGATCCTTCCGTCGCGCCGCCCGGAAAACACGTGATGTCGTGTTTCGTGCAGTACGCGCCGTATAACTTGAAAGAAGGAAACTGGGACGACAAACGCGACGAGTTTGGCGATACGGTCATAGACACGATTGCGGAACACGCACCCAACATCAAAAGCTTGATTCGCGATCGCCAGGTGTTGACTCCACTCGATCTCGAGCGCGACTTTGGTCTCTCGGAAGGAAATATCTTTCAGGGCGAACTTACGCTCGAACAACTCTTCTTTCTACGGCCCGCTCCCGGCTGGGCGCAGTATCGCACGCCGATCAAGAATCTTTACATGTGCGGGTCAGCCACGCATCCCGGCGGCGGCATCATGGGCGCGCCCGGCCGCAACGCAGCGTTACAAATGCTGAAGGACTTTTAGTTCATTTGCCGCTTGCTTCACAGGCTTTAACAAGATGACATACGACGTCACAATCATCGGCGCGGGCCACAACGGTCTGGTGGCTGCCTGCTACCTGGCGAAGAGTGGTTTGAAAACACTCGTTCTCGAGCAGCGTGAGGTTGCCGGCGGTGGAGCCGTTACCGAAGAAGTCCATCCAGGCTTCCGCTGCTCAACGTTGGACCATGCGGCCGGTCCGCTTTCACCCCAGGTTGCCCGCGATCTAAATCTCTCAAGCTTCGGACTCGAAATGATCACTCCGGAAGCGCGTGTGGTGGCTCTCACTCCTGACGGCAAATCCTTGTGCATCTACAACGACACCGGACGAACGGTCAGCGAAATAGAAAAATTTTCCGCGAACGACGCGAAGAGCTATCCGGAATTCGTCAACAGTTTTGCACGCATCGGTAAAGTGCTTGCACCGCTGGTTTCAATGACTCCGCCGGTGATCGATCAACCAACAGCGGCGGATGTGTGGCATCTCGGCAAGGTTGGTCTCGCGTTTCGTGGATTGGGCAAGAAGGACGAGTATCGCCTGTTGCGCTGGGGACCGATGGCAGTGGCGGATCTCGTCAGCGAATGGTTTGAGACGGAGTTGTTGCGCGCGACCGTAGCGGCGCGAGGCATTCACGGAGCGTTCGCTGGTCCATGGTCCGCGGGAACGAGCCTGGGTTTGTTGTGGCAAGCGGCGCTGGATGGAAGTGCGATTGGATCGGCTGCGTATGCGAAAGGCGGCATGGGCGGCTTGACTCAGGCGCTTACAAACGCAGCCAAAGCAGCGGGCGCGGAGATTCGTACGTCAGCGCGCGTTGGTCAAATAAGCGGCGCTTACAGTGACAAACCAAAGGTGATCCTCGAGAGTGGTGAGGAGATCGCGTCGCGTGTGGTTGTTTCCAATGCCGATCCACGCGCGACGTTTCTGAATCTCGTCGATCCCATCGATCTCGAACCCAACTTCCTTTTGAAGATGCGTAATTACCGCGCGCCCGGAGTTGTGGCGAAGATCAACCTCGCACTCGACGGTTTACCAAAATTCCGCGGTGTGGACGGCAGCGACGCGACCACAAAACTGTCGGGACGTATCCACATCGGACCCGAAATCGACTATCTCGAACGTGCCTTCGACGCTTCCAAGTACGGTGAGTTCTCCGCCGAACCTTATCTCGACATCAACATTCCCACGATCGGCGATCCATCGCTGGCGCCCGCAGGCAAACACGTGATGTCGATTCACGTGCAGTTCGCACCGTACAAACTAAAACAAGGTGATTGGACGGGGCGCAGCGACGAATTTGCCGCGAACGTGATCGGGCAATTGGAAAAGTACGCCCCAGGCTTGCGCGAGGCGATCATTGCGAGACAAGTAATCACACCGCTCGATCTCGAACAGACCTACGGCCTCAGCGGCGGACACATTCATCACGGCGAGCAAACGCTCGATCAGTTTTTTACTTTCCGCCCGTTGATTGGTTGGGCGCAGTATCGAACACCGCTCAAACGACTCTATCTTTGCGGCGCCGGAACGCATCCCGGCGGTGGATTGACGGGCCTGCCGGGTGCAAACGCCGCGCGTGAGATCGCGCGCGACCTCAACCGCAGATGACACGGATTTTTAAAAACCGATTTTTATGAGTAAGCGCAGTTTCGCCAGTGACAATAATGCGGGTATTCATGCTGAGGTGATCGAAGCGATTGCGGCGGCGAATGACGGCCACGTAATTGCCTACGGCGACGATCCTTTTACAGCACGCGCCGTAAAGCTTTTTCAAAAACACTTCGGCCGCGATACGGCTGTCTATTTTGTCTACGGCGGCACGGGCGCAAACGTTCTCGGCTTGAAGGCCATTACTAAACCACATGAGGCGATCATTTGCGCTGAGACTGCGCACGTAAATGTTGACGAGTGTGGCGCGCCAGAGAACTTCACCGGATGCAAGCTGCTCACGGTTTCAACTCCGGATGGCAAGCTTCGAGTCGAGCAGATCAAGCCACTGCTGCACGGCGTCGGGGTTGAACATCACGTGCAGCCACGCGTGATTTCGGTATCGCAAGCCACCGAAATGGGCACGGTGTACACAAAGAAAGAACTGAAGACGCTGGCTGATTTCGCTCACGATCACAACCTGCTGCTTCATGTTGACGGTGCTCGTCTGGCTAACGCGGCCGTGAGTCTCAAAGCGAGTTTGAAAGAGATCACCGCCGAAGCGGGCGTTGACGTGCTGTCGTTCGGCGGCACGAAGAACGGAATGATGTACGGCGAAGCCGTGATCTTTTTCAATAAGAACTTCGGAGGCGACTTCAAATACATCCGCAAGCAGGGAATGCATCTGCCGTCGAAGATGCGCTACATCTCGGCGCAATTTCAGGCGCTGCTGTCAGACGATCTCTGGCGTCGCAGCGCTGCTCACTCAAATCGAATGGCGCAGCTGTTGGGAAGTGAACTGGCGAAAATACAGCAGGTACAACTGACGCAGCCGGTTGAAGCGAACGGCGTCTTCGCGGTGATACCGAGAAAATATGTGCCGCAGTTGCAGAAGAAATATTTCTTCTATGTTTGGAATGAAGAGATTTCGGAAGTGAGATTGATGGCTTCGTTTGATACGACGGAAAACGACGTTCGCGACTTCGTGGCGTTCCTGCGTAAGACAGTTCAATGAGACAGAATTACATCATGTTAATCCTGTCCAAAATACCCTTTGGTGCGAGCACGATCATCATCATCCAGAACGCATAACGTAATCGAAACAGCGCGCCCGCGTTCACGACCACCAGGCCCAGCGCGAGCATTCCGATCGTCGCTACCAGAAGCAACAACCACATCTTTCGGTTGCGCCTTTCCCGCCACACGCAAAGACCGGCCGCGACATAAAGAAAATACATCGCAAGCGTTTCAACTCCGCTCAGAAGCCGTCCGGCGAGACCAAAACTTCCGCTCTGCACCCACATCTTTGGAAACGGCGCAAAAAAACCGATCACGAAAGCGCGTGGAATAAATCTCACGATGTCACCGGCGCCGTTGAAACGAACATCGCCATCGATGTTGGACGCGTTCGCTGTTGAGAATCGAAAGCCGGCACGGCGATCCGCGATCTGATTGACGACTCTGGTCCAAGTTCCCTGAGCTGGTCGCTGAATCGTTAAAGGTATGGCCAGTGGTGTCGCCGGTGGTCTCACGCCGGGTAAAGTCGTGCTCTCGAGACGTGTTGGAACTAAAAGTGCGGCGGAAATAATCGAGAGCATGACGATTATGTTGCCCGCCATGACCTCCTTTTCACTAAGCATTCGGTGCACGAGCAACGCGAGTCCGACGACGATGGCGACGAGTACAACGTTCCACATGTTTCCTCGCGTCATCCAAAACACAGTCACCGACATTGCGCCAGCGAGCCCGATCAAAAGAGCCCTGCGCGGCGTAAATGTGCGCCCCAGGAGTAAAGTCAACAGCACCATGAGCGCGAGCAAGCAAAGAATTGCCAGTGGATCTCTAAGCAGTTGTGTGGAATGGAGCAGGAATGAGGGCCACGCAGCAACGATAGTTGCAGCCAGCATGCCGGTGCGCGCGTTGAAGGTCTCTCGCCCGAGAACGTAAACACAGATCAGTATGCCCAAATAGTAAAAAAGATTCAGAGGCTCGGCGGCGAGAATATTATGGCCCAACAGCTTTCCGAAGATCGCAAACGACAGCGAATAGAGACGGCAGTGCAGGGGAGCTTTCACTGCCAGCCACGCGAGGAAGCCGTCGGTTTGCCAAACACCGGCCATGTCGCTGGCCAATGTTCTATACGTCGCTCCGTCAATGGCGAAAGTCAGGCCAATTCCGTTTTGGTCGAACGTGCCCGGCAGAAGTTGAAAGTGGCCGGTGAGGAAAATCGCGATTGTCAGTGCGATATGAACTGCGGCGGCGAGTAAAAGGTGACGCACCCGCGGATTGTAGTACAGGAGTTACAGGATTTACATGATATCCTGTGCGTCCTGGTTACATCCTGAATCCTTTTAAAGCAATGAGTAGTGTGCTCGATGGCGTAGTTAGCGAAGTTGAGCCGGCGCCGGACATTGTGTCCGTAATGGCAGGCCCGAAGCCTTCTTTTTTGTTGAGCATTGACGCCGGCACGTCCGGAGTGCGCGCGGCGTTATTTGATGAGCGCGGCAATCAAGTGTTCGGCACGCAGAACCGTCGCAATCGAGTAGAAAACTTTGCTGAATTCGATGCTGATAATCTCGTGGATGAAGTTGTCAAAACAATCGACGAGCTACTCACTTACAACTTTCATTCAACCGGCCAGATCGATCTCATCGCAGTCTCGGCCTTCTGGCATAGCTTGATCGGCGTCGACAGTGAGGAACAGGCCACCACTCCATTGCTGACCTGGGCCGACACTCGCGCAGCTCAAGTCGCTAGCGAATTGCGTTCGCAGTTTAACGAGCTCGAGATTCACGCGCGCACTGGTTGCCGCTTTCACCCGAGTTACTGGCCCGCGAAGTTACAGTGGCTTAAGCACGAGCATCCTGAGAAATTCCGTAAGACTCGTTGCTGGCTTGGTTTCGCCGAATACCTTTGCCTGCGTTTGTGTGGAGAAGCGCCAACGAGTATTTCGATGGCCTCAGCCACCGGATTGTTCAACCAGCAAGAGTGCAACTGGGATTGGGATCTTGTTGAAGCGCTCGGCATTTCGCCAGACACTTTGCCGGAAATCAAAACGCGATTGAGGTTGCGGCTCTCGGACGCTTTAGCATTCCGCTGGCCCGCGTTGGCGGAGGCGCGACTCGTCCGCGTAGTTGGAGATGGAGCGGCGAACAACATCGGCGCGGGCTGTAGCACGAAAGACAAGATTGCGTTGATGGTAGGCACCTCGGGTGCGATGCGAGTGGTATTTGCAGGCGAGCCACCGGCTGAGCTATCGCCGGCGCTTTGGAGTTATCGAGTTTCCGAAGAGCGCGTGGTTGTTGGGGGCGCGTTGTCTGACGGCGGCGGTCTCTTTCAATGGTTGACTGAATCGATAAACCTCGATCGAGACGAGTTGGAGAAAGAGTTGGCCGCGCTCGAACCGGACTCGCATGGACTCACGATCCTGCCTTTCTGGTCTGGTGAGCGAAGCACTGGATGGTTGGCTGATGCTCGCGGCGGCATCTTTGGATTGAGACAACAGACCGTCCCTGTCGAGATTGTTCGTGCAGTGCTCGAGTCGATCGCATATCGATTCGCGTTGATTGCACGCGCTCTCGATCGTATCGCGCCTGACGCGACGATCGTCGCATCTGGTAACGCGCTGCGTGCTTCACCTGTTTGGTCGCAGATCATCGCGGACGTTTTGGGGCGACCGTTGCTGCTTGGTGGAAGTGCAGAAAGCTCCATTCGCGGCGCTGCCTTGCTTGCGCTGGAAGGCGTGGGCAAAATAGGGTCCATTGAAGAAGATTCAATTTCAGTTGAACAAGTATTCGAGCCTGACATGATGCGACACGAACGTTATCAACAGGGTCTCGCACGCCAGGAAGAGCTCTACGATCGACTCTATAAACGATGAAATGTTTTCCCGCAAAGGCGCAAAGATGCAAAGAAGAGTAAGAGTTTTTTACTTTACCCTCTTTGCGCCTTTGCGGGAAAACTCTTGAGGACAACTAAATGAGCGCGCCCGTGCAGAAAGAAAACTCCAACATCACTCCCGAACTCGATCAACTCTGCATCAACACCATCCGCACGTTATCACTCGACGCGGTGCAGAAAGCCAATTCCGGTCACCCGGGCTTGCCACTCGGCGCCGCGCCGATGGCGTACGTCCTCTGGACACGTTTCCTGCGGCACAACCCGCGTAATCCCAAGTGGGAGAATCGCGATCGCTTCCTGCTTTCCGCCGGACACGGATCGATGTTGATCTATTCATTGCTTCACCTGACCGGCTACGATCTTCCGCTCGATGAGTTGAAAAACTTCCGGCAGTGGGGCTCGAAAACGCCAGGCCATCCTGAGTATGGTCTAACTCCGGGTGTGGAGATCACAACCGGCCCGTTGGGCCAGGGCTTTGCGAATGGAGTTGGGATGGCGATGGGCGCCGCGCATCTCGCCGCAAAGTTTAATAAAGACGGCTTCCCGTTAATCGATCATTACGTGTACGCGATCGTTTCCGACGGCGATCTGATGGAAGGCGTTGCTGCGGAAGCGGCCTCGCTTGCCGGTCATCTCAAGCTCGGCAAGTTGATCTATCTCTACGACGACAATCACGTCACGATCGAAGGCTTCACCAACCTGGCGTTTAGTGAAAATGTGCCGAAGCGTTTCCAGTCTTATGGATGGCACACGCCAGTCGTTACCGACGGCAACAATCTCAAGGACATCGAAGCGGCGATTTTAGATGCGCAATCGGTAACCGACAGGCCGAGTTTGATCTCGATTAAGACCGTCATCGGCTATGGTATGCCGACGCAAGGCACACGCAAAGCTCACAGCGATGCGCCGGGCGAAGAAGCGGTGCGCGAGACGAAGCGGCACCTCGGATGGCCGGAAGATAAGCAGTTTTTTATTCCGGACGAAGCGCTCGCGCATTTCCGAGAAGCGGTTGATCGCGGCGAGCGTTTCGAAGCTGATTGGCGCGGGCTGGTCGAGAGGTATGGCGAGAGTCATCCGAAAGAAGGCGAAAGCTGGCGCGCCACGATGAGCGGAGAATTGCCCGCTGGTTGGGAAGATCACTTGCCGAAGTTTGAAGATGCGAAGCCAGTGGCGACACGAGTGGCGAGTGGTGAAGTGATAAATGCTCTGGCTCCGGTGATGCCGATGCTGATTGGCGGCTCCGCCGATCTCGGCGTTTCGAACAATACTGACATCAAGGAGAGTCATAGCTTCGAGGCGGACACTTACGATGGACGAATTTTCCATTTTGGCGTGCGCGAACATGCGATGGGATCCACACTCACGGGCATCTCGCTGAATGGCGGTCTGATTCCGTATGGGGGAACGTTCATGACGTTCTCTGACTACATGCGACCGGCTATCCGCCTCGCAGCGCTCTCCGAAGTGCAGGTGATTTATGTTTTTACTCACGACTCGGTCGGGCTCGGTGAAGATGGTCCAACACATCAACCCATCGAACATCTCGCTGCGTTGCGAGCTATTCCGCACCTGTTTGTGATTCGACCTGCCGATCCGGCGGAAGTGAGTGAGGCGTGGCGGATCGCGATTCTTCGTCGCAGCGCGCCAACGGCGTTGGCTTTGACCCGGCAGAAAGTTCCGGTGATCGATCGGAAGCGATTTGCGAAGGCGGAGGGGTTGCGGCGTGGGGCTTATGTTTTAGCTGATGCTGAAAACCCGCGGCTGATTCTGATCGCAACGGGCTCCGAGGTCTCGCTTGCGCTCGAGACACGCGAGAAACTGGAAGGCGAGGGTGTTGCGGCGCGCGTTGTTTCGATGCCGTGTTGGGAGTTATTTGAAGAGCAGCCGCAGGAGTATCGGGATGAAGTTTTGCCGCCTTCGGTGGGCGCGAGACTGGCGATTGAGGCTGGTGTGCGACAGGGTTGGGATCGATATGTTGGTCCGGCGGGCGACGTGATTTGTCTAGATCGTTTTGGTGGTTCCGCGCCGGGTGAGGTTGCGTTGCGAGAGTTAGGATTCAATGTTGATAACGTGTTAGACAGGATTCACAAGATTTTATAAACCATGAGAATCGCGATCGGCGCAGATCATGGCGGGGTTCCGCTCAATGAACGGATCATCGAAGAACTGCGCCAGACGGGCCACGATCTAATCGACTTCGGCACGCACGACGGTTCCATCCCTGACGATTATCCCGACTACGCAAAACAGGTTGGTGAATCAATACAAAATGGCGCTGCGGAGCTTGGAATACTGGTTTGCGGAAGTGGTGTCGGCGCTGCGGTGGCGGCTAACAAGCTCCGCGGTATTCGTGCCGCACTCTGCGGTGATACATACTCAGCTCATCAATCACGCGAACACGACGATTGCAATGTACTTTGTCTGGGAGCACGCGTCGTTGGCGTTGAGCTCGCACTCGATATCGTTCGTGCGTTCGTAGCAGCGCGGTTCACAGGCGAAGAACGACACCGGCGTCGCCTCGCTAAAGTTCAACAACTCGAGATGAACCGTAGCGCTCCAGGCAATACCTGAAACTGCACCGGCGTCACGCCTCGAACATTTCCATCCACCTCCAAAGGCATTGCATCCTGCGCCAAGAGCGTCTCGATGCGCGCAATCTTGCCTTGCGTGATCGTGACCTTCGGATTGTTTACGTGGCCGCCGGTGTGTATGCGGGAAAGCTCGGTCACTACATTCTTACGCGTGAGACCAGAAGCGGTCATCACGTCTAATTTGCCGTCGTCGATGCGCGCGTCGGGCGAGAACATCATTCCTCCACCGCAATAGAGTCCATTAGCCACACCAACGAGATTCATTGGACCATCCGCAACCTCGCGACCGTCGACTACCACTCTAACGCGTCGTTCACGCCACGCAGCTAAAGCTCCTACTGCCGCAAACACAAAACGAAACTCACCGGAAAAGTTGCGCATAAACTTTCCCTGGGCTGCCACGCGCCCTGCCGTCTCGCCTCCGATTCCCATCGTCGAAGCGTTCAAACAGATGAACGGCTTTTCAAAACCATTACAACGGCCGTAAAGAACATCGATGGTGTGCGCGTCATTCTCTCCACGAGCACGTGCGATAACGTTCCCGATCCAATGTTGCAGTGGCGTGCGTTTGCCGTGGAGTCCACGCGCGAAGTCGTTGCCCGTGCCAGCGGGCAATAGCGCTAGTGTTGCGTCGGGATTTACCGGCGCTGGAGGAACGTCTGCGTCGTGGTTGAATTCAAAGAAGCCTTCAGCCGTTTCGCTGAGCGTGCCGTCGCCGCCAACGACGACAACAGACTCGATGCCAGATCTCAACGCCGCGCGTGTCTGGACGGTTGCATCGCCGGCCGCTTTTGTTTCGTAGGCTTGATACTCAACGCGAGCGGCGTCGAGTTGTTTTTGAATGGAGGGCCACAAGCGCCGCGCTCGGGCGGCGCTGTGGTTGATGATAATCCGTGTTTTGATCCGTGTTATCTGTGGTTAAGTTTTATCCGCGGGCGCGCGCTCTACTTGCGCTGAGTGCGAGTTCACGAGCGCGAGGCATTGCGTCAACAGCGCGCGATATCTGCGGATCGCCATCGTTGAAAACCTGCGTCGCGGTGCGGAAACCGTAGGCCGCTGACAGTATGTTGTAGCGCAACTGTCTTTCGGCATAAGTGCGCGACTTGTCCAGTTGATCCGGAGTGACTTTGAAGATCGGTTTGCTCGTCGCAAACTTCTTGAGCTCCTTGAACAGAGCGTCGGTGACCGGGTAATCCTCGGCTACGAGATCGTGATCGAATTCGATCGCGCGTTGAATCTTGTACGAGTCAAAACCCTGGATACGACCGGTAGTCAGCTCCAGTGAAAACGCAAAGAGGATATCGCGCAGGTGCCGTTCGGCGGCACTGATGGTGCCCGGCTTGACGGTTTCATCCGGAGCAATCCCGCCGCCTCCGTACACCGCGCGTCCCGTGTCGGTGTGGCTTTCCGGCCCGTTTTGCGGGTTCGGCTGGTTGCTCTTGTCAGCCGCCAGACCACCTGGGAAGTAGTAGCTGTAAAAGCCGCCATTTGAATAATCGCGCTGAATCAGTCGACCCGATGGCGTGAAGTATTTAGCGATGGTCAACAACAAGGCCGAGTCGTAATCCAACTGGAACGGAAACTGAACGAGACCCTTGCCGAAAGTCGTTTCACCGACGATGAGCGCACGATCGTGATCCTGAAGCGCGCCGGCGACGATCTCAGCCGCCGAAGCTGTATCGCCGTTAACCAGCACGACTACGGCGACGTTGTCAGGATTATCGTTTACCGCCGCGTATGACTGTGAACTGTCGCGAAAACGACCTTTCTGCGTAACGATCATCTGGCCGCGCTGCAAAAATGTATTTGCGACACGAACGGCCTGAATTAGTAGGCCGCCGCGGTTGCCCCTGAGATCCAGCACCAGCATGTTCATGCCTTTGGTGTGCAGGTACTTTAGTGCTTGCTCGAATTCGTCGGCAGTCGTGAGATTGAAGCCGCCGGTCATGGCGACGTAACCAACACCCGGACGGAGCATATAAGCCTGCGCGATCGAAGGCAGCGAGACAGCATCGCGAATGATGGTCACTGTTTCAGACTGCTTCGTGGCTGGGCGCTCGACAGTCACCTTCACTGTGCTTCCGCGCGGCCCGAGCAAAAACTTCCGTACCTCGGGAAAAGGCTTGCCGGCCATTGACTGGCCATCGATGGCGAGAATGCGGTCGCCAAAACGCAGACCAGCGCGGTGTGCCGGCGCCTGGGGGAAAGTGGCGCGAATGTAAGTATTGACGTCAGAGCCCTCGCGAAGGTCTTCGATGGTGGCTCCGATGCCGAAGTATTCAGAACGTTGTTCGGTGCGGAAAGAGGCGTATTCAGCCGGATCGAAATAGGTCGAATGGGGATCCAGGACGCTCAACATACCGCTGATCGACGACTTGAAGATTGCGTTGTAGTCGAGTTTTCGGCCGTCGATGTGATTCGACTGGATTACTGACAGCGCTTCGGCGAGGTCGCTTTTAATGACTGGCGCCGACGGGCTCGTCTTGCCATTTGCACTGACCCCGGCCGTTGAACGGTCAGGAGCTGTTGTCCGCCGGGCCGAACGGGTTTGCTGGGCAATAATTAATGCAGGAAGTGCCAGGGCAACTACGAGGAATAAAATTCCCGGGGCAAAAGAGCTCTTTCTCACGCAACCCTCCTAAAAGCTATGTCGCTGGTTCTGATTGTCAGGCGCCGGGTTTCGATCGGAAACACGGGACGCCAGAATAACACGAAGCGCAGGGGCTTTTGAATGTACGCAGGGCGTCTGCCGAAGTTTTACACAAAATCGCCGTAGGCATGTAGATGCGACGAGTCGAGATTTGGTCGCCCCGTGATTAGGTCCGATAGGACATATAGCGCCTATTTGTTTTATTATCCCACGCAAGCTCTCGCACGACAGTTCGACGGAGGATCTTGAATGCCCACAACATTAAAACGGGATAGCCTTTTCTCTTTCGCAAACTCGCACCGGGAGGAATATGAAACGCTCCTGCGCCGCTTTGTCGAAACTCCAACGGTCTCCGTCGACCCCGGCCATCTTGACGACATCAGAAAAGGTGTCGAACTAACGGTGCAAACGCTTGAAGGTTACGGCGGTAAAGCCGAGGTTTACCGCGCCGAGCGAGGAAATCCAGTCATTCATGGGGTGTTTGGCGACGACAACAAGCTGCCGACTGTCACCGTCTATAACCACATCGACGTTCAACCGGCGTCAAAAGAAACCGAACCGTGGGACACAGAGCCTTTCACGTTCACGAAAAAGGGGGACACCTACTTCGGCCGCGGAACCACCGACGACAAGGGCCCGGCGCTCGCCGCATTGTTTGGCGCTCGCGCCGCCATGGAAGCGAACGTTCCGGTCAAC
>JAICGZ010000166.1 GCA_025922875.1 Pyrinomonadaceae bacterium
AAGCTTCCGGGTTATCTGAAACGTGGAGGCAACGGCTGGCGCACACTCATCCCGCGCGAGACGCAGATGTATCTTCAGATCTACAAGTCATTCGAGAGCCTTGTGCCGCTTCAAAGCAGGCCCACGGATAACGCGGATTCTAAAAACGGATTAAAGACTGATTTAAATCAGTTCTAATCCGTCTTTTCGGTCTAATCCGTGGCTAAAACTGATCGCGAATCCGCGTACTGGAGTTTGTAGAGCTTCCAGTAGAGACCACGCTCCGCTAACAATTCCTGATGCGTGCCCTGCTCGCGAATCTCACCGTGATGCAGCACGATGATCCGGTCTGCGTTTTGAACAGTCGAAAGCCGGTGAGCCACCACGATCGATGTGCGATCGCGCATCACGCGTTCAATCGCCCGCTGGATTAACTGTTCGGTCTCTGTATCGATCGAGCTCGTGGCCTCATCGAGGATCAACAGCGCCGGATCGAATGCAAGCGCACGTGCAAACGAGATGAGTTGCTTCTGTCCGACTGACAATCCCGCGCCGCGTTCACGCACCTCGGCTTTATAGTCGTCCTTCAAACGGCGAATAAACCTGTCGGCATGGACCTCCTGCGCTGCCCAACGCACGCGGTCCTCAGTTATATCTTCGCGGCCGAGACGAATGTTGCCCTCTATCGTCCCACTAAACAGAAAAACTTCCTGAAGCACTACGGCAAAGTTCTGCCGCAACGCCGTCAGATCCCAATCACGCAGATCGACTCCATCGAGCAGAATCTTTCCACGCTGAATGTCATAGAAGCGCATCAGCAAGTTAGTAATCGTCGTCTTGCCTGAACCGGTGTGTCCGACGAGTGCAATCGATTGCCCCGGTTCAACCGTAAACGACACGTCTTTCAACACCCAATCTTCGTCCTTGTAAGCAAACCACACGTTCTGAAACTCAATGCGGCCACGCGCTCGCTCGGCTTTAAGCGGCTTCTCGGGCGTTAGAATGACAACCGGCTGGTCAAGTGTCTTGAAGATTCGATGCGATGCGACGACCGCGGCTTGCAGGACGTTGTACTTGTCTGAGATGTCGCGAATCGGTTGAAACAGCGATTGTGAATACTGAATAAAAGCCACGAGCGCGCCGAGAGTCAGCACCGTGTACTCCTGCGTGTTTTGCATGACGCGATAACCGCCGTACCAGATGATCAGCGCCACACCTACCGCGCCGATGAGTTCCACGAGCGGAAAAAAGACTGCGTAGTAAAAGATCGTTTCGATATTGGCTTTGCGATACTCGTCGTTGATGCGATCGAATGTACGCAGAGACTTTGCTTCGGCGTTGAATATCTGAACTGTCTGCGCTCCGGCAAAATGTTCCTGCAAAAATGCGTTGATGCGCGCGATGCGCGTGCGCACAAGGTCGTAACCTTTGCGTGCGCCGCGCCGGAACCAGGTTGTCGCGGCAAATAGCAAGGGGACCGTCAACAAACTGATCAACGTGAGCTTCACGTCCATCCACAACATCACGGAAATGATCGCCACTATCATCACCAGATCGCCGAGCAGATCCGTCACGCCTTCAGTGAACAACTGATTGAGCGCGTCGACGTCCGTCGTCAAACGAGTCATGATGCGACCGACAGGATTGCGATCGTAATACGCGACTTCCTGATGCTGGAGTTTATCGTAAAGCTCTTTTCTGATGTCGAACATCACGTACTGTCCGACAGTGTTAACGAGGATCGCCTGGAAATACGAGAAGATGAGACGAAGTAGCTGTGTGCCGAGAAACAAGCCCACGAGCAACATGAGACCGTCGGTCCTGCGAGGCAGGATGTGCCAATCGATCGCGTACTGCGTAAACTTCGGTTGCAACACGCCGAGAAGATTGAGCGCGAGAGTGAGTGCGAGCGCCGGCACGAGCAGTCGTATATAAGGCTTTAGGTATCTAAGCAGCCGCCGCGCAACCTGAAAGTCGTAAGTCTTTCCGATTGCCTCTTCTTCGTGAAACTGTTTTACCGCCGTTGACATCTATTTCATTTCCAATTGCCGATTGCCAATTGTCAATTTGCCAATTTATGCGAACCCCGAGATGCCTTTTTTCAATCGGAAATCGGCAATTGGCAATCGGCAATGACCTAGGTTGCCGCTAATTCCTCCTCGAGTAATTGTCGTTCGTAGAGATCCGCATACTCGCCGCCGAGCGCGAGCAGTTCGTCATGAGTTCCCTGCTCGACGATGCGCCCTTCATCCAACACGCAAATCATATCGGCGTCACGCACCGTCGAGATCCGGTGCGAGACGATCACACTCGTCCGATCGCGCATCACGCCGCGAAGCTGTCCCAAAATCTTTTCTTCCGTATACGTATCGACTGACGATAACGCATCGTCGAGGATCAGGATCTTCGGCTCACGCAAAACCGCACGCGCAATCGCAGTGCGTTGCTTTTGCCCGCCCGAAAGCGTGATGCCTCGCTCGCCGACGAGGGCTTCGAATCGATCCGGAAACCCCGCGATATCTTCAGACAAACCAGCGATCTCCGCCGCCCACTCGACATCCGCCATCTCCGCTTTCTCGACGCCGAAAGCAATGTTTCCCTTCACCGAGTCGCTGAACAAAAACGTCTCCTGCGGCACGTAACCAATGCTCGAGCGCAGTTGCCAAAGTGGATATTCCTTGATGGGCACACCGTCGATGAAAAGCGTGTTGTCGGGTGCTTCGACCAACCGCGGAATCAGGTTCGCGATCGTCGACTTCCCGCTTCCGGTCCGGCCGACGAAGGCAACCGTGTGACCTTCAGGTATCGTGAGAGTCAAATCTTTAAGCACGGGGGTCTCGGTTTGGTGATACTTAAACGTCAAATCGCGAAATTCGATCTTTCCTTTGATCGGGGGCTGTTCAACAACGCCTGGTTCGTCGCCAATCAAAGGTTCGATCCTCAGGATCGCATTAAGCCGCTTCAAGCTCGCGGTGCCTCGCTGGTAAAGATTCACAACGTACCCAAGCGCGATCAGAGGCCAAATCAGCCGCGTCAGATAAAGATTGAACATCGTGAACTCTCCAACCGAGATCTCTCCGCGCACTGCAAGCGGCACACCAGCCCAGATGATGATCACGAAGCCAGTCCCAATCAGAAAAGTCATTAGCGGCCGCATCAACGCATCGATGCGCACGAGGCCAAGGTTCCGCTCGGCGTATTCGCGGTTGAGATTATTGAACGCCCGCATCTCGGCTTCTTCCTGCGCGTATGCACGAACGACGCGCACGCCGGTGAAGTTCTCCTGAGCGCGCGCGGTGATTTGCGCGAAGAAATCCTGAATCTTTTCAAATCGTGTGTGCACCTGCTGGCCAAAGAACTTCACGGTCAGTGACACGAGCGGCATCGTCACGAAGAGCAACAGCGTCAGCCGCCAATTGAGCATGAACATTAGCGGCAGTACGAGTATCACCACAAATACTGTCTGCAACGTGTACATGATCATCGGACCAGCGAGTTGCCTGACTGCGGACATGTCGTTCGTCGCCCGAGCCATCAAATCGCCGATGCGGTGTTCGTGAAAGAAAGACAGTGGTTGATTCACGAGATGCCCATAAAACTCTTTGCGCATGTCGTATTCGATGTGGCGGGAGATGCCGATCAGGATTCGACGTTGCAGGAAAAGAAACGTGCCGCTGATGAGACTCGCAGCCAAGACCTTAGCGGCGGAGACGGTGAGTTTCGACCACGAGACCTCGGTCCAGTTCGCGTCGATTGCCCGGCCGACGATGAGCGGAATGAAAAGTCCAGCGACAACGCTGGCGAAGATGCAGGCTATACCGAGGGTCAGTTGCGGTTTGTAATTACGAAAATAGCGCGCGAACTTTTTTAAATCTTCCACGTGAGGATAATAGCAAACCGCAGATTACACAGATAAACGCAAATAGGTGCTGATTGCAGTGGCGGCGAGTTTCTCTTGAGAATCGAAGAGTTCCGCGGAAACAGTGATGACTCTTTTGCCCGCGCGCACAACTCGCGCAGATGCTCGAGCGGAACCTTCACTCACTGGCCGGAGATAATGAATCGTGAGATCGACTGTGATCGAACGTTCGTTTTCATCGAGCATCGGCACAATAGCGAACGCCATCGCTGAGTCGATCAGCGTCGCCACCGCGCCGCCGTGTGCGATTCCGCCGTTTCGCTTGAGCTCGTCTCGCATCTTCATCGAGAGCACTGCATGTCCGGGTTCGAGCGATTCGACTTCAATGCCAAGCAGTTTGGCGAAAGGAACATCATCCAGTGTCATGAACGAAAACTTTCTCCGGGGTTTGTCGGCTCAACAATCACGGCGGTTCCGTAGGCCAAAACTTCTGTGACGCCCTGCGAGAGTTCCGTGGTGTCGTAACGCGCGCCGATAACAGCGTTCGCGCCGACCTCGGTTGCGTGCTGAATCATGATATCGAAAGCGTCGGCGCGCGTATCTTCACACAGTTTTGTCCAAACGGTAATGTTGCCGCCGACAATCGTCTGTAGCGACGCTCCGATCGTGGCGAAGATGTTTCGCGATCGCACCACGATGCCGCGTACGACGCCGAGGTTCTGTACGACGCGATAATTCGGCAACTCGAAGGCTGTAGTCACCATTTGATGCGACACCGAATAGCGCGGCGTGCTCACCGCGTAAGGAACGCGTTGCTGCATTGAATCTGAATTCATCTTATGTGCCTCTTTGTGGCTGCTTTCGGTATGTAGAGAAACTTCTGCAGGTCGCAGCGAGTGTCTTTATCAAACACTACGCCTTCGTGTTCAAGCATAAGCTGTTGTTTGTTATGCGGCAGAACAACCCTGCCGGTCGAACATTTTCCTTGCGCGTTGATCACGCGATGCCACGGCGTGTCTTCCGGTGATGAATGCATGCAAAAGCCAACGGTCCGCGGCGTATAGCCATCGCCGAGCAGTTCAGCAATCTGGCCGTAGGTCATCACACGGCCGCGCGGAATGCGCCGGACGATTGCGTAAACGCGCTCACGGTACTTTGGATCGTGTTGCTTAATTCTCGCCTCAATCTTCTCTGTGCGTTCTCTGTGTTCTCTGTGTCTCTGTGGTTTTCATCAAAGCGGATCACCACAGAGAACACAGAGGTTGCACCGAGACTATTCAAAGACTTCGCAGAACAACTCGCGCGGGAGCGCCGTCGCCTTTGTTGCTTCTTAAACGTAACGGCAGGCAGATCAGTTCATAATTACCCGCCGGAACATCGCTGAGATTCAATCCTTCGAGAATGATCACGCCTTGCGAAAGCAGCGCATGATGTGTTTCGTGGGCATGCTCGCCAAACTTCTCGATCGAGAGATAGTCGATACCGATCAGTTTTGTTCCCTGCTGGACCAGTTTCGTCGCGGCGTTGAGATCGAGATAAGTAAAATCAGTGCGAAACTCTGGCTTGGGTTCGTTCCAGAATGCGGAGTTGCGTGTTTTGAAAAGTATGCGCGTGGTTCCAGGAGTACAGTGGGCTGAAACAAACTCTTCGTCGATCGCGCGACACGCTTCAGGAACCTCGATTACCTGGGCTTCGCCAATCAACACGTCAAGCGCCAGTGTTTCAACCTTCGCGGCGCCTTCGATGAAATGCGCGGGAGCATCGACATGCGTTCCGGCGTGCGCGCCAAACTTCAACACCGAAACATTCGCGCCGTCTCCCTCGGATAAACTAAGCCAATCGCGAATCTGAACTTCGGGATCGCCTGGCCAGGTTGGTAAGTCGTTGGAAAGAGGAACCGTCACGTCGTAAATCGGCATCGGCGATAGTATATACTGGAAACCACATGAACCGTCCTTTTCGACTTGCCGCCTCGAGCTACTTAAACTCTGCGCCTCTAATTTGGAGTTTTCTTAACGGACCACATCGCGGCCGTATCGATTTTGTCGAAGCGATGCCGGCGCGTTGCGCCGAATTGCTTGCTGACGCGGCTGTCGAGGGCGCGCTTGTTCCAGTGATTGAATACCAGCGCATTCCATGTGGCTTTTTGGCGCCGAATGTTTGTGTCGGCTCGCGGAAAGAAGTGCTGAGCGTCGTGCTCGTCTCCAGGAACAAGCGGCTAGAGAACATCCGCAGCGTCGCTTTAGACGAATCATCGCGCACGTCGGCCACGCTCGTGAAAGTGATCTTCAGAGAGTTTTTGCAGCATGAACCCGAATGGACCACGCGCGCGCCGCGGCTCGAAGAGATGCTCGAGAAGAACGACGCGGCGTTGATTATCGGCGATCCGGGAATGACGTTCAGGAGACAGGGGCTGAACGTTTGGGACATGGCGAATTTGTGGCGAGAGCACACTGGTCTTGGATTCGTCTTTGCGATGTGGATGGTGCGCGACGAAGTGATCGAGCGCGCGCGAATGGTTGACTTTGCGGGTGCGCGCGATGAAGGAGTTGCGCGCATCGAGGAGATTGTTGGTGATTACCAGGACAAGATTCCGATGCGCGTTGACGAACTGAGAAACTACCTGACTGAAAACATCGTTTTCGATGTGGACGAGTCGTTGGAAAATGGTTTGCGACTCTATTTTGAACTGGCGTTCAAGCACCGGTTGATTGAACGCGTGAAACCTTTAAGGTTCATTTGAGATCGCTCCTTTGCGCCTTTGCGCCTTTGCGTGAGAAACTTTCGTCAGACCTATGTCTTCCACAAACATTCAAACGATTCTCGATCGCGTGCTCGCGGGCCAACGCATGTCAGTCGAAGAATGCACGCTCCTGCTCGAGTCGCACGACATCGCGCGGATGGGCGTCGCCGCTGACGAGATACGCGCCCGGCGTCACCCTGATAACGTCGTCACCTACATCATCGATCGCAACATCAACTACACGAACGTCTGCAACGTCGTCTGCACGTTCTGCGCGTTTTATCGACGGCCGGGTGCACCGGACACTTACGTCCGTACCTTCGAAGAGATCTGCGAAAAGATCGACGAGACGATCGCCCTCGGCGGCACAGGCGTGTTGATGCAGGGCGGTCTGCATCCGGATTTCGGTATTGAATGGTACGAAGACTTGCTTCGATCGTTACGCGAGAAGTATCCGGGATTCCAGTTGCACTGTTTCTCGCCGCCTGAAATTCACAACCTCCACCTGATCTCGAAGCTCGATTACGAGACGATCATGGCGCGGCTTAAAGCCGCCGGACTCTACAGCCTGCCGGGCGGAGGCGCCGAGATTCTCGACGATGAGGTGCGCAAACGAGTCGCCACCAAGTGCACGACGGATGAATGGTTGGACGTCATGCGCGCGGTCCATCGCGTCGGTCTAAGATCAACTGCGACGATGATGTTTGGTATTGGCGATCGTATCGAACACCGCGTAAGGCATTTGCAGCGCATTCGGGATCTACAGGACGAAACCGGCGGCTTCACCGCGTTCATTCCGTGGACCTTTCAACGTGAGAACACGGCCCTTGGACGCAAGATTAAAGACGAGCCGACCGGGGTCGATTACCTGAAGATGCTTGCAGTCTCACGTCTGTTTCTCGACAACATCGATAACTTCCAGTCGTCGTGGTTGACACAAGGCCTCCGGCTCGGACAAGTCGCGCTTCGTTTCGGAGCAAACGACATGGGCTCGATCATGATCGAGGAGAACGTCGTCTCAGCCGCCGGCGCCAACAATCGCGCGGACGAGAAGATGCTTCAGTTTCTGATCCGCGAGGCAGGCTTCATCCCCCAGCAGCGCGACATTCTCTACAAACACGTCCACCGCAGTGAACGCGAACCCGCCTTACAGTTAACATGATTCAACATTTGCATTGGTCCAGCGCTACCTCGATTGAGTTACTTTCCGCTCGCACCATTTAGGGTTTCGCGGAAAAACAAGCAAGCGCAAAATCATTACCATCGAAATGTAGTTAGAGGAACACGATGACATCATCACCAGTTGCGAAAGGAAAACAGACCGAGGTGGCAGTGCTGGCTGCCGGCTGTTTCTGGGGCGTCGAGGAAATTCTCCGCGATGTGCCCGGCGTGATCGATACCGAGGTCGGCTACACAGGTGGCTGGGTCGAGAATCCGACGTACGCCGATACACATCACAGCAAGTCGGGCCACGCCGAAGCGATCCGCGTCACGTTTGATCCGGCGGTCCTCAGTTACGAAGACTTACTGGAGAATTGGTTCTTCAGGCTGCACGACCCGACCACGCTCAATCGTCAAGGTTACGACGTCGGCACGCAGTATCGCTCGGCGATTTTTCCCCAGACGGCTGAGCAGAAGCTAACAGCAGAACGCGTGAGGGCGCGCGTAGAGGAGTCAGGAAAGTGGAAGCGCCCGATCACGACAACGATTGAGCCCGCCTCCACCTGGTACAGCGCCGAAGACTATCACCAGGATTATCTGCGCAAGAACCCTGGAGGCTACAGCTGTCACTTCCTGCGTGACTAGCTATCCGGGGAAATCCAGTCGTGGGTCAGTTTGAATTGTGCCCCACAACTTGTAAATCCTGTCTAAGTCACCGCGAAGTCGAACTGCTCCTGATGAATTCCCGGATCGCTCGTGATGTCGATTGGTCCAAGATAGTCTTCAATCTCGATCATCACATCGCGTTCGCTTGAACGCAGCGCCTTCGCCACGTCCGGATTAATCCGCAGCGTGACTTGCTTGTTGTCCTTGTCTCCGTTAATTCCCTTCGCCAAACGCCGCGCTTCTTCGAGCAACTCGTAACAGATCGTTTGCGGCGACTTGATCAGGCCGGCACCCTGGCAATACTGGCAAGGCGAACAGAGCGTTCTCTCCAACGACTGTTTCACGCGCTTCCGCGTCATGATCACCAAACCAAAATCGTTGAATGAAAGCACCTTGGTCGGCGACTTGTCGTTGCGCAAGGCTTCCTGAAGCGCCTGCATGACTCGCTGGCGATTGCGACGCTCTTCCATGTCGATTAAGTCGAGCACGATGATGCCGCCGAGATCGCGCAAACGAATTTGCCTGACAATCTCGTCAACAGCTTCGAGGTTTGTGCGCGTGATCGTATCTTCCAGACGACCGCTGCCACGCCCGACAAACTTACCGGTGTTGACGTCAATCGCCACCAGCGCTTCGGTTTGATTGATCACGAGATAACCGCCGGACCTCAGCCATACACGCGGCTTGATCGCCTTGTCGATCTCCGCCTGCACTCCAAAAGCTTCGAGGATCGGCTGCTCTTTCGTGTAAAGCTTGACGCGCCTCACCAAACGAGGCTGAATCCGATTGATAAACTCGACTATGGCCTGGTACTCCTCCTCTGAATCGACGCGGATCGATTCAAAGTCGTCCGACAACTGATCGCGCAGCAGCCGCTGGACCAGATCGAGGTCGCGATGGACCAGTGAAGGCGCTTTCGACTTTTCAGCCGCGCCTCTGATGTCGAGCCACGTGCGAACGAGATAACGAACGTCTTCACGCAACTCTTTCTCACTAATCCCGACACCGGCGGTGCGCACAATAAAACCACCCGAAGGTATGTCTTCTTCGGCGCGGATCGTTTGTATCAACTTGCGCAGCCGGTGACGTTCGCTGTCTGACTCGATCTTTCGCGACACGCCGACGTGTTCCACGGTCGGCATGTAGACCAAAAATCTTCCCGGCAACGCGATATGAGAAGTGATGCGCGCGCCTTTTTTAGCAATCGGTTCTTTTGCGATCTGGACCAGTATCTCCTGGCCTTCACTCAATAGATCGGTGATTGCCGGCTGATGTCGTTCGCGGCGACTCTGACCACCGCGATAGCCGCGCTGCTCGCGTGGTCCACGCTGATCGCGCTGGCGTGAACGTTGATTCGTTTCTGCGGCAGGCGGCGCGACAATCTCTTCCTGTGGTTCCAGGAACTGCACTTGTTCTAGCTCATCATCATGGCCGTCGGACTGAGTGGCGGTCTGGCCGCCGCCGTCGGCTTCCGCGCTTGCGGCAGGCTTGTTCTTTCCGGGACGGCGTCTTCGTCGTCCACCGCGGCGCGTGGCAAACTCACCACGCGATTGACCTTCAACCATACGAGCTTCGGAATCAGCGTATGCAGGCATCGATTCTGAACTTTCAGACTCATCACTTTCCGCGGCGGCCCGCTTCTTCGAAGCCTTCTTGCTCGACGCTTTCTTCTTCGACGCGCTGGTCTTGGTTGCCGCTTTAGCAGAACGCTTCTTAGCCGCAGCGGGCGCTTTGCGTGCGCGTTTGCTGGCGGGTTTTTCGGTGACAACCTCCGGCGCGGCGACTTCCTCCTCATCGTCGCTGATACGCTCAAAGCTGAGGTTGCGCATCGTTTCGGATGCAACGTCGTCGACGAAACTCGAAACGTGGGCCGCACGCGGTGGTCGTTCTTCGCGCATGGGTTCAGTGTCAGTTTCTCCGTCCTCAATTCGTTCGAATTCGTCGCCACCCAATCCACCCGACAGGAGTGAACCTACTTCAGCGCTGCGGAAGTCGTCTTCCTGCATGTTGAACTCGATGGCCTTAATCTGATCGAAAATCCGCTCCTGGAGCCGCGCGTCCTTGAACATCTCGCCATTGGCGGCAGTCTCTTCCTCGTCGACGATCCGCTCGATTGAAGGATCGCCCGCTACAAACGGTGTATCCGGTACCTCGAATTCCGGCGCTGGTGGAGGTGTGACGGGTGTGGTCTCGTCCGACTTTTCCCAACGTCCGCGACGGCGGCCGCGGCGGCCGCGACGACGCCCACTCTCCGCCGCCTCTGAAACTTCCTCCGTGGCCGCAGTCTCCTGCTCCAGCTCCTGCAGAGGCTCGACTCGTTCCTGAACTGCTTCGATCTTTTGTTCGCGTTCGACGCGTTGGAGCGCGAGCTCTTCAGCCGCGGCGTGTTCGACGTCAGGAGTGCCCTTTTTCGATTTATCGATAACGATTCTTTCAAACTCTTCCTCTTCGTCGAAGAAGTCAGAGACGTAAAGGAAAGCATCGCGTTCCAGTCCGATATCGACAAAGGCAGACTGCATTCCGGGCAGGACGCGCATGACGCGTCCCTTGTAGATGTTGCCGACGATTCCCTGATGTTGTTCTCCACGTTCAATGTAGAACTCAGCGACCTTGTCGTCTTCAATGATCGCAATTTTCTTCTCGCGTCCGTTGACGCTAACAATTAGTTGTTTTGCCATTACCAGCCTTTTCTAAAATGTTGGGTGATGCGGATTGGGCCGGGAAGGAATTGCGGTGAAAACAATTCTCAACTGGCCGAATGTAGGTGTGTTTGGTGTGGCGCCGTGAATGGCGCACAGTTTTAGTCGTCTGCGGATCGATATCCACAACACGACCGAAATCTCT
The DNA here is from genome assembly GCA_025922875.1 of Pyrinomonadaceae bacterium. Classification (GTDB taxonomy): domain Bacteria; phylum Acidobacteriota; class Blastocatellia; order Pyrinomonadales; family Pyrinomonadaceae; genus PSRF01. The sequence goes on from JAICGZ010000166.1 coordinate 11,253, forward strand.
TGCTTTCAACAGAAAACCTGACTAGCCGCCCGGCCATGGGCCGGAGATCCTGTGACAGGGAGCATGCTTGTGCTCTAAACCTGTTCGATCTGTGGGCGACTGCAATCCAAAGTTAATCTAAACCGTCTAATCGACGATCATAAAAACGGGCCTCACCCAGTTAGTGCGAGAAGCACTTCAACGCTTCCATGCACTCTTTTAGTCTTGTCTGGACCTAAGCGCCTGAAAAAGCGGGCGGGCGGGCTGACGGGAGTATAACTCAGATATTACAAATCCGCGAAACTATCGCTGGCGGTTCGGACCTTTGTACTTCGGCAACGACTCGACGATGTAGTCAAAACCGAGCCACAAACTCCAGCTGTGATGGTAAAAAGCCACCGGAAATATCAGCGCCATGATGAAAAGAACGATAAGGACACTCTGATAATTCGCGCCAATGATCAGCAGGCAAAAAAAGCAAACAAAGAGGATAACGAGCTCCGTCGTGACGACGTTAGCGAGAATCGCGCCCACGAAAAAGCCGTCCTCACGCTTGAAGAGGGCCAGGCAGTGTGGACAGTGATGCCGGATGTGAAACGGGGAGGTGACGATCTTCGATTCGCCACATGCAGGACAACGCAGTCTCAAACAACGACGCAAGACTCTTTTGATCTGTTCAATATCTGTTTTCACGTGAGTGCTACATGTTAACGCCAAAGCCGGTCAGCCACAAAGATGCACAAAATGAACAAATGATGAATGACGTTTCAATTCTAAATTTGGTGTCTTTTGTGCTCGTTGTGGCTAAATCAGTTATCCAGCTTCACGTAGCGATCGAACCAGTTAACCGTCCGCTCGAGCGCGTCCAGACGATGCTTCGGCTCGCGCAAGCCGTGGCCCTCGCGTGGATAGCGGACGAAGACTGTCTCGACGCCGGATCGCTTCAGCGCCATGTACATCTCCTCCGCCTGCGTGATGTGAACGTCGTTGTCGTTCTCTCCGTGGATTAAGAGTGTTGGAGTCTGAACTTGCCGCACCCAGCGAAGCGGCGACCGTTGCCACAGCAAATCGAAGTTGTCCCAGGGGAAACCGCCAAACTCTGCGTGAATCAGGTCCTGGTAGAGCGACGTGGAATAAAAACTGATCAGGTTACTGACGCTGGCGACTGCTACGGCGCCTCTGAATCGCGGCGTCTGCGTGATGATCCAGTTTGTCATAAACCCGCCGTAGCTACCGCCGGTTACTCCCATACGTTGAGGATCGATCCACGAGTTTTTGCGTAGTACGTCATCGACGCCGAACATCAGGTCGCGGTAGTCACCGCCGCCCCACTCGTTGATGGTCCCATCCGAAAACTTTTGACCGTAGCCGCTCGAACCGCGCGGATTCAGATAGAGCACGGCATAACCACGCGCTGTATAAACCTGAAACGCCGGATTGAACGACCAGCCGTACATTCCATGCGGGCCGCCGTGAATGCTCAGAATCAAGGGACACTTGCGGTCACTGGCGCAGCCGGATGGTCGCATCAACCATCCTTGAATTTGAGTACCGTCGAAGCTCGGGAAGTTGATCTCCTCGGGCAGCACGAGTCGCCTGGATTTTATTAACGAGTCGTTGTGCGCGCTTAACCTGCGCAAAGGCACGAGACTGCCAAGGCCGGTCCAAACTTCACTCGGCCGTAAAGCATTTCCCATCGTCACAACGAATGGATAAGAGACTTCAACAGCATTGCCCCGATTGATGGTCTGTTGTCTGTTACTCAAACTGAAACTCGTAATCTGAAACGGCTGCGCGAGCGTGAGGCCCGAGTTCGACTCAGTTCGCATTTTGGAGTCTTGAGTATCGAAAGCGCCGCCCAGGTGACCGTCGAGGGTGAATAACGAAAACCGGCTGACTCTTCCGCCATCGATGCCCGTCTTGAAGAGCGTGGTGTAGCCGCGATCTCCGGCGAGGTAGATGATCGACCGGCCATCGGGCGCCCACTGTGGATCGCGTACTCGCCGGTCCTGCTCAGTTGCGAGTTCTTTCCCGGACCCTCCGGTAGCGGGAATGACCCAGAGGTGCGTGTCTTCCGCAATGCTATCGATCGTCGTTACGTCACGTTTGGTTGCGGTGTAAGCGATCGATCTTCCATCGGGTGACCAGACAGGATCGTATTCGCATCCTTTGGTTTGAGTGATTTGTCGTGTCTGTCCCGCGAGATCGACGGCGAAGATGTCGGAGTTGTTGTTTGCGTCCGGATCGGGTTCGTGGTTCGAAAGGAAAAGGATCTCATCGCCACGCGGGCTGAAGTCGACTGCGTGATCGTAAAACAGTCCTGAGCTTAGCTGCTGTGGTTGCGGTTTCTCGACGTCGACTACCCAGACGTGTGTGCGTCGATTGTCTGAGAACGACGTGCGCGACTTGTACTGGATGCGATCGATGACGCGCGGATCGTCGCCTTTGCGTGGCGATGATGGAGGTTCCGGTGATTCCGCTCTGGCTGAGATATAAGCGATGCGACGAGAGTCGGGCGACCAGGAGAATGATTCGCCGGCGTAAGGGATGAAGAAGTTGGTGGACGTGATGGAAGCGATAAAGCGCGGCTCGGGTTTGTCGAGCTTGACTATCCAGAGTCCGTCCTGTTCGTCATGACGCGAGAGAAATGCGATGGAATTGCTGTCGGGAGACCAGCGCGGGGTTGAGGCAGTCCAACCGGAAGGCAATAGCTGCCGTGGTGTGGAACGAATGTCGGTCCATTCGGTATAAGGCATCGGGCGGCGCGGAGTCGGTATGGGATTGGGGAACGAGTACGACTCCATGCCCGGGCGCACCAGCCAGAGGCTACTAACCGATCTATCATCCTCAACACTGGAGACGGTATAGACCACCCACTGTCCATTCGGCGAGATCTGCGCATCAGTAACATTAGCCACGCGCAAAATATCCGCCGCCCTCATCGGCTGCCGCACCTGC
>JAICGZ010000167.1 GCA_025922875.1 Pyrinomonadaceae bacterium
CGCTGCACGTTTCCAAAGCGCCTCAAAGCGGCTGCGCGCGCTTCCGTCGCACCCATTCCGACCTGAGCGAATTTCGACTCGAGCATTTCGAGGTGAAACTCTAACTCTTCATCGACGTCGCTCTCGACCGAATTGCGCGGGATGATGTTTAAAAGCGGAATTCTCATAATTATGTAGCCTGCAGGATTTTGGTGACGGCGGTGGAGATGCGGTTCCAGTTGGCGCGTTGAGCTTCGAGTTGTTTTTGTCCCGTCTTCGTGAGTCTATAAAACTTGGCGCGACGATTGTTTTCGGAGACTCCCCAGTCAGACTTGATCCAGCCGCGTTCCTCCATGCGATACAGCGCGGGATAAAGCGAACCGTCCTCGACTTTCAGCAGATCTTCGGCCGCTTCGTGAATTCGCTGGACGATACCGTAGCCGTGCATAGACTCACGCGTCAGAGTGTTGAGAATCAACAACTCGAGCGTGCCCTGGAGCAAGTCCGTGCGCTCATTTGCCATGCAAGTCTCTCCCCTAGATTATCTGGGACAGCAGACTAGTCGAGCTTCCCCAGACTGTCAAGGGAAAGTTTAGTGCGTGGCTGCGGTGATGCTTGTGAATTGGATGGTTTTGAAAGTCTTGCCGTTGACGTCTTGTTGCTCGTGAACATCACCAACGACAACGACCTTCTCACCGGGAGACGGCAGGTCCGCTGCATTGTGCAGCACGAACTTGCCGTCCCTGGTGAGAAAATGTGGTACGCGATCTTCGGCGGCAACCGCAAAGGCCAGCGCCGGCAAACACGGTTTCGTCGTGCACGGATTCGGCAGCAACTCGAGTTTGCCGGTGATTTCGCCGGTTATACCGTTGACCTGATCAGTCATCGCTAGATCGTGTACTTGAAGTACTGCCAGTCGCTCCACGGGCAAGTGCGCCCGACCACTCTCGCACGCACGCGCCAGCGGCCTTTCTGAGCACCGACAAACATGTGTTCGAAGTTGTGGTCGATCAACGCACCCGACACAAACCACGTTGCGCCAACTTCCGCTGCCCACTTGCCCGCGGAAATTGCTCCGAAGGCATCGATCTCGATGTTGTAAGTCACACCCGGCAGACCGATGGGATCCCAGTTGAAGTGCGTGAGGCGCGGAAAGTGATCGAACACGTCTTCTGTCTTCGGCGTACGCGGCTGCGGTACAACTCCCGACCACCAGTTGAGCGTCGGGTCGCCGAGAATCGTCATACCGTAGTACCACTGGCGTTCACCGAGATCGTGATCGGCGCCGAGCGCCTTCCACCAGTCGACAAACGCGTCGCCAATGTTCTTGCCCAGGCCCATTGGTCCATAGAAGTTTTCGAAGAGCAGCATCGAGCCCGTCTTCGTACTTCCAACGGCGACCAAACCATTGCAGACCGATCCGCCACTCTTATCAAAAATGTACCAGCCGGCCATGTAGTCGGCCTGTGTAAAGAGCGCGTTGCTGCAGGCAAACAGGTTGTAAAAGTAAGCGTTGGGTGGATTCGTGTCGCGCAAGTATGCGCTCGGTATCCATTCACCGCCGCCCGGCGCGCTGATCGAATGGCCGCCGGGTGAACTGTGCGCGTTGATCTGGGCCCAGGCGCGATGTTGCTGCACCTCGGCTTTGTAACGAGCACCGGTCGTCGCGGTGGGATCGGTAATCGCTTCGATGTTGGCGGGCAGGAACATCGAATCAAACGCACAGTCGCCGAACCCGATCCAGTCGTCCTCAACAAACGCCAGCGCTTTGTTGGAATAACCAAACTGGCCTTTGCGATAAGCGTGGTTGCGCGCGAAGTAGTCGTTAATCATCGCGGCGTCGTTGCCGTTATTCGTAGGCGTCCAGATGCGGCCGACCCAAATCTCGGGCGCGACGTTCGTTGGGTGTTCGCTAAACTTGCCGTCACCGTCGGGATCGTTCCAGGTTCCGGTGAGGTCCATGTAATACAGGTCGCAGGGAAACTCGGCCGAACCGAAGAAGTCGTCAGCCATCTCAAACCAGGCCGTCGGCAGACTACCAACCATCACGACGCCCAGGGGATTTCTGCTCTTGATGAAGTCACGCATCTCGGCGGGCGTACCGCCGGCGATGGCGTGCACCTCTGCCCACAGTCCTTCGTAGGCGAGGTCCGCGACGTACTGGTTGATCGACGCCTGGATCGACGGAAGCAGTGTGCTGTTGACTAACACGAGCACCTTCTTCGGGAAGTACCATTGCACCGAAAAATCCTTGAGGTGGACCAGGTCGCGCGCGAACGCCGGGCGGGCCTTTTCGGTCGCCTTCAGCTTCTTCTTGGGTACGAGTCTCGTGTATTCGTTGAATGTTTGCGGTTTGCGATTGTTCTTATCGATGAGTTCCAGCTTGCGCACGCGGCTGTAGTCGATCTTTAGAGGTCGAAGCTTTCGCACCTTGTCGATATTGATGCGGGAGAAGAGATCTGTGTTCTTACTATCGCCGTTAGGCTTCGGGTCTTTTGGCATGCGGTGAACCTTTCTTGAATTCTGGTTGGAGTAGTGAGGTAAAACATCGTATGCACCATGCATCGGCAATAGTCATGCCAGCACGATTGTTTGTTGAGACGGATGAAGTTACAGGTGAGCAGCGCGATTAGTGTCGACTTTTGTAGACGGTGAGGATGCGCAGTGTGTTGCGCCGTCTACACTCAAAACTAATTGCGGCCAGTCGTCGCGGGAGTTCCGTTCAACTGCGGCTCGGCCAGAGGGAGGTCCACCATTATTGGAGCGTGATCCGAGATGCGATCTTTGAGGGCTTCGTTGAGTTCTTTCAGGGTGCGCCCGAAGTGGGGAGCAAAGCGGTGCGGCTCGTCTTTCGCGTATGGCTCGGTGAGGGAAAGTGGTTTAACGAAGATCCAATCGAGTTTGAACTTGCCGACGAAGGCGATGGTTCGTTCGACTTCGTAAGTGGTGATGAATCCCTTGTCGCCGCGCTGGTTTGAATTCGCCAGTGGACCATCGTTATTTCCGATCGCGCGTTCGCGCTGGCCGCGAAAGTCAAACGAGTTGCCGTCAGAGAAGCGGAAGTCTTTCAACGTCTCGAAGAAGTCTGCTTCGGGGTTCTTGGCGACGAGCGGAATGTCGCGCACTGTCGGATCGGCTTGAGTGCGATAAGTATTCATGCCGGTGAGCAGCAGCGTTGGGATCTTCGTACCGATCAGCAGTTCCAAACCTTGCCTGGCCCAGAAACTCTTGCTGCCCAACCGGTTCTTGATTGCACGTCCGAGCGACAGTGGCGTGCCGTCGTGCGTGGACGTGTTCATGTCGCCGGCAACCACAACGGCGCCGTTAGTTTCTCTGATTTTTGAAAGCAGCTCTTCAAGTTGTTTGCGACGACCCTCGGGCTTGGTCCGATCTTCAAGATGCGTGGCAACGATGGTCACGCGACCGCCGGGAATGCGCTCGTCGACGATCTCGGCGGTCAACATCATTCGCCCGCCGCGTCGCACTTCGCGTTGCACCTTTTCGCGAAACACTACCTCACCCGCTTTTCGCTTGCCTTGTTCGATTGCCTGCACGCTCTTGAGTTCTTTGTTGTACCAGTCATGCGCTTGATACTCGAACGGCTGCAACCGCACGTTCTGTAGAGGAAAGCGGCTGAGAATTGCGGAACCATGCAACCCACGATAACGGTTCTGGTCCACAGTGATCTCGAGGCCGAGTTCCCTTCTGTCCTTCTCCGAAAGCTCTTCAAACTTCTCGATACCCAACGCGATCGGATCGACTTCCACAAACTCAACACCGTAGGCGTAATTCATTCCGAGCGCCGTGGCCAGGTCGGCAGCGATGTTGCGGTAATCGCTGCGCTTCATGCCCCAGTCGACTTCGTTGAGCACGATCACGTCCGCCTCTCTCATCAGCGCCACCTGTTTCAGAATCGCGTCCCGCTCCTTGCTGCCACGTGGCGAGTCAGTTGAATCGATGAACTTTGCGAAGCTGTTTGGACCGGAGAACGCGGCGCGTACCGCGTCGTACTCGAGACCGCGCTCGATGTTCCACTCGACGACGCGCAGAGATCGGCCGAGGTTTGGCGTCGCGGGCAGCAGCGGCTTCACGCCCCGACTCGACGCGCGATTACTGACGAACGGCGTGGTCAAGATCCGAAGCAACTTCTCTTGCAATGCTGGGGGCGGCGTTTCCTGCTCGTACAGTTGAACCAGCTCGCGATAGGTGAATAACTCCGGTGCTTTCGGCTGTGCGTTTACTGTGCAGGTTATAAGCAAAAAGGCGAAGGAAATCATCAGCGGCAAGCCGCGGTTGGTCCTGTTCGTCACGTAAGCTCCTGAGAATCAAGTTTGTAAATGTCGTGTATGATACGGCCAAGATGTCACGTTTCGATAACCTGAATCTGGACCAGGCGCTACGGCTGATCACCGAGGGGACGGCCGCGGAAACCGGCACGGGCTTCTATTCCGCACTGGTCAAAGCACTGGCTGAGACACTCAACACCACCGGCGCGTGGGTGACCGAGTACGTCGAAGAAACCCGGCGACTCCGCTCGCTGGCCTTTCAACTGAACGGAGAGTGGATTTCCGATTACGAATACGACCTTCCCGGCACACCCTGCGAGCCTGTTATCACGGAAGCAAAGTTGGTCCATGTTCCGGAGAACGTCGCTGAACTGTTCCCCAACGATCCCGATTTGCGAAAGTTCAGTGCGGTGAGTTACGTCGGCATGCCACTCGTTGACGAAGACGGAACGGTCATGGGCCACCTTGCAATTCTCGATACGGAACCGTTGCCGGTCGATTCTCGTCTGCTGAGTTTCTTTCGCATCTTCGCGACGCGTGCGTCCGCCGAACATCGACGCCTGCGTGCCGAAGCAGAAGTTCGCCAGCGCGAAGCAAAACTCGATCGTCTGATCGGTAGCGCGATGGATGCGATTCTCGAACTCGATCAGGACTTCAACATTACCCTGGTGAACAACGCCGCCACCGACGTTTTCAACTCCTCACGCGATGAGCTGTTGGGGCTGAGTTTCAAAGAGCTCTTATCGGAAAAGAGCCTGCGGATCTTTCTCGAAGTAATCGATCAGTTGAATCGTTCCGCTGGTGGTCGACAACATATCTGGATTCCGGTCGGACTCGAAGCGCTTCGAAGCGACGCTCAGGTTTTTCCAGTCGAGGCGACTCTGTCAGTCTCAGTCGCGCATGGTCGACAGTTCTACACGATCATTTTGCGCAACGTTAATGAGCGCCAGGAAGCGATGCGTCAGATTCGACAACTAACCGAACAAGCGGAATATCTCAAAGCCGAACTAAAGGCAGTGCAAAACTTCGACGAGATCATCGGCAGCAGTACGGTGATGTCGAGTTTGTTGCGTGACGTCGAGCGGGTAGCTGTTACCGACACGAGCGTGCTGGTCCTCGGCGAAACCGGCACCGGCAAGGAACTCGTCGCTCGCGCAATCCACAATGCCAGCGGGCGTGCCGCTAAACCGCTGATCAAAGTGAACTGCGCCGCACTGCCTGCGACACTGATTGAGAGCGAGCTGTTCGGGCATGAAAGAGGTGCGTTCACGGGAGCAACAGCTAAAAGAACCGGCCGCTTTCAACTCGCGGACGGCGGCACGATCTTCCTTGACGAAGTCGGCGAGTTACCGCTGGAGTTGCAGGCAAAACTCTTGCGCGTGTTGCAGGAAGGCGAATTTGAGCCGGTCGGCAGTTCCAAAACAATCAAGGTCAACGTTCGCGTGATTGCGGCCACGAACCGCGATTTGGAAAAGCTCGTTTCGGCCGGACAGTTTCGCGAGGACCTTTATTATCGTCTGAACGTGTTTCCGTTGAACGTGCCGCCGCTGCGCGAACGCCGCGATGATGTTGAGCTGCTCGCGCAAGCTTTTCTGAAACGCGCAACCGAAAAGTTGGGACGATCGATTGAACCTTTCAGCGCCGAAGCGATCGCCCGTCTGAATGCTTACGACTGGCCGGGTAACGTTCGCGAACTACAAAACGTCGTGGAGCGTTCAGTGATCGTCGCCGAAGACGGCCGGCCTAATCTTGAAAGAGCGCTGCCGAGTTTGCGAACCTTATCAACTCCTCTGACGCCGACCGAGAAAGTGCTGACAGTCGGCGAGCTTCAGGAGTTGGAGAAGAAGAACCTGCTCGCGGCCCTGCAAGCCTGCTCGTGGAAAATCGCCGGCGATGGCGGCGCGGCAAAGCTCCTCGGCATGAAACCTTCCACGCTCAACTCGCGCATCTCTGCGCTGCAAATCAAGAAACCTCAATAGCCAACTTCAACTCGCGAGATCTCGAAACGGAAAGTCGTTACTCACGAATTCTCGCGATCAATTTCCTGCAAAAAACCCCCATTTTTCGACGGCACAGACAGTGCAATGGACCAACTGCGTTCGACGACTTCGATGGAAAGACAGGAATAAAACAATGCAGGAGATGGCAGTCAGCACAAAGATGAACGGAGTAGACGTCGATCGTCTATTCGAAACCATTAACGCAATCAAACAAATGCCGCGGTTAGCGGACTTCAAGTTCCGTTTGCAAAACCGCTGGATCAACTGTGGCGTAAACAGCTCGACGATCAAGAACTTCTACGGCGCCAGCCAGGACCACCAGCACAACACTCCATTTGTTCTCAACGCCGACGAGCCGGCCGTTCTGCTCGGCGATGACTCGGCGCCGAATCCGGTTGAGTACCTGATGCACGCGCTCGTGGCCTGCGTCACGACCTCGCTCGTTTACCATGCGGCGGCGAAAGGGATCCGGCTCGATGAAGTTGAGTCGCGAGCCGAAGGTGAGATCGATCTGCACGGGTTTCTCGGACTCGACGACAACATTCGCCGGGGTTACAAAAACCTGAAGATCAAGTTTCGTATCAAAGCCGACGTCCCCGACGAACAACTGGAAGAGCTTTGCAAACTCGGCCCAACGTACTCGCCCGTCTTCGACTCCGTCACCCGCGGCGTTCCAGTCGAGGTGAGTTTGGAAAAGTAATGTGCTTCGCGGCCCTCTGCGGAGCCTGCTTCAGGTTCCGCAGGGGAACGAGCGGTTGTCAATTTATTTCCGCTCATCGGGTATTAAACTCGTACCGGCCGCGGTCAGAGCGTGACTACCAACTCTGGCGGGCCAAAGATAGACGCCGTTCCCTCCCCCTGCGAGTGTTTGGCTATCGCGAGAAAATGCGAGCGAGTAGATGCGCCCCTCGCCACGAGGCGCATTCAATAGAATCCCTAAATCAATTTGCACCAACTCCTGGTTGGTAATTAGATCCCACAGTCGCATAGTTCCATCTTCACTTGCGCTCATTAGGAGACGACTGTCGTTTGAAAACGCCAGCGCCGTTAGTTGCCTTTTATGGCCCTCAAAAGGATCGCGCTGGCGTCGTTTCGTGAGATCCCATAACTTCAGTTTCGCGCCACTACCGACGACCAGCATCTTGCTATCCGGCGAAAACTTTACATAGAAAGTGTAGAGATGGTCAGCCGTGTTGGTGGTCCTCAAGCCGTTCAGCTCTTCTCGCTGTTCTGGATTGTGAGCCGATGTCAAAACGAGTCCTCCCTTCCTGCAGTAATAGGCCAGTCTCTTTCCGTCACTTGAAAAATCAACAGAGAGACAGTCCTCGCGGCCCAACGTCACCGTGGGCTCGCTTATTTTCCAGATGCCAAATCCTGCGCTACTTGCAACAGCCAAACTCAAGTTATCTCTCGAAAAAGCCGCCGAAAGAATCGTTTTAGGCTTATCAGATGACGAGAGAATCTCCGAAGGGTCAAGCTGCTCGTGAGGATCCCAGGTCTTTGTGTTCCAGACAACTACTCCAGAACCAGTAGCCGCTAAGAAGGCACTGTCCACAGAAAAGACGAGCGAAAGAAGATTAGCTGGACCTTTTAAGGTTTCAACGGTTTGCATAGTGGCAGTGTTTCGGATGGTCACCTCCGAACCAGAACTAGTAGCAAACCATTTCCCGTCGCGGGAAAACGCAACCTGCTGATAATTGTGCTTCGACTTGGCAAATGGATCACTTGCCTTGCTCGATTTCAGTAACCGTATTTGACCATCGGCTTGACCTACGGCCACTATCGAGGAGTCAGGAGAAAAAGCTACGGCGGTGGTCTCTGATCCGTCACCTTTCCAAAGATTCAAAGGGGTCAAACTTTTCGTGTTCCAAATCTCGATCGCACCAGTTTGTTTCGCAATTACGAATTCTTCTGCCTTGGTCGGCGAAAACTGCGCAAGCCGACCTTTATATTTGCCGGGATGAACTATCTCAAGCTTCTTTTTGTCGAGCGGCCAAACGCTAAGGTCCCAAAACTGTATGTCCCCATGCTTAGTCGAAGTCATTAACTCCTTGCGCTTAGGGGCGAAACTGACGCTTGTGATTTTGTCATTCGGATCCAGACCATGGACCGAACTCACTACTTGATATTCCTTACTTGCTACATTCCATACGTGAAGACGCCCCTGATCGCCGGCAACCAACAATTCTCCATTGCCGGAGAAGCTGAGCGACGTTGGGTGCCCCGAAGGTAGCGCAAATCCGGTCTCTTCTCGTTTCTTACTTTTAACGTCCCACAATTCGATTTCAGTAGCCGCTGCGGCTATAGCTAATTGTCGACTGTCGTGTGTAAATGCGAGCGGAACTGGGTTCTGCCACACTTCAAATGGTTTAAGGAAACCATACGTGCCGCTTGCCAGTTCGTAAAGAGTGACCTCCCCGTGTGCGCCTGAATAGGCCAACCATCGGCCATCGGGTGAAAACGCTACATGATAGACACCATGTGCAAAATTCCTTAACTCTGTGCTCTTACCAGTTCTCAGGTTCGTCAAAAGGATTCCGTGTTCGCTACCACTAGCGAGGAGTTGGCCGTTTGAAGAAAACGCCAACGTCTCGATTCTTTTGCAATCGTCTTTCCCGTTCGTGTCTTTTTTGCAGTGCCTAAGGCCGTACTTTTGGGGGGACGAAACTTCATCACGATAAAAGGAAGAGAGATAGAGCCAGCCGAAATCGCGCACGTCATACTGTTGGACTTCGGTGTTCCCGATCGACTTTCCAAGCGTGAGCGGCGCCGAGGGTGCGGAATAGCGGTCGAGCAGCTTGTATCCTTCATCTAAACGTTCCTGCTCGAATGCGTATTGGGCGCGTTTCAGATTTGCGGCGTAGTCGTATCTGCGACTCAGCTTCTCGGATTCGAGGGCATTTTGTTGCTGCTGCTCCGCTTCCTGTTTGGCTTCTCGCGCCAGCCGCTGCTGTGTTGCTGCTTCAGTTTGTGCCCTGTCAGCTTCACGCTGAGCGATATCAGCGTCGAGCAGCGCTAAGTCAGCATCACATCTCGCTTGAACTGCGATTTCTTTTTGGGTCGTTGCTTCCCCTTGCGCAGCCACAGCATCGGCGTGGGCCTTCTCTGCGTTTTGCTGTTCAAGAGCAGCCTTCTCGATCTGAACGTAGGCAATGACGGTTGCTATCGCAATTGCCACGAGTAGCCCGACCAGAACAGTCGCCGCTCGCTTCTGGTCACGTCGCTGTAGATCTATGCTCTTTAGATAATCGGACATCTTGTCGATTCGGTTGACGACCTTATCAGATGGCGTTCCCGTACCGATGCACTCACTAAACTCTCTCGCGCGCGCCTTGCCGGCGACCAAGTCTTCCCAACCAGCGGAGGACCAATCATCAAGCTGTTTACCTTCGTCGAAACTGACGGCGACGATGCGACGAGTGCCGTTCGCATCTGCAAATTCACGCACCTCTCTGGTCAGGTACTCGGGCTTTCTGATTGCGCCCGGCGTCGCCACGAGCACGAAGGTCCGACTTTTTTTGATCAATCGAAAGAGTGTTTCGGGAGGAACGGTACCTGCATCGGTCCCCTTACGGTCGTCGAAACACACAAACCCGCGTTTGGTCAGCGCGTTCGCAAGACCATCCAGATAAGTCTCGCCATCTTCACGCGAATAAGAGATGAATATGTCAGGGGTTCCGCGGCGGTTAACGAAGCTAAAGGGCATGGGAGTTTTCCTCTAGTCGAACTTAGTGGATCTGCGGGACGATTTGTTTGAGGCCGGAATCATAAACTCTCTAGTACCCGATTCCAAGGTGATTAATTCGCGGGTTCGAGACTCGCCAAGGCCAAACGTAATCTCACTCGAAGCGTGCAAAATTATGGATTGGGGCCAATTTTTTGGATGATCGCGACGAGATTGCGAATCCGAGATCCCGCTAAGTTCAAGCATTAAAACACTTGCAGTCAGGCGTAATGGGGCATGCAAGTTGCGCTTCCTCCTTCCACCTCGCTTCCCGCTTGTCAACGCATTCTCTCAAACGAATGCACTAGAGAAAGGAAATCTGATCATGAAAAGGAAGGCGGAAAGAGCTTCCCACGCGTTTGTTAGATTACTTCTTTCGCTTGTGGTCGTTCTCACCCTGATCGGCAGTGCACTCGCTCAGGGAGGATCGACCGGAGCAATCTCTGGAACAGCCAGGGATGAAAAAGGTGCGGCAGTCGCCGGTGCGCAAGTAGAAATTATCAACTCCGGCACCGGCCTCACTGAACGAAGCACCACAACCGACGCCAGCGGCAACTTCAGCGTTACGAACTTGCTGCCGACCACTTACAAAGTGGTAGTTACGGCGTCAGGTTTTTCGAAAACAGAATTGCCCGACATCAAGGTCAACGTCACCGAGACAACCACGGTTAATGTCCCGCTTAAAGTAGGCGAGATCACCGCGTCGATAACCGTCGAGGGCACCGCAAGTGCAATTCAATTGAATTCCGCGACAACCGGTCAGACGTTGCAGTCGACGACGATCAACAACTTACCTCTCGCGACTCGCAACTTCCTGACGCTGCTCACGCTCTCGACCGGCGCTAACACGGAGATGTTTCAATCCGACGCGCTGGGCCGAGGCGCCGTGACGATCAACGTCAACGGTCAGCGTCCGGTCAACAACAACTATCAGCTCGAAGGTATCAACTCCAACGACATCAATCTCCCGATTCTTGACAACGTACCGCTTCCGAATCCCTCAACCGTCCAGGAGTTCAAGACTCAAACGTCGCTCTACGACGCATCACAGGGACGCAACGGCGGCGGCAACATTCAGGTCGCTCTGAAGTCAGGCTCCAATGAGTTTCATGGTGACTTGTTCTTCTTCCTGCGAAACGACAAGTTGAACGCCAACGACTTCTTCCGCAATCGAACTGGCCAGGACCGTCCCAGATACCGGCAGGGTGTTTATGGTACCTCGATTGGTGGTCCAATTTATCTACCGCGGTTCGGCGAAGGTGGCGACGTTCTGTTGGACACCAACAAGCGACACTTCTTCTTTTTCAATTACCAGGGCACGCATGCCGCTTCGGGCACCGCGGCAGGAACAAACTTTGCCACCAACATACCGGTGTTGCCGGCGAATCGATCCGAAGCAAACCTGATCGCGACCTTCTTCCCCGGAGGTTTGCCATTAGGATTTACGGGATTGAATCCGGTAGCCGTCGCCTATCTCAATCTACCAGGCAGTAAGTGCCCGGGTTTCAGCGGTGTCTTCTGTGTTCCGACAGTCGCTCCTAATCCGGGCCATGGCGCCGCCGGATTCAACGGTCCGGGTGGAGTTCTCAGTCTGGGTTCAGTCAACCGGGCGTCTTTGGGAACGTTCAAAGATAACCAGTTCACAATCACCACTGACCACCAACTGACGACAAACAACAAGCTGACGTTCCGCTACTTCCAATCGACGAACGAAGCTCTGCGTCCGTTTGGCGCCGGCGGAACTCTCCGTTACGCGCAATTCGCACCGGGCCGAAACAAGTTCGTCAAGCTTGGACTAACGAGCGTGATTTCGTCGCGCGTCGTTAATGAATTCAAAGCGGGATTGAACCGCTTCTTCTTCTCGATCGCGCCTAACGAGACGATTTCGTTGTCGGACATCGGCGCGTCACGCGGCAACGCAGCAGAGTTTCCGGCTGCGTACCAGGCGATCATCACCGGCGCGTTCTCCCTCGGCGCGGGCGTAAATGACGATCGCGGCGGCACCTTCAATACCTTCGTCCTCGGTGACGATCTTTCCTGGAGTAAAGGAAGTCATCAGTTTCGCTTCGGCGCTGAAGGCAGCTACTACGAGCTGAACCGTTATAACAACTTCGCTACGCGCGGTTCCGTCACGTTTGGTAACGCAACCGGGCTGGTTGGTTTCCAGAACTTCCTGCTGGGACGAGTTACGACGACTCAAGGTAGAGCAGGCTTTTCGACGTTCTACTTCCGAGCGTTGGACCACTCGTACTACGCGCAGGACGACTGGAAAGTCACCTCGCGATTGACTGTGAACATGGGCTTCAGGCTTGAAGGTTTGAGCATCGCTCACGAGAAGTTCAACTTCCTGTCGAACTTCCGCGGCCTGGGTGACGGCACACCGGCGCCACTGGAGATCATCAATCCGGAAGACACGCCGGTCGTCGGCGATCCCGGCGTCAGCCGTTGCACGATGTTGGATTGCATCAAGTTTTATCCAGCTCCGCGCTTCGGTTTTGCGTACGATCTCTTCGGCGATCAAACGACGGTGATCCGCGGCGGCTATGGTGTTTACTTCCAGAGAGTTTCGAACCAGTCGTTGTTGCAGACTTCTGGTGGTTCACCTTTCTCGGAAGACTTCAGCGCGGCGCCGTTCACAGTGACGCCGCAGAATCCATTCCCGGGCCAGCGTCCGAATTCGGACTTTCCGTTGTCGACCGTTGCACGCGTACCGCGGTTGACGGCGTTTCTCGCTGACGGAACTCCGGTGTTCGACAGTCCGGATGGCAATCCGCTGGGTGGATTCCGTTTCTTCCCGGAACGTGACTTCGTTGCGCCGTATGCACAGCAATGGAACTTCACTGTGCAACGCCAACTTCCGTGGAGAATGGTTGCTGAAGTCGGATATGTCGGCACGAACGGCAAGCGACTGATCGGAACAGGTGCTCCGGTCAATCCGGGCCAAATTTGTACGATCGCGTCGCCTTGCGTGATTCCGGCGTCGTTGGCTTCCGGCGTTTCCGCATCGGACATTCCGGCGGGTACGCCCGGCATCACGCGAAACGCTGATGGCAGCATCAGCATCACTCGCAGCTATGCCGAGAACATCAATGCGCGCGTTCCATCGCAATACCTGGGACTCGCGACCAGCAGGTTGTTCGCGCAAACGCAACACGGATTTTCCGAATACCACTCGTTGCAGGCTTCGTTGACGCGTCAGTTTTCCGACGGCGTTTACCTGCAGACTGCATACACGTTTGGTAAATCGATCGACAACGGATCGGGTTCCAGTTTCGGAGACGAGTTGAATGGCCTTTTGGACGTTGGCGATCTTCTGAACGCGGCATCCAACAAGGGTCTTTCGGACTTCGATAGAACACACCGTTTGGTGATCAGTTTCAACTACGAGTTTCCGTTTGCCAGGTGGTTCAGCAGTTGGCCGCGTAAGCTCGTCGACGGGTGGTCCATCAACGGCGTGAGCACGTTCCAGTCCGGCACGCCGTACCTGATTGCCGACTTCGGCTCGTTCTCGCTTCAGGACACCGACTTCATCAATGGCAGCCGAGCCACGATCGGTTCGGGTGCGATCCTGACGAGCGGCGGTACGCGGGAGCGGCTCGACAACTTCGTCAATCTGGATGCGTTCGTGTCTGGCGGTCGCTGTGTTAACGATCAGAATGTGATCGTTAGCTGCTCCGATCCGAGCAGCACGGGGTTTTCGGCCCTTGGCAATATCGGCCGGAACGTTTTCCGCGGGCCGTTCCAGACCAACCATGATTTGTCCATCGTGAAAAGGACAAACATAACTGAAACCGTCAACCTCGAGTTTAGAGCGGAAGCTTTCAACTTCCTGAACCATCCGACCTTCCAGAGTCCGCAGGCTCAGGGTGGTTCGTTTGGAAACTATGGTATCGTTGACGTCAGCACTGGCGACTCTTCAATTCTCGCCACTGCGAATCGTCCGCGCACCATTCAGTTTGGTTTGAAGCTAAACTTCTAGCATGGTGGTTCAGTTTTAACCGGAAGGCGCGATGCGA
>JAICGZ010000168.1 GCA_025922875.1 Pyrinomonadaceae bacterium
CCTTTCTCACTTTGAACGTCGATCCCAGCGGCGAACGCGGCCTGCTCGGCATCGCTTTCGATCCGAACTTTGCCAGTAACAATTTTCTCTATCTCTATTACACGGTTCTAACCACTCCGAGGCACAACCGCGTCAGCCGCTTCACTGCGAATGGTGACGTCGTCGTGCCAGGCAGTGAAACGATCATCTGGGAGCTCGATAATCTAACCTCCGCCACAAACCATAATGGCGGCGCGATCCATTTTGGACCTGATGGAAAGTTGTACATCGCGGTTGGTGAGAACGCCACGCCTTCAAACGCGCAAACGCTCGCCAACATGCTTGGTAAAGTGTTGCGCATTAACTCCAACGGAAGCATTCCCACCGACAATCCATTTTTCAACACCGCCGTAGGAAACAATCGTTCTATCTGGGCGCTGGGTCTGCGCAATCCATTTACCTTTGCGTTTCAACCGGGAACTAGCCGGCTTTTTATCAACGACGTCGGGCAAAGCGCGTTTGAAGAGATCAACGACGGCATCGCAGGCTCGAACTACGGTTGGCCTATTAGCGAAGGTCCGACCACCACTCCGTCGTTTCGTTCACCTCTGTTTTCTTATGGACACGGTCTTAGTGCGACGACAGGATGCGCCATTGCAGGTGGGGCTTTCTATAATCCGGCGACGGTACAGTTTCCGAGCAGCTTCATCGGGAAATATTTCTTTGCCGATCTGTGTAGCGGTTGGATTCGAGTGTTTGATCCAGCGACAGGAACGGCATCCGGCTTCGCTACGAATGTTTCGCAGCCGGTTGATTTGAAAGTCGCGGCGGATGGAAGTCTTTACTACCTCGCGCGAGGATCGGAGTCACTCTTCAAAGTTCAATTTACTGACCCCGTACTCCTTGCCGAAGAAAATTCCGATATTGCGATCGCACTCGATTCAGTGACGATGGTGCGCGACCCGTTTCCGCTTACAAACATTTTCAACTTCAGCTCCGATCACCGTACCAGGTTGATGTTATTTGGGATGAATCTGAACCTGCTACCGAATGAAAACGCTTCAGCCGTAATGGCGAGAGCGGAAGACGCGGCAATGAACGTCTATACGCTTACAGTTGAGTTTGTCGGAAAAGTTCCGGGCTTCGATTGGTTAACGCAGGTGGTCGTGAGGTTGCCGGACAACACACCCGCGGCGCAGTCTCTTTTTGTGACCGTTACTCTGCGCGAACGCACGAGCAACAAAGTAAGAGTGCGAATGAAGTGAGCCACAGATCCGTGTTAATCCGCGGCTGGATTTATTCCGAGTCTTTTGATTTTGCAGTTGAGCGTCGTCACTTTCACGCCCAGAAGCTGTGCGGCGCGGCGTTGGTTGCCGCGAGTGCGCTGGAGTGCGTCGCGAATGAGTTCCGTCTCATATCGCTGGACTTCCTCTTGTAATCCGAGTTTGCGGTCCGTGTGAGGCTGCTTGCTTGCGAGTGACTCAACTTCACGTAGAAGCGTGATGGCTGCTTCTCTCAGACCATTCAGGTTGTGAAGTGGGAGTTCCGACGAGCTACTCATCACATAACCTCCGATTAATCCTTGCTCAAAAGTTCTCGGCTCTCAGGCTGTTCCGAGCCAGTGGATTGCACGAGAACGCACGTCCGCGGCAACGGGACGGCGAAATCGTCTCGAAATAGGGTCTATGGGACCAATAGGTCCAATAGGACCTATCAGTGCTTTATTTCAACAGCTCTTCGAGAAACTTGAGCACTTGCGGATCTTTGCTCCTGCTTAACCAGCCGATCGCGCGCTTGCGCCGCTCCATCGGAGTTTGCGGACTCTTTGCGATCTCGATCAGTTTGCTGATCACGCGCTGGTCGTTCATTCTGCTGTTGCTGCTACCCACGCTGTATGTGATGGCTGTTTGCCCTGCGGCTGTGGCAATGGGAGTGCCCGCAAAGATGCCACTGCCATAACCGAGCGAGTTGAGGATCTGGTCTTTCAACTCTTCGTTCTTCTCGGTGTCGTAAAGATTGAGCAGAAACTCGACGGCTTTGTCTCCGCCTCGCCGCGAGATGGCGCTGATCGCGGCTTTGCGAAGCTCGATGTTGTCTGAGCTGCGCGCGATCTCGAACAGCTTGTTAGCCGCGCGCTCGCTTTTGCGATTTGCAAATCCGGAAATGACGGCCTTGCGAATCTCAAGTGTTTGGTCCGCGTCGTAGATCCGGAACAGAGCGTCAACCGCAGGTTCACCAGCCCGGCTCGCGATGCTCGAGATCGCCAACTTTCGCGGCGCCGGCGTTTTACCGCTGACAGCGATATCGCTGAGCACCACGATCGCTCGATCGCCCGTGTGTTTGCTCAACGCGTAGACTGACGCCTCGATAATGTCGTTCTCCTGCGAGTTCAGTGCAAAATCGCGCAACGCATCAACCACTGTGTCGTCGTTCGTCGCGCCCAGCGCGGAGATCGCGCGCGCGCGCAGCTTCAGATCGGGTTCACTCCGCGCCACACCGAGGATCACCGGGGTGACTGCTTTGCCGCCGTTACGCCCGAGCAAGGTCAAAGCTGCACTCTTGCAACGCACCGTTTGCGTCGAACCAGGTTTCAGCCAATCGGTGGCCGCCATAATTCCGCGTTGCACATCGGTTTGAAACAGAGCCTGAAGGACGACGATCTTGAATTCACACGGATCGTCGTCATCGCCTGCCGCATCCAGTTCGAAACTCCACCCGGTCCCTCCCACGACCGGCGCAGGCATTGGCGTGACCTCAATTTGAGTCGTCTGCGCCGGCGCGTAAATAACTGAACCCTGGAGCGGAGGCATTGGTGCGACCCCGGCAGCCCTCACTGCGGAAACGAGATCCTGATAAGCGATCGCGTACTTGCCGGGCGCCTGCGCGAGCAGCACGCGAGCGTCGTCTCTCCAGTTCGTGTTGGGAAACCTCTGGAGCAGGCGATTGATAGTCGCGTGACACTGGTCGTACTTCGCTAACTTGTGTTGTGCGTAGGCCAGCCAGTAAAGCGCTGCGTCGATGTTCTTCTCGTTTGGATATGAGGTGACATATTCGTTGAACGTATCCTGAGCTTTGGTCCACTCGCCCTCAGTGATGAAGTCACGAGCACTGCGAAACACAGTGATCGCATCGTTCCCGCTTTGCTGCGCGGTGCGAACGATCGCAGCAGTGGAACTGCTTCGCTGTTGGCCCAGGGCGACGCTGGGAATTAGCAGAACGACAAGTGAAACTGAGATTTTGATTGCCGTCTTTGATGTAAGGTTCTTGAACATTTGTTTAGCCTCTATTCTCATTAACGATTATTTGTGCCCCGGTCCTGGTAATCCAAAAGCGCGGCCACGATTTCGGTTTTTTGCACGCGCTCTTTGATTACGCGCACGTCTTCCGGCCGCGCACGATCGGGCAGGTTTGCGATATCGATCAGAAACGGTTCCAAATCGGCGAGGAGTGTTTTTGTTGGGAACTTCGCTTTCATTTCAGCGTCGCGACGCAGCACGACGTTTTCGTTTAGCAAGCGACGCGAGAGCGCCTTGTCGTAGGTGACGTCAATTTCTTCTTCACTGTCGGAGATGGGCAAGTTGCGTATCGAGCGCAACAGATTTTCTGTTCGCTCCACGTGCCTGGCCGTGTCCTGCTCGTCCATGTCGAGGTAGCCGGGATCTGATGACAAGACGCCCGATTGATCTACTGGGGTGCGGTGGATGATTGATCTAACCCGCCGCCTTGATTTGGGGCTTGAAGCGACGAAGGACGAGTCTTGTGTCGCAGCTGTCTTTGGATGTTGATTGTTCACTGCTCCCTGATCCGGTTCGGCTGTTGAGCTCCGATCCTGGACAGGGTCAGTACCGTTACGCGGTAGCGTCGGGTCAACGTGTTTTACTACGCTTGTTTTAGGGCTGGGCTCGCGCGAGATCAGATAAATAACGCCGGCAGTAATCGCGAGCAACAGCATCGCTATCGCAGTTGCAGGTCTGGTAAAGGCGCCTGCGAACCAACTTCGCTTCGCCTTGTTGTTTTCAGCAATCGTATGCGCAGCCACTCTGGTCCACAGAAACGGCGGCACTTCTACTTCGCGATCGTAGCGAGCGAATAGTTCCTGTTCCGCCGTGAGCGCAGTAAAGCCCGCGGCGCAATCAGTGCACGTGTTCAAATGCGCGCCGACTCGGTTGCTCTCTTCGCCGGAAAGCTCTCCGTCGAGATATTCTTCCAAAAGCTCGAAACAAACTTCACACTTCATAACCAACTCCAGCGTATGCACTGATCCGCTTTCGCATCTCCGCGCGGGCGCGGTGTAAATCAGTCTTCAACTTTGCGAGTGAGAAACCGGTGATTGCCGCGATCTCTTCGTAGCTGCATTGGTGCAGCACCTTGAGCGTGAACACCAGCCGTTTATCTTCATCGAGCGCGGCGAGTGAGCGGCGAATCAGTTCGTTCAACTCCTTGCTGAGCAATCCGTCGACCGGGACCGGTTTTTTATCGCTCAAATCCATAACCGACTTGTCAGCAAGATCCACGTGATTGCCGGCGCGAGCGCGTGCGCGGAGTGATTCGCGCGCGACATTCCGGGCGATGCCAAACAGCCAGGTAGAGAGTTTCGTCTCTGCGCGCATCGTTCGAATCGAGCGAAAAGCACGAACGAAAGTCTCCTGCGTCAACTCTTCGGCCAGCCCGCGATCGTTAACCATGTCGTAGATGAAACTGATGACGGGCCGCGAATACCTTTCAAAGATCAGACGAAAGGCATCCGCATCGCCCTGGCACACGCGAGTAACCAGGTCTGCTGAACTGTTCATCAGAGTTCCCGCGAAGGCGCCAGTCATAACTCTCGGTAGGTTAGTGCTTAGGAAGGTTGAAAGGTTTCAGGAAAATATAGGTCCTATAGGTCATATAGGACCTTTCTGACCTATAGAAACTCTTTTGGATCGACAATCTTTCCCGCGATCGCGGAGGCGGCGACTACGAAGGGTGAAGCGAGGTAGAGTTTGCCGGGGCCGCTCCGGCCGGGAAAGTTTCGATTCTGCGCGCTGACCGTGACTGTCTCCGCGGACGGTGAGGCGCCCGGACCGGCGTTGATACAGGCTCCGCATGAGGGGTCAATCAACTCAGCGCCCGCGCGTTCGAAGATGTCGATGTAGCCACGCTGCCGCGCGTACTGCTTGATCTTTTGCGATCCGAACTGAATGTACAAGCGGACGCCTTCCGCCACTCGCTTTCCATTGGCCAGTGCGTTTTCAAGCACCTGGGCGTACATGTCCATGTCAGCCATCTTGCCGCCCGTGCATGAGCCGCCATAAGCGGCATCGATGCGAACGTCTCCATCGAGCTGCTCGATCGGAATGCCGTTCCGCGGATCGCCAGGCGTAGCGACCATCGGACCGATCTCATCGAGATTGATCTCAAACACAGCCGCATACTGGGCGTCCCTGTCGCTGAAAGTAAATCCTTTGCGCACTTCTTCCGGGTCGAGCCCTCGTGTGCGCACGATGTAGTCGAGCGTTACTTCATCGGGTTCGATTATTCCGGTCGTGCCTCCGGCTTCAACGGCCATGTTCGTCAGTGTCGCGCGCTCGTCCATCGGCCAGTTCTTTAAATCCTCGCCGGCAAACTCCAACACTTTCCCGATACCCTTGCTGGTCTTCATATACTCCGACGCAAGGATGTGGAGCATCACGTCTTTCGCAGCAACGTCGGCGCGCTTCTTTCCCTTCAACACGTAGCGAACAGTTTCGGGCACACGAATGCGAATGTCTTTCGTGTACCACGCGTTGGCCATGTCCGTTGAACCGACACCGAAAGCGAAGCAACCGAGCACACCGGCCATGCACGTGTGTGAGTCAGTACCGATCACGATCTGTCCGGGCAAAGCGAGATCTTCGACAACTGCGTTGTGACAGATCGCTTCGGAGCCGCCGTCGGGACTTTCTCCGTAGAGCCTGATGTTTTGCTGCTCGGTGAAACTCTGTTGGGTCGTCGCCAGTCCTTCAGCCTTTTCCAGCAAACCCATCTCACGATGTTTCGGCGACATCACTCGTCCGAGAAACGTCAGGTGATCGCGAAACGCAAAAACTGATTCGGGTTGTGAAACGCGCGCGTCAGGACCCAATGCCTGCTTGAACAGCGACTCGGCCATGGGCGTTACGTACTCGTGCGAGAAGCGCACGTCCGCGAGTGCAAACAGTGCGTCGCCCGGCTTCACCGCCTCGACACCGATCTTGCCCGCGGTGACGAATGCATGCCGCGCGATGATCTTTTCCACGATGGTCATCGGGCGTGGAGCGGTTTCGATCGGCGGCGGAGAGACTTTTCCGGAGAGTCGTGCCTTGTTGTAGTTGAAGAGCCCGCCGTGAGAGACGATCTCCTGCGAGATTGGATCAAGGCCCTTTGTAAATTCGGAAAGCGGAATTTCTTCGCCGAGTCGAATGCGTTCAACCAATCCGAAATCCGTTGACGTCAGGAGGCCGATGTTCTGCGAGTTTTGTCCGTAAATTTTCTCGATGCTTTGCGCGATGACGAGTTGAATACCCGCAGCCTTCTCGGCGTATGGCGCTGTTTCACGCGACGAGCCGCAACCCTTCGAAAGCCCTGAAACTACGACCGCAAACCCGCCATTTTTCACTTCGTCTTTTTTGACGGCGGCGTCGCGCATGCCGACGTAGACGTACTGTCCGAGCGTTTCGTCATAGTAAAAACAGACCCAGCCCGGTGTTATTTCATCGGTAGAGATATTGCTCATCAACGGCAGGTCACCTTCCAGCAGGCGGCCGGCGAGCTCGGTTTCGAGGGTGGTAGCGGCCTCGTCGCGGGCTTCGAGTTGCTGCCGGATTAAGGACGTATCCTCCGTGAGAAATAGAATGCGGCCCGAGAATTTGATATGTTCAGGTCGTCTTTCGAATGTGCCGGTCATCAGTGTGGTCTGGTCTCCCTGGGATCTGATTTCTAATCATCATGTTATATTTTCGGAGAAGCGTAGTGATTATAACCTCAGGACGATAAAACCCTTAGCGGGCCTGAGAGCGTCTAACACGTTCGTTGGAAGTAGTAGAGCGGAGGAGAGTTGATATGAATTGGTCGGGAAAGAGATTGGCCCTGGCGGCGTTGATGGCATTGGCTTTATTGACGCTTGGCTCGCGGCAGGCATTGGTGGTCGCTCAGGAGACTGACGATCCGGTCAAGATCGAAATCTACAAGCGGTTTGTGGACAATCGTATTCAGAATCCGACCGCCGCATATCAGGCCGCACGAGACTATCTCCAGAAATATCCCAAAGACAAGGATCAATACACGGATTACCTCTCTAAATGGGTTCTGGCCTACGAGCGTGACGAGCGCAAGCGGAACCTGCCGATTCTCATCAACGAAAAGAAGTTCGCTGAAGCCTACAGCACAGGCGCAAAGATCCTGTCCGATGAACCCAATTACCTGCGCGCGCAAATAGACCTTGGTTACGCCGGTTACCTGGCCGCGTCAGCCAAAAATGAGACTTTCAACGCTACTGCGCTCGACTATGCTCGAAAAGCCATTCAGGCGATCGAATCAGGCAAGACCCCTACTGAGTGGGCGCCGTTCAAAGGCAAAGACGACACGCTGGCTTATCTCAACTACGCAGTTGGTTTTCTGACTCTCAAGAGCAGTCCTGATCAGGCGATCGACTCGTTGATAAAGGCAGCACAATACGACAGCGACATCAAGAAAACACCTTCGACCTATTACTTTCTGGCGATAGCCTATGAGTCTGGTCCGTACAAGACGATGTCAACGGCTTACCAGACAAATTACGCGGGCAAACCCGAGACGCCGGAGAGCAAAGCAGCACTCGAGAAGCTGAACGTGGTGATGGATCGGATTGTCGATGCTTACGCCCGTGCGATTGCGTCGGCGGGAACCGATCCGAAGACGGAAGCGAGCCGTAAAGAATGGATGGCTGCACTGTCGAACTACTACAAGTTCCGGCACGACGGAAGTGACGCGGGAATGAAGGAATTCATCGACGCAGCGTTACAAAAGCCATTGCCGCCAAAGCCTTAAGGCAGAAGTTTTCCGCAGAGACAAAGAGGACGCAAAAGGCGCAAAGAGGAGTTTCGGTGGTTAGGAAAACAGGTGGTGGTCGTCTAAACCAAAGACAACTCGGGAAACTGGTTCAGTCTGACGCAGCCAACCGGCGGCAATTAAGGTTAGAATACGTCCTATTCGCCTATACCACCTATTCCAATGCACCGAATCAAGTGGACCGACCGCCGGTTTAATTTCGACTTCCCCGCGGGCCTCTATCCCGAAGTGATCGAGCGGATTCGCGGCACACCCGCTCGTCTCGAAGAGCTGCTGGCTGGTCTATCATCTGAAACACTGACAACACAGGCAGACGGGCGGTGGTCCATGCAGGAGAACGCCGGCCACCTTCTGGATCTCGAAAGTCTCGTCTCCCAAAGAATCGATGAATATCTCGCCGGCAACTCGGCTCTGCATGCCGCCGACATGTCGAATCGCAAGACCTACGAAGCAAGTCACAACAACGTCCCTGTTACAACAATCCTGAACGCGTTTCGCACTGCGCGACACGACATCGTCCACCGGCTCGAGAGTCTCGACGCGGGTGTGTTCGAGCGCGCCGCGCTGCATCCGCGTCTGAACGTTCAGATGCGACTGGTCGATATGTTATTTTTCCAGGCTGAACACGACGACTATCACCTCGCCAGAATTAGTGAACTCAAGAAGTTGCTGTGGGAGCGACGATAATGCACAAGAAACTTTTCCTCTTACCGGCGGTGCTCGCCGTGCTGGTCTTCAATGTGAGCGGGCAACAACTCTCGCTCGATGCAATGATCGACCGCGACCTTGCCGCGTGGCTAACGACTTACAAGACCCTCCACGCTGCGCCCGAACTTTCTCATCGTGAGGAAAAGACTGCCGCGTTCATTGCGGGCGAGTTGCGCAAGCTGGGCTTCACTGTCACGGAAGGCATCGGCAAGTTTCAAAACGCGCAGTGGGTTGGCTACGGCGTAGTTGGAGTGTTGAAAAATGGAGCCGGACCGACAGTCCTTGTGCGCACTGAACTCGATGCGTTGCCTGTTGAAGAAAAAACCGGCGTTCCGTATGCGAGCCAGGTGAAGACGAAGAACGACGCGGGGGTGGAAGTCAGTGTGATGCACGCCTGCGGTCACGACATGCACATGACGAGCTTTCTCGGCACCGCCAAAATGCTGACGGAGTTGAAGGATCGTTGGAGCGGCACGGTCGTTTTGCTGGGCCAACCGGCCGAGGAGACAGGCGACGGTGCGATGGCGATGTTGCGCGACGAACTCTACACGAAAATTCCCAGACCTGATTTTGCAATTGCCTTACACGATAAGCCGGAGTTGGAAACGGGCAAGGTCGGATACACGCCCGGTTACGCTATGGCGAGCGCCACTTCGATCGACATCAAGATCAGAGGCGTGGGCGGGCATGGCTCGATGCCGGAAGCGACTAAGGATCCGGTCGTCGTGGCGGCGCAGGTGGTGATGGCGCTGCAAACAATCGTGAGTCGCGAGAATTCTCCGCTCGATCCCGCGGTTGTTACCGTTGGATCGATCCACGGCGGCACTCGTTACAACATCATTCCCGACGAAGTGAATCTGCAACTGACGGTTCGCACCTACAAGGAAGAAGTCAGGCGTCGTGTGCTGGCTTCAATCGAACGGATTATCAACGGTGTTGCGACCACTGCCGGTATTCCGGAAGATCGTGCTCCGGTTATGAAAGTTGCGGAAGGCACGGGCGCGACGTACAACGACCCGAAGTTAGTCGAGCGTCTCGTGGTTGCGTTCAAGCAAGCGTTGGGTGAGGAGAACGTTGTTCCCATCGCGCCGATCATGGCGAGTGAAGATTTTGGTTACTTCAGTTTGGACCAGAAGATCCCGACCACAATCTTTTGGCTCGGCGCATCCGACCCGGCGAAAGTAAAGGCGTACAGGGAATCAGGTGCAGCACTTCCGGGACTTCATTCGGCGCTCTTCGCTCCCGTTCCCGAACCGACGTTGCGAACAGGAGTGAAGGCGATGACGTCGGCGGTGTTGGAGTTGATGAGGAAATAAGGTGGACCTCGAACAGATTCGTAAATTCTGTCTTTCGCTGCCGCACGTAGCGGAACGGGTGCAGTGGGGAAATGACCTGCTGTTCACTATTGGTAATAAGATGTTTGCAGTGGCCGGTCTTGGTCCAAATGACACCAAGCTTTCGTTCAAATGCACGCCTGAAAAATTTGCCGAGCTGGTTGAACAGGAAGGTATAGTGCCCGCGCCATACGTAGCCCGATATCACTGGGTCGCACTCCAGGACCTTGATGCATTGCCGGCTCGCGAACTTAAAGAGCTTCTAAAGACTGCGTACCAACTTGTTCACGACAAGCTGCCGCTGAAGGTACGCAAGCAATTAGGACAGGATTGACAGGATTTTTCAGGATTTACAGGATGCATCCTGAAAAATGTTGTAAATCCTGTTAAAGGCTCGCCCGGGCAACCTAACCCATCAGGGAACCCTCAAACGGTCACTCTTCCCTGCAATTCCCACAAATCCCAGTCGTCTGGAGGTCACGATGAACTCGAAGTTCTCCTTCCTTTCGTTGCTCCTGCTGGTCCTTGTTTCCGTACAAATCGCACACGCAAATGAGCCTGCCGAGGCTTTGGCCCGCAAGGCAGTTTCAGAAAACACCGCCGAATCGTCTCGCGCCATTGAAGAGCTGCGCGCACTTGGACCGGCGGGCTTGCAGGTGTTGATGGCGCAGTATGCGGATGAAATCACCCGGCACATTGCATCTCCGGCTGTCGCATCCGATCACGAATGGGTGCGCATCACAACCGCACTCGACACCGTTGCCCAACAGAAGAACAGCTACCTCGCCGGACTCTACTGGCATACGGAACTCGAGAGCGCAAAGAAAGCTGCCGCCGAAAGTGGTAAGCCAATTCTCTCGTTGCGCCTGCTGGGGAAACTCACCGATGAGTTTAGCTGCGCCAACAGTCGCTTCTTCCGCACTGTTCTCTACCCCAATGCCGAGGTAGCGAACGTTTTGCGACAACGTTTTGTGCTGCACTGGCAGTCAGTGCGGCCGGTGCCGGTAGTTACGATCGACTTTGGCGATGGTCGCAAGCTCGAGCGAACGCTCACGGGCAACAGTATTCATTACATTCTCGACTCTCAGGGACGCCTGATTGATGCGCTTCCCGGCCTGTATGGACCACAAGCTTTCTTGCATGGTCTCGCGGCTGCGGAATCATTCTATAAAACACTTTCCAGCAAGCCGGAACAGGAACGAGATTTCCGGTTGCGGGTCTATTACGGTAACCGGCACAGCGAGATCACTGCCGCCTGGACGATCGATACGGACAAAATCGGTGCTAAAAAGCCCGAGAACTTGAAAGTCGTGAAAGGACCAAATGGCGACGCGTTAAGCATTGCGCCACTGGCTGTTACTAAATCGATCACCGAGACCAGCATTCTGCGCGCCATGACCATGGCCACAAAAACGCTTGGAAAGATGACTGATGAAGCTGCATGGAAGAAGATCGCGCGGCTTCATGCCGCGGATGCGATCCTGGACAGTAACAGCATCGCTTTGATCAAGCGTCAGAATCCCGCGCTGACGGAAGCGGAACTTGCGCGCCTGCTGAAGAATTTTCAGGAGTTGGTGGCACTCGATACAGTTCGCAACGAATACCTGATGCACACGGAACTGTATGAGTGGCTAATGCAAGAGCCTGTTCGCGACGATCTAGAGAAGCTGAACGAACAGGTTTACGCGAAGCTGTTTCTGACGCCGCGTTCGGATCCGTGGCTTGGACTCTTCTCAACGGATGTCTACACCGCGCTTGATAATGGTGGTGTTGTGAAACCCTAGCTTGCTTTAAGCCAATAGGGTCCTATCGGCCTATCGGACTTATAAGACTTATAGGACCCATTCTGCTTATAATCGCGCCATGCTCCGTCGACTGTTTCTTCTGCTCTTTCTGTGTCTTCCGGTCTTCGCCCAGACGACCCAGGAAAAAGTTCGCGAATATCGCCAGTCCAACGAACACCGGCTCCTGAAGGAGTTCACCACTCTCCTTTCAATCCCGAACGTCGCTGCCGACACTGAAAACATCCGCAAGAACGCTGCACACATCGTCGAGATGATGAAGCAGCGTGGTTTGAACCCTCGATTGTTGGAAGGTTCAACTCCAAACACTCCGCCGGCCGTGTATGGCGAGTTGAAAACACCCGGCGCACAACGCACCATCCTGCTTTACGCGCATTACGATGGACAACCGACAGATCCGAAACAGTGGTCCGGGACGTTACCCTGGCAGCCGAGTTTTCGTTCTGCTGCTCTCGAAGCAGGTGGGCAGATCATTCCCGCACCAACTGAGGGTTCGCTTATCAACCCGCAGTGGCGCATCTACGCGCGTTCGGCTTCCGACGACAAAGCCGGAGTGATGGCGATCCTCACCGCGTTCAGCGCGCTCAAAGAGAAAGGCATCCCACTCACTTCAAACATTAAGTTCTTTTTTGAAGGAGAAGAAGAAGCCGGCTCGCCAAACCTCGGCGAGATCATCAACCGCAACAAAGAATTGCTCGAAGCGGACGCGTGGCTCATTTGCGATGGACCAGTGCACCAGTCAGGCGTGAAGCAGGTTGTTTTTGGCGCGCGCGGTGACACAAATGTCGACGTCACCGTTTATGCCGCTAAGCGGCCGTTGCACAGTGGTCATTACGGAAACTGGTCGCCTAATCCCGCGAACCTTCTTGCGCGTTTGCTGGCGTCGATGAAGGACGACGACGGAAGAGTGACCATCGAAGGCTGGTATTCGGACGTCGAGCCGTTGGGTGAAGCAGAGCGCCGCGCCATTGCTGACGCGCCGCAATACGACGAAGAGTTGAAGAAGCAGTTGGGACTAAAGCGCACTGAAGGCGGCGGGAAAGTCCTGCTCGAGTTAATCAATCTCCCATCGTTAAATATCAATGGTTTCGCCAGCGGTGATGTTGGTGACCTGGCGCGCAACATCATCCCGACGACAGCCACGGCCGTGTTGGATCTGCGCCTCGTCAAAGGAAACGATCATCAGCGACAGACGCAACGGTTGATCGAACACATCCGCAAGCAGGGTTATTACGTTACGGATCGCGAACCGACAGACGCTGAGCGTAACCAGTATCCGCTGCTCGCGCGAGTCAACGTTCGCGCGGGTGGTTACAACGCCGAGCGCACGAGGATGGACCTGCCGATTTCGAGGTCTGTCATCGATGCTGTTCAATCGACTTCTTCCGGCAAGATTGTGTTGTTGCCGACGTCTGGCGGGAGTCTCCCTTTATCAATCATCACTGAGAGACTTAAAACCGTGACGATCTCGATTCCGATCGCGAATTACGACAACAACCAGCACGCGGAGAATGAAAACATTCGGATCCAAAATTTGTGGGACGGCATCGAAACCTGGGCCGCGATAATGACTATGAAGTGAGCCACAAAAAGGCACAAAAAGCACAAAGTGGTTAACTATTAATGATTGTCTGACTTTATGTTATCAAGTTCGCGTTGCCATACGAGACAGGACCTCGTCGAAGAGCGGTTCCGCGGGACAGTTCGTCGAGCTGGTAAAATCTTGATAAGCCACAAAGAAGCACAAAAAGCACAAGAAAATTCGGAGAAAACCTTTTGTGCCTTTTTGTGGCCCTACTTTGTTAGCACTTCGCGGAAGAACTCAACAGCCCTCGGATCTCCTGATTCACCCAGCGAGCGTATCGCCTGTTTCCGCACCAGTTGATTCGGATGCGTTTTCGCGATCTTGATCAAGATCGGCACCGACTCTTCCGCGCGCCGCTCGCTGATCGCTTTCACTGCCTGGATCTGCACCTCAGTATTTCCGTCGGCACTCTGCGCAGTGGCGCTGAGGAAATCAAAGCTGCGTTTGCCGGCACGCTC
>JAICGZ010000169.1 GCA_025922875.1 Pyrinomonadaceae bacterium
GCGGCAACTGGACGCGTACTTACGGTTTAGCGAAATCGAGCCAGTTAGTGCAGATCATCAACGACGCCATCGCGGGCAAAATAACAACTACTACAGCGGGGATATCAAACTAATGACACGACGAATTTTTACTACTCTTATATTGTCGGCAGCGGTTTTAACTGCGACGTACAACTGCCTGGGCCAAACACCAGCCGCGCCAGCACCACAAGCGAAGCCGGCGACGAAGACACCACCGCCGCCGCACGATCATTCGCACATGACGAAAACTACGAAAGAGTCTTCTCCGGCAGCGAACTACTTTACCGATGTCCAACTGATTAACCAGGACGGTAAACCAGTGCGCTTTTACTCGGACGTGCTCAAAGGCAAGACCGTCGTTGTCAACGCCTTCTTTACCACCTGCACCTCGGTCTGTCCGCCGATGAACCGCAACATGGAGAAGATTCAGGAAGTGCTGGGCGACCGCGTCGGCAAGGATGTCTTTCTCGTCTCGATAACCGTCGATCCGGAAGTGGACACGCCCGCGCGGCTCAAAGATTACGCACAGAAATTTCACGCCAAGCCCGGCTGGGTTTTTCTAACCGGCAAGAAAGAGAATCTCGATTGGGCACTCTACAAGTTGGGCCAGTACGTCGAGAACAAAGACGACCATAAGACGATTTTCATTATCGGCAACGAACCGACCGGTCTCTGGAAGAAAGCCTTTGGCATGGCGAACGTTGGCGAACTCGTACAAGTCGTCGAAAGCGTAGTTAACGACAAAGGCGGCACGAAATGAGATCCGTGTTTATACGCGAAAATCCGCGGCTAAAAATTGCAGTCCTGGCCTTATTCACGTTCGCCGCTTCGTGCGTGATTGCAACGACCGCCTCGTCAAGTAACGAGCTTACACCAGCGGAACGACGCGGCAGGATGATCTACCTGCGAGGCGAAAGCCCTTCGGGAAAAGAGATCAAAGCGAGCGTCGGCGAGCTCGACTTGCCCGCCTCGACCGTGACCTGTGCTGGCTGCCACGGCCAACACGGTGAGGGCAAAACCGAGGGCGGCGTGACTGCGGGAAACCTGACCTGGTCCAATCTCGTCAAGAGCTACGGCCACACGCATACAACGGGACGCAAACATGGTCCATTTAATGAAAAGCTGTTTACACGTTCACTGGTCCAGGGATTGGATCCGGCTGGAAACAAAATGGCAGTAGCGATGCCGCTCTTCGAGATGTCGCCCGAAGACGTGGCCGACCTGATCGCGTATCTGAAACGCATCGAGACCGATCATGATCCGGGTCTTACGGAAACAAGCGTCAAGGTCGCGACAATCCTGCCGCAACAGGGCGCGCTTGCCGAGATTGGCGCGGCGATGAAGGACGTGCTCGCTGCTTACTTCGCAAACGTCAACGACAAGGGCGGAATCTACAACCGCAGGATTGAACTGGAAACGATCAACATTGGAACTGACGCGGCGGAAACGGCGGCGAACGTCAGAAAGCTCGTCAAAGCTGGCGAAGTTTTCGCCATGGTCAGTGGCCTGAGCGCGGGAGCTGATAAAGAGCTTGTCTCTTTAACACAGGAAGCCGACATGCCTTTCATGGGGCCTTTGACGCTTCTGCCGCAAACCGGTTTTCAGAACAATCGCAACGTCTTTTACCTGCTGCCGGGCACGAGTGAGCAGGCGCGTGCGCTCGTAAACTTTGCGGCTCATAACAAACCAGAGTTGAAGAAGTCGCGAGTCGCAATCGTCCATTCCGAAAATGAACTTTCCGTGGCGGCTGCGGCTGCGATCGAAGAACAGGCGCGAAAGCTCGGGTGGAACTCCGTCACTAAGAAAGCTTATTCGAGCAGACTTTTTGACGCTACGCAGATCGCTAAAGATCTAAAAGACGCGAAAGCGGTTTTCTTTTTCGGCGCCGGCGGTGAAGACACAGCTTTCATAAAAGCGGCGGCCGCTGCTGATTGGACGCCGGATGTGTTTCTGCTCGGCGCATTAGCGGGAAGAGATCTCGTCGCAACTATACCGTTGAGTTTTAAGGATCGTGTGTTCCTTTCGGTTCCGACCGTGCCGGGTGATCTGACGCCCGCAGGCCTGGCCGAATTACGCGCCCTGCAGCAGAAGTACAGCTTTCCGGTGCGACACACGGCATCGCAGGTGATGGCTCTCGCTGCGGCAAAGATTTTCACCGAGGCGTTACAGCGTGCAGGAAGAGATTTGAGCCGCGAAAAACTCGTTACAGCACTTGAAGGTCTCTATGAGTATGACACCGGCGTGACACCCAGCATTACATTTGGACCAAACCGTCGTGTTGGGGCCATGGGAGGCTACGTCGTTTCCGTTGACCCTGCAAAAAGAGAAATCGTCTCCGCGAGCGGTTGGGTCAAGAACAATTAATTTTTGGGTAGTGCCTAATTCGAGGAAATTAGACTCAATCTGATACATAAAGGATGAAGAGTGATTCTATGAAAAAACTTTTATTCGGTCTTCTTATGATGTTTATGACCGTTGCGCCCATCGCTGCGCAGACGGCTCAGCAATCCGCTGTGGCTGAAACAAAAAAGCCGGCGACCACTGAGATCGACTGCGGGTGTGAGGACAAGCGACTTTCAGACGTACTCGGCGTCGTCAATGGAGTGAAGATCACCAAACAGGATCTCAGCCCTGAAACACGAACGCGCGTGGAACAGTTGCAACGTGAAGTGATCGACGCTCGCCAGCGCGAACTCGATCTACAAATCGATTCACTGTTGCTGGAAGCAGAGGCGAAGAAGCGCCAGGTTTCCCCTTCGCAGGTAATCAAGGACGAAGTCATCGCGAAGGTTCAAGCGCCAACCGAGACGGAGGCGCAGGCGTTTTACGATAAGAACAAGACGGAGATTAAGGCGGAGTTCAAGGATGCGAAGGCCGACATCATCAGATATCTCACCTTCCAGCGTCAGCAGGAACTGGCCCGAAAGCTTGCCGGGCGACTCCGTGCGAATACTCAGGTCAAAGTCCTGGCCAAACCGTCAGCACCGCCAGTTAGCGAAGCAGATCGCGCGCGAGTTTTAGCAGTCGTAAACGGCAAGCAGATCACCATGAACGATATCGAAAACAGCCTGCGGCCTTTGATCTTCAATGTGCAGGAACAGGTTTACTCACTACGCAAGCAGGACCTCGATCTGAAAATCAATGACACGCTGCTCTCGCAGGAAGCGCAGAAGCGTCAGATGACCACGCGAGCACTGCTCGAGCAGGAGGTGACCGCCAAAGTGCCGCGTGTAACAGAGGCGCAGGCGCAGGAGTTTTATACGCAAAACAAGGATCGCATCAGCGGCGAGTTTGCGCAGACGAAAGAACAGATCGTTCAGTACATCCAGGAGAATAAGGAACAGGAAGCGACTCGCGCTTTCGCTGAACAACTGCGCCGCGCATCGACGGTCCAGATCAACCTTGTCGCTCCGGAATCGCCGGTCTTCGAGATCGCGACGGACGATCAGCCGAGTAAGGGTAACGCCAGCGCATCAGTCACCATTGTCGAATTCACTGACTTCCAATGCCCGAGTTGCGCGCAGCAGCATCCGGTTATTGAGCGGATCGTGAATGAGTTCGGGAACCAGGTGCGGTTCGTCGTGCGCGACTTCCCACTTTCGCAGCACGCCGAGGCGCGGAAGGCTGCCGAAGCCGCCGAAGCGGCGCGCGAGCAGGGCAAGTACTGGGAATATGTGGCAGTGCTTTTCCGTAACCAGTCTGCGCTCGAGGTCGATAAGCTCAGGCAATACGCGAGTGAGCTTGGTCTGGACCGCGCTCGCTTCGACGCTTCGCTCGACAGCGGCAAGTTTGCAGAGAAGGTTCAGCGCGATGTGTTGGACGGGCAGAAACTGGGAGTCAACGGCACGCCGACGTTTTACGTTAACGGCAAGCGCGTTTCAGACAGATCTTATGAAGGTCTGAAGGCGACGATCGAGGCAGCCCTGAAAGCCACAGACAAAAAAAGCTAAAGGTGCGTACTGAACGTCGCTTAATGTTCCCGCAAAGGCGCAAAGTTGTTCGTAATTCTACTTCGCGTCCTTTGCGGGAACAGGCTTACGTGTGTTTCACGTCTTACAGTTTGGATACTGTTCCCGCGTCGTGGTTAATCACCCAGACATTAGCACCGTCGAATGCCAGGTTACCGGAACCATTACCGGCTACAAACGTTCCAAGTGCCACGCCATCAATCGCGCGCAATTTCGTGACTGTGTTTGAAGTTCTGTTTCCCACCCAGATATTGGCGCCATCGAACGTTATTCCGATGGGAAACGGTCCAGCACCGAACGTACCCAAGACTACGCCGTCGCTGGCGCGAAGTTTTGTGACCATGTTTAAGGCAGGATGCGTTATCCAGATGTTGCTACCATCGAACGCAAGGTTATTCGGGGACGATGCTACGTTGACTGTTGCTAACAGTACTCCGTCACTCGCGCGGATCTTGGTTACGGTACTCGCGGTCGGATTCGTTACCCATATATTCGCCCCATCAAACGCGATCCTTAATGGACCCGGTCCGGCGTTGAAACTGCCGACGATAGCCCCGTCGCGTGCTCGCACCTTAGTCACGCTGTGAGTTTCTCCGGTAGTAGCCCAAATGTGAGAGCCGTCGAACGCCAGACTGAATGGATCGACCGGCAGCGTAAAGACACCGAGGTTTACACCGTCACTCGCCCGCAGTTTTGTAAGATGACGTGAGAAGTCACCACACGCTACCCAAATGTTAGCGCCGTCAAATGCAACACCTGACGCCTCACCGCCCGTAACGTTGAAGGTTCCCAATAATGCGCCGTCACTGACGCGAATTTTTGCAACGGATCCGAAGAGGCCTCTTGTTACCCAGATATTAGCTCCGTCGAACGCAATCTGATTTAAACCAGCGCCAACAGGGACCTCCATGCCGGTTTCAATCGCCTCGTACCATTGTAGGGTGGCAACTCTTAACGGATTGATGAACGGCTGAGGTGAAGACTGCGGATTTGGAATGTTAGCGGCAATCGTCAACGTGTTATTGGCCGCCGGCGTGATTGTGATGTTTGGACCACCTAACAAAGTCACATCATCGGTTAAGCCATTGATGCTCCTGACAATTTGACCTGAAGCGATCTTTGGTGCGGTCACCGCGCCATCCGCAATCTGAGCCGTGCCGACTCCGCTATTCGCGATCGCTAACGGCGAATCAGCCGTTCCATCGCCAGTGAGACTGGCATTATGCGCGACCATCCTGAGAAAGGGGGCCGCTGCTTGAACAAGCGCGTCAGTGTACGGAAGTTTAGCCAAAAACACTCCGGCAACAAGGAAAATCAATGCTATGCCAACGCGGATGTATCGGCCGTCCTTTCGCATCTTGACGACCATTGGTTTTAAAGACATTAGGCGCCTCCTTGATGGTAGGTTGGTTGTTTTTACAGGATTTCAGGATTAAACAGGATTGGACGCATATCTCGGTTTCGCTGGAACTTTCGCGGTAGCAGCCACGGTCATGAATGGTCGCTCAAAGACACGGAAGAACAGCCATGCAAATACGACCGACAGCGGCGTCATAATCAGCAGTGAAATTGAGAGGATGTGCAGTCTGGTGAAGCCGAACCAGTACCAGTGCATCAGCACAAATGAATGAGTCAAATAAAGTGAGTATGAGATCAATCCAATGAATGCCAGCGACGGGATCAGGCGCGGCACATGCGATGTCAATCGCCAACGCTGCTCGGCCGCGACCGAATAGTTTACGAGTATGAAAAATCCCACGCCCCAGGCGGGGTGCATCAGCAGCCAACCAACATCATGAATGAAAGTCTTGTCATCCAGCATTGGCAGGATCTGAGCGAGGCCGGCGGCGCACACCAGCGCCAGGACCGCCATTGAAAACCTGTAACACCATGCCGGTAGTTTCGTTATTCCTAACGCTGCCTCCACACTCAAAGCACCCAACGCCCAGATAAACCAGTTCGTAGCGGCCGCTTCAGTAACGGGAATCTCAATGCCGGCCTGAGAGCTCAGGCAGCGGCCGAGAATCAGCCAACCGACGCGCGCCGAAATGCATATCAGCAACGTTTTCGTCCAGCCATAACGAATGCGCAGGAAAAGCAGCAAGAAATAAGCAAGGTATAACTGTTCTTCGATTGCGAGCGTCCAGAAAGCTCCGTTGATTGTGTAAGTCGTACGAAGGTCGAGGTTGTGCAACATGACCAGATGCAGCCCCACGTCCCACAAGTAAAAACCTGTGACTTCGACCGGAGTTTTGTAAGCGATGTAGCAGAGATACAGCGCGAGCGCGGCAAAATACGGCGGGTATAAACGACGGACTCTCCGTTTCCAGAAACTGAAGAAGTCAATTACCGGCTTCTCAACGCCTGCTGCTCGTGCTCTCGCCCAAAAGAGGTGGATACAAAACCCGGAGATCACAAAGAAGAGGTATATCCCTGCGTACGCGAAATGAACAAGGTAACCGCTCGTTTGCGGCAGCCACCATTCCCAACCGCCGGACGCGGTCAGCGGCGCCACTCCAAGCGCGTGGTAGGTGACAACCACCAATGCTGCCACTCCACGCATGGCATCGAGAGTCAGCATTCGACCCAATCTTGTATCTTCCCGCTTGATGTCCATCCTGTGACTCACACACATTATTACAGCTAAGTTTCGTTTCCAAATCCAAAGCCGTAGTGTCGCCTACAGTTGAAATCCTGTTGCAGTTCTGAAACAACTCCGTGAAAGAGAGTTGGCATGTTGAGCTCGGGAGGTTTTAGGTATGAGTCAAGCGGGTATAACAGATAAGGAAACTTCGAACGCCATCAAGGATCCGGACAATTGGGTTACGGGCGATGAGGAGATGACGGGCGCGCAGCGTTCGTATCTTCAAACTCTCGCTGAGGAAGCTGGTGAAGAGGTCGATTTGAATCTCACAAAAGCTGAGGCGTCTAAGCGCATAGAAGAGTTACAGCAGAAGACCGGCCGTGGAATCGATCACTGAAATCAGTTTACAGGATTGACAGCCTGACTATGGTGGCGCCGAGGCCGCCGGCCTCGGGTGGGGCGTCGGTCCAGTCGAAGACGAATGGTGTGCGCGCTAAGATTGACCGTACCGTCTCGCGCTGGACTCCGATCCCTTTGCCGTGAATTATCCTCACGGACTTAAAACCTTTCTCATGGGCCAGGTGCAAATATTCCTCGACGACGCGTTTGACATCGCGCGGCGGGATCGTATGCAAGTCGAAGATGTCAGTGATCTCGATCTCTACCGGTTCGGGAAAGGGATTGTCGTAATCGCTGTCGGTCATCGTTAGACGAAATACGGCTCGTTATGAGTATACTCCTACGCACTTTGCACCGATGAATGAGACTTCCCAAACTCTCTCCCCGGAATTGCCAGGCGAGTCGTCCTGGGTCTCGACCTGGACCGATCATCTCAACTCAATATTTCTCGTCTCTCTCTTGTTAAGTACCTGGCTGCCGATGGCCTTTTTCCTATTGAGCTCGCGGCTGGAGAACTCGATGTATGGTTTTGCGGGAATGAAAACCGCTTTGTTGTTTCTCGGCACGGCCCATGTTCCCGGGACCCTCTTCT
Source organism: Pyrinomonadaceae bacterium (assembly GCA_025922875.1). Lineage (GTDB taxonomy): Bacteria > Acidobacteriota > Blastocatellia > Pyrinomonadales > Pyrinomonadaceae > PSRF01. Next base: position 7,565 of record JAICGZ010000169.1, read on the forward strand.
TTTATATGGATCGGGAATTTTCACCCATCATTAAAGAACATAAGTCCAGGTACATCTATTTCCCGATCGTGTTGACGATCGCCACCGGAATTCTTTTTGCTTTTGCCGGAACAATGGTCCAGGGCTACATCCTGCTCGCCTACTGGGCCTGGCAAGCATTCCATTATGGACGACAGAATACAGGGATTTACTCCTTCGCCGCGATTGGAACTCGTGGAACGCCGGCCGATAAACTCGAAAAAACCATCATCGACCTCGGCACCTGTTGCGGCATTCTCGGAACGTTCAAGATCCTCGGGATGGGTGTTGCTCCAAACTATTTACACGGACTATTCAATGGCCTTTATCGATTCGGCGCTGTCGCCTTCATGCTGGTTGTCGCCGCAAGCCTCGTCGTTTACGTCCGGCATTTGAAGCAGACGACACCCTTGCTCACGATCTTTTATTTCACTCTCGTTTGCTTCTTTTTGCCTGTGTTCTTGTCGACCAATATCAATATCGCTTTCTTCAGCTACGCCATGGCTCATGGGGTGCAATACATTTTGTTTATGACGATCGTATCGCTGAACTTTGATCCGCAGGGCGTGTCGAAGAAATGGCAAGTCCGCAGCGCGGCAAAACTCTTCGTCGTGATCGGAGTAGTGGGTTTTCTCTTTTACCAGACAAATAACGTGAAGACATTCGAATTCTTTACCGCGCACGCAACTCTCGGCGACTTCATCATCGGCGCGATTCTCGGCGCGACTATGGCCCATTTTGTGATTGACGCAGGGGCGTGGAAGCTGAGCCAATCGTTGCAGAGAAAGTACATCGGCAAGCGGTTCGCGTTTGTCTTCGCTAAACCGTCGTCTGTTAATAGGGCTTTGTCCGAAAGAGCTTAAAGAAATATTTCTCGCGCAAAGGCGCAAAGGCGCAAAGAAAGCGCGCAATTTGACACCCTCCCTACCCGCTTGTAAACTCGCGCTCTTTCAACTCCTACATTTTAATCAAAGGAATAAAGCGAAATGGGTGCGCGAAAGAAGATTACAGTTGTGGGCGCAGGAAACGTCGGCGCCACGGCGGCACATTGGCTCGCCGCGAAAGAACTCGGCGACGTGGCGCTGGTCGATATCGTCGAAGGAGTGCCGCAAGGCAAAGGGTTGGATCTGGCAGAAGCCGCGCCCATTGAAGGTTTCGACGTACGCCTGATCGGATCGAATACCTATGACGAAACAGACAACTCCGATGTGGTGATCATCACCGCCGGACTCGCTCGCAAGCCGGGAATGAGTCGCGACGATCTGTTGAAGACAAACGCCGACATCGTTTCAAAAGTAGTCGACGAAGTGGTCAGGCGTTCGCCAAATACGATTCTGATCATCGTTTCGAACCCTCTCGATGCGATGTGCCAGGTTGCATTGAAGCGATCGGGATTTCCGAAGCATCGCGTGATCGGAATGGCAGGCGTGCTCGACTCTGCTCGCATGCGCTGCTTCCTTGCCGAAGCTCTCGATGTCTCGGTAGAAAACGTGACGGCGTTTGTGCTCGGTGGACACGGCGATACGATGGTGCCATTGCCGCGTTTCTCGACGTGCGCGGGTATTCCGATCACTGAGCTGCTGCCGAAAGACAAGATCGACGCGATCGTGAAACGAACGGCCGGTGGCGGGGCTGAGATCGTGGCGTTATTAAAAACCGGATCAGCGTACTATGCGCCATCAGCCGCGGCAGTGGAGATGACGGAGTCGATTTTGAAAGACAAGAAAAAGATTTTGCCGTGCGCGGCTTATCTCGAAGGCGAGTATGGCGTCAACGGACTTTACGTCGGCGTGCCGTGCAAACTCGGCGCACGAGGGCTCGAGCAGATTATCGAGATCAACTTAACTGCCGAGGAGCGGATTGCGTTGCAGAAGAGCGCGTCCGCGGTGCAGGAGTTGGTCGACGTGCTCGGGATCTGAGAACTTTTCCCGCAAAGACGCAAAGAAAGCAAGGGCGCAAAGAAGAACCTTGAAATTCTTCTTTGCGCCCTTGCTCTCTTTGCGCCTTGCGCGAAATAAATCTTAGTCTTTGAGCCAGCCGAGCAAGCCGTGGACCACCGTCTCACGGTTCTCTTCGTAGATCGCGCGGGTCAGCGGGATTCCCATCGGACAAGCCTTCACACAGTTCTGTGCGTTGCCGCAGTTGGTGATGCCGTCTTCCTGCATTATTCCCTCGAGCCGTTCCTGGCGCGTCATCTTGCCTGACGGGTGCATGTTGAACAGACGCACCTGCGCGATCGCCTGCGGTCCGATGTAGTTATCACCCTCATACTGTGGACACGCCTCGAGACAACAGCCACACGTCATACAACGCGAGTAAGCATAACGCTCCTGCACGTCCTCCTGGTCCATGCGCGGGCCAGGTCCTAAATCGTGAGTACCATCCAACTCGATCCACGCGTGCACACGCCGCAAATGATCGAACATCTGTTGTCGATCGACGACCAGATCGCGAATGTTCGGAAACTTCGCCATCGGTTCCAGTTTGATCGGCTGGTCCAGATTATCGACGAGCGCGGAACACGACTGCCGCGCGCGACCATTGATGATCATCGTGCAGATGCCACACACCTGCTCGAGACAGTTCATCTGCCAAACCGGCGGCGTGGTCCGTGCACCGGCTTTGTTAACAGGGTTCTTCTGGATCTCCATCAAACACGAAATGATGTTGAGATTCGGACGATACGGAATCTCAAACTGTTCCCAGTACTGCGGCGAGTCGGGATTGGCGCGGCGTCGAATATGAATCTCGACTGTTTTGGGCTGTGATGGCATAAGTTTTAATAAAAAAGTTTTTCCCGCAAAGGCGCAAAGGCCGCAAAGGAAGACTACTCCTTAAGCCTTCGCGGTCTCTTTCTTCCCCTTGCTGTAATCGCGTTTGCGCGGCGGGATCAACGAGATGTCAACCGGCTCATACGAAAAGACCGGGCCCTCGCCGGAAAACTCCGCGATCGTAGTTTTCAAAAAATTCTCATCGTCGCGATCGGGAAACTCAGGTTTGTAATGTGCGCCGCGCGACTCGTTGCGATTCAATGCGCCCAGCGTGATCACGCGCGCGAGTTCGAGCATGTTGTCGAGATGGCGTGCATGCGGCAACGCCATCGTGGCCCACAAGTTCGAATCGTTGATTGAAATTCGTTTATAGCGATCCATCAACTCGAGTAACTTGTTGTCAGTGGCCTTGAGCTTTTCGTTGTAGCGAACGACCGTGACGTTGTCGGTCATCCACTTACCCATCTCCTGGTGCAACACGTACTGGTTCTCGTCGCCACTCTGGGCAATCAGGCGATCGTTGATCTCCTGCTGATGTTTCAACTCCTGATCGTAAATACGCGAACCATCCGCGCCATTTCTTTCCACGTTCTTTGCGTACTCGATCGCTGCCGGCGCGGCGATGAAACCGCCGTAAACACAACTGACCAGCGAATTGGCGCCGAGACGATTCGCGCCGTGAATCGAGTAGTCACATTCACCGGCGGCGAGCAGTCCCGGAACGTTTGTGCGCTGGTTGTTGTCGACCCAAAGACCACCCATCGAGTAATGCACGCCGGGGAAGATGCGCATCGGCACGTGGCGGGGATCGTCACCGACAAACATCTCGTAGATCTCGAGAATAGCGCCGAGTTTTCGATCGAGCGTCTCCGCGGGAATGTGCGTCAGATCGAGATAGACCTGGTTCTCACCACCGATGCCCATTCCGTCGATGCACACCTGGAAGATCTCTCGCGTTGCGATATCACGGGGCACGAGATTGCCGTAAGCCGGATACTTCTCTTCGAGAAAATACCAACGCTCCTGTTCTGGAATTGAAGACGGTGGACGAACATCGCCTTTGTTGCGCGGCACCCAAACACGCCCGCCTTCTCCACGCGCCGATTCGGACATCAGCCGCAACTTGTCTTCGCCGGGAATCGATGTCGGATGCACTTGTATGAACTCGCCGTTCGCATACCTTGCGCCTTGCTGGTAGCAGGCCGAGACTGCACTGCCGGTACAGACCATCGAATTCGTCGACTTGCCAAAAATAAGACCCGGACCACCGGTGGCGATGATCACGGCGTCGGCGGGAAAAGCTTTGAGCTCGAGTGTTTGAAGATTCATCGCGATCAGCCCACGACAAACCTGGTGTTCGTCGAGGACGAGCGACAACATTTCCCAATGTTCAAACTTCCGCACTTTGCCGTTAACTTCCCAACGCCGAACCTGTTCGTCCAAAGCATAAAGAAGTTGTTGACCTGTCGAAGCACCGGCGAAAGCGGTGCGGTGATGTTTAGTGCCGCCGAAGCGACGGAAGTCGAGTAAGCCTTCGTTGGTGCGAGAGAAGGGAACACCCATGCGATCGAACAGGTAGATAATCGCGGGCGCCATTTCGCACATGGCTTTCGCCGGTGGTTGATTGGCGAGAAAGTCGCCGCCGTAAACCGTGTCGTCAAAGTGTTCCCAGGTCGAATCACCTTCGCCTTTAGTGTTGACTGCGCCGTTGATGCCGCCTTGTGCGCAAACAGAATGAGAGCGCTTCACCGGCACCACGGAAAACAGATCGACAGCGTGGCCACCCTCCGCGATCTTCATTGCGGCCGCAAGGCCTGCGAGCCCGCCTCCGACTATCGCGATCTTCATTCCGTTACTGGCCATTAATAAATAATTCCTCCTAACAATCCGCCCGGACGTATGAAAGCGACAGCGGCGTTGACGCCGACTAACAGCAACACCACTCCAAAAGCGATGCAGGCATAGCCGGTCAAACGTTGCGCGCGCTCGCCAATCGTGATTCCCCAGTCGACGAGAAACAACCAGATGCCATTCGCGAGGTGCCAGACAGTTGCGGTGATGCCGATCATGTAGACGATAAAGATCGGAATCATGCGAAACTCACGGGAGACGATGTCGAAAGCCTGGTCAGGACTGTGGGCCACTGAGACGGTGTTCAGTCCGGGGATCATTCCAAACCTGAAATTGAGCACGTGAAAAGTGATAAAGAAGAATAAGATGACGCCGGTGATTCGTTGGATCAGGTAAAACCAGTTGCGCGAATACGGATATGCGAGATTATTCGGCCGCGCTTCCATCGTAATCACGAGGCCATAGACTGCGTGATAGATTAGCGGAATAAAGATGCCGCCGATTTCGACGAAAAGAATGTAGGGAATCGACTGAAGATCCTTGACGGCGTTGTTGAAATCGCCGGGACCGGTAAGGGCTTTTGAGTTTGTGTAAAAGTGCTCTAAAAGAAAAACTCCAAGGGGAAAAATACCGGAAAGCTGATGCAGCTTGCGCAGGATAAAAGTCCTGCTCAAACGAATAGCCAAGAAGACCCTCCTTTGCCGTTAAGCTTTGAATCAGGCAGGTTGTGAATGACTTTGTACAGAGCAGTTGAATTATATTGAGAAGTTCGAGAAAAGCAAAATAGGCCGCAAAGAGGCACGAAAGACACATAAAAGAGATTGCGTGAACGATTTGATTTCCAAACCACTAGACAGAATGGCGGAGTTGATCCGGAAGCGGGAGGTGTCGCCGGTTGAGGTGGCGGAGGCGCATCTCGAGCGGATCTCGGCGCTGAATCCGTCGTTGAATGCAATCGTGACGCTTGCGCCCGATATCATGGAGCGCGCGCGGGACGCGGAACGGGCGGTGATGAGTGGCGAGAGGCTCGGCGTGTTACACGGAATTCCACTGACAATCAAAGACACCATCGACACGGCAGGTCTGCGCACGACGAGTGGTTCGGTTATTCGAAAAGCGCACGTGCCGGAACACGATGCTCCCGCGGTTAAGCGGTTGAAAGCAGCCGGCGCGATCGTGCTGGGCAAAACCAATGCCGCCGAGATGGCGATGGACTACACTGCCGATAATCCTGTCTTTGGCAGAACAAATCATCCTCAGAATCCAAACCTGACTCCCGGCGGCTCGAGCGGAGGTGAGGCTGTCGCAATCGCGACGCACATGTCGCCTGGTGGAATTGGTAGTGATCTCGCGGGCTCGGTTCGAATTCCAGCTCATTTTTGTGGCATCGCCGGGTTGAAACCAACAACCGGACGTGTGCCCGGTGAGGGGCAGTTTCCGCCGAGCAGTGGTCCATATGCACTTGGAGCCGTTATTGGACCAATGGCGCGGCGTGTCGGTGACTTGCGTGTGCTGTTCAGTGTATTGAGTAATAGTTTAGGGCTGGCGCCGAGTCTTCGCGGTTCACGAGTGGCCTGGTACACCGACGATAGCGTTGCACCAGTAACGGAAGAGACAGCTCATGCTGTCGCCGCCGCAGCCAGAGCATTGAGTGAAGCGGGATTGATAGCCGAGGAGCAACGCCCAC
>JAICGZ010000170.1 GCA_025922875.1 Pyrinomonadaceae bacterium
AGCTATCAGGCTTTCGAGCAAGTGCTGCTTCATCTTTCCGCCTTCATCCTTTATGCTTCCAATACGGCGGCGTAGCCAAGTGGTAAGGCAGAGGTCTGCAAAACCTTTATTCATCGGTTCGATTCCGATCGCCGCCTCCAAAAGTTGAATCGACTCACCAGTTTACAAACACTCGATCAAGGCACCAATTTTCCGAATCGTGCGCGGTAGTAGGAATCGTAGTAGGTTTTTGCGAAAGCGTCTGTTTTTGTTCCCGTGAACGACAAGGGGCGCAGCAGAATTTGCCCACGCCCCTCGTTAGTGAGATCCTCCTTTTCGGTTTAGCTTGCCGCTTCAATTCTCTGCATCGCGGCCATCTTGTTTTGCTCGCTCGGATGCACGTAGCGCATTACCAAAGTGATCTTAGAGTGACCGAGGCCGCTTCTGCGGCCCAGTGAGGGCCTCAATGTGTTTGTCGATCTGTGCCGTCCCGCGTTATGTGATTTACTACCGTAAGCAAGTCATTAGCCGCAAAGAAACCGACGGCGCTGGTCCACGATCCCCCCTTTTCATTGCCTATAAACGTTGAAGGTAAGTGCATACCTGACCCTGAGGTGCTGCCGGTAAATCGCACCAGGAGCTTATTCATTTCAGCTTCTTCGCCCGTTACGAGCGACCAGCCGGGTCGGGCTTTATACCGATTCGCCCACGCCTGGAGTTGTTTAGGAGTGTCCTTGCCGGGATCAATAGTAACGGAGATCAAAAAAACAGATTTTCCTAAACGCTCTCCCAATAACGACTGTAGTTCTGAAAAAATTTTTCCCTGCATGGTGCAGGTGTAGTTGCAGTTTGTGTAAAAGAAAGTAAGTACAACTACCTTATCCTTTATCAAATCGGAATAAAAACGGACTTTTCGACCCTCGTGATCACGGAGAACGAGGTCCGGGATCATTACTTTGACGCCGCTGATATTCACTTCCACATCTTGCGGCGCAGCCGGTTGTTGAGCCTCGGCCGGTGATGCGAGCACGCACACAAAAAATAAACTGACAGCGAATCGTAAACATCTTTCCTGAATGGTGGACATTGAGCCTCCTTGCGTGCACTCAACGGGCGAACCTTTTGGAGGTCCGCCCGTCGCGTATTTTGTGGTCCTTCGCATCACCTATTGAGGTGAGTTGAATCGAATGTCAGCGAAGAGGTTGCTGGTGCTTCCACTTTGTGGGAAAGACCCGGCAGGTGAGGAGAACGATGACCCCCATCCCGTTAACGGCACTCGCGTTATAGGACTGCTGAGCGCGTTAAAAGTCTTCGCACCGAAACTATGTATGTTGTAAGTGACCTTGTACCTGACTCCTGCAGTGATTTGAAGCGGCGTTTGTAATTGAGCTTCCTGCCACCCTGAAGCAGTCTCGTTAAGAAACGGCGCTGATGCCAGGGGAACGCCTGTGGCCGTCCAAATACGCCCTATGTGATTACCGCTCGGCTCACCCGGTGCTTTCCAAAAACGGATGTGCGTAATCTTGCCGCTCACGGAAGAGGAGAACTCGATTCCCTGCTCCCAGGTTGACCCGGCTCCGCTGGCGGTAGTCTCAGGTACCTCCGTTGGGAAGAGCACAGCGCGGCATACGATCGATCGAGGACTGGAACCCAGGTTGGTACCGGTTCCCCCAAATCTCACGCTAATCGTCTGCGTTTGACCATTCTTTAGTGATTCCGGGACATTGAAGACAAACGCATGGAAGCCGTTTCCCTTATCTGCATTCAGCAAGTCCTGGCGAAATTGATTAGCCTGAACTGTAGCCACAAATGTGGAACCCGCATATATATCAACACTGATCGGCTTGTTGGGTTTGCTCCTATCCCAGGCCCAGCCCCAAATCTGATTGCAATCGGCCCCGTCAACCCATCCTTCATAGGCAGGCGTATTCAGCACCCTGATGATTCTCGACACCGAAGGCACGCCATTCGAATTCATGACGAATAGCATGTAATACCCCGGCGGCATCTTGTTAGCATCAGCCGGCGCAGTGACGTTTAAGCCCGAGGAACCGTTGAGCGTAGCATTCAGAAAGCTGTGTCGCTGGTCCTGGTTGAAGCCGTGTGTGACTGAAGCCAAGCGCACGAGACTTACTTTCGGAGTTGATCCCGCGCTCGAGGTCCCCACAAAGAACGTTTGACCGTAGGAAATGCTCGACGGAGCGGAAGTGATAGCGGGTCGAGCTCCCGGAGTGTTGTCGACTGAGTTTCCGTTCGAGTCGAACAGGTAAGGCGGTGAGTAGATCTCAACGTTCTTATGGCCGAAGAGTCTTGCGTGTGCTTGATCAACGTCAGTGATCTTCACACCGTTCGCATCGCTTTCACCCACCGCTCCCGGCAGTCCGCCGCCTCCTACGAGCACTCGGCCGTCAGGCAAAAGAGCTGCGACGGAATGGTAGGCCCGAACTTCTTTGTGTGGAGCCATCTGGCACCATGGAGCCTGCGACGGATTCGAAGGGTTAGCGGTGGGATCCCACATTTCCGGGATCAACACACCACCGTTCGTACAACCTGTTTGAAGGTGTTCGATGTTGTTGCGACCCCTGCAACTAACGCCTCCCGTAACCAGTACCTTGCCATTCGGTAGAATGGTTGTATTGTGGTATGTCCGAGGGAAGTTCATCGAACTCGCTGGGGTCCAGGTGGGCTGTCCCGTCGCCGGCTTCAGGTCAATGTACTCCGCCTCTCTGGTTGGATTAGTCAAACTATCGAAACCTCCGACGACAAGTGCCTTACGCCCGTTGTCAAACAGGACAGACGAGCCATTCGCATGGGGGAAGCTCATGCTATTCAGACTCGACCATGCTCCGGCCCCCTGATTTGCGTCGGGATCTAACAACCTGCTGTCCTGAGCAACCGTGTTTGAAATAAATCCCGATTGAGCCTGAAAGACCTTCCCGTCCGGTGTCATGTGGATGTACGGGTAAACTGTCACATTTTGAGGGTTGAGGTTTCTCAGACCACCTGTGCTGGTGTAAACCTGCGGAACCATGTTTGTTTCAAACGCCGGTGGCGTAGTCGGAAAGTTGGACCAATAAAGTCCGGATAGTATCAGCGGTTCACCTGTGTTGAGAGCTACGTTGTAAGGATACCAACGCCCCTGATTCATATCCGGTCCGCGCGACCAAAGGTTGGTGTTGTAATTAAAAATATTGATGTGAGGCTCGCCGCCTCCGTCAAAGTCCGGACTCTTATGCCCGCCGCTCACCAACAGACGACCGTCAGGTAAAAATGAATGGCCCGAGCAGAAGAGGTTCGTAGTTGAATTCGCTACGCGGAGCATGCCGTCATAATCGGCCGGCACCATGATGTCTGAACCAAATCCCCAGGTTTTGATTTGAAATAATCCGTTCGAGCTATTGAGGATGTACCAGTTGCCTTCGGACGGGCGAAAGATTGCTACGTCCGTCTTTCCATCACCGTCGTAATCTCCAGGCGTCGCCCGATCTCCTGCCACGCCCCAAAACAGAACTTGCTGGCCGTTATTCTGTTCATTGAAAATCCGCCAGGAATTGTCCGAGGGTCGAAATACAGCGGTGTCAGCCCTGCCATCGCCGTTGTAATCTCCCGGCACTGGAACATCGCCGTTCGATCCCCACGTAGTTATTCTTGTAGCTCCTGTCGAACTTTTCAGGATTCGCCACGTGCTGTCAGATGGGCGAAACACAGCCGGGTCGGTCTTCCTGTCCACGTCATAATCCTTCGCTACAGGAATGTCGCCGTTGGTACCGACGTTCTTGATTTGAGTGGCGCCGTTTGAACTGTTGCGGATATACCAGTTTCCTTCGGATGGACGAAACACGGCTAAATCGGCCTTCCCGTCTCCGTCGTAATCTCCTGGTGTAGCGACGTCTGTTGACACTCCCCAGACAATGCTTTGACCTGAGTTTGTTGAGCTGTTGATGATGTACCAGGCCGCTTGAGACGGACGGAAAACGGCTAAGTCAGCCCTGCCATCGCCGTCGTAATCGGCCGGCACAGGAACATCTCCATTGACTCCCCACTGTGAGATCCGACTTGCTCCGGTAGAGCTGTTGATGATGTACCAGTTACCTTCGGATGGCCGCCATATAGCTACATCCGTTTTGTTGCTTCCGTGAGCCATGTTCCAGACATATGCTTCACTTCTGCCGCCGACTTCTTTTACATTCCCATTCGTGTCTATGGCCTTGTCGCGTCCCCAGAACAACACTCGTCCATCAGGCAGGACACTTAGGTGTACAGGAACCAGGGGCAAGTGTGTGACGGGTCCAAACTCACCTACCGCTGACCTGCTTGTTGACGTCGGGCAGCTCGTTTGAACCGGATTCGGACTCATCGCCAACGTGGCATTTTCAGGTAGTGGTGAGTTGCCACTGGCCACACTATTCTCATAAGGAGAGACGGCTAATGCGGCAAAAACCAGCAAAACCAATAGCGGAAGCAAAATGAACTTTTTGAGGGTGTAATTGAGAGGTTTCATGCATTTCATGAGGTCGATTCCTTTCAGAAAGAGGACAAGAGGGACGGACACACACTTCCAGATCTGTGTCCGTCGATTAAGCCGACTCTCTGTAGAGCCCTGCCTAGAGAATTGCGTCGCCACCGACTCGCAGACTTCGACTGGAAAAGTGGAGTGGACGACTTTATGTAATAGAGATCACAGCGGAACTCATGATGCCTTGACTCGTGCTCAGCGTGAGATCGAGAGGCTCCGGCCTACGTGAGACTGGCGAATTCCAGGAATGTGAGTCGGGTCTGCCGGGAGGTGTCCTTTTAAACTAAACAGTCGGATTAGTCAAATGGCGTTGGTAGTTGGTGACGTCAAGCTGCTTGTGTAAACCTCGAGGGTGCGGGTTTTCCATTCCAAGTTGAAACGATAGAAGATGGAATAGATAATTCGGTCCATTATAGGAAGGTTGTTTCATCTGCATTTTCATAAATGTAGAGATTAGGCAAGTCATCTAAAGGATAAACTTTACCTTCGCGCGGCTTTGCCCGAAATGTCTCTATTCCGCGCTTCTCTGTGCAATCTCTGTGTTCTCTGTGTCTTGTATGTTTGAAGATCGGGTCAACAGCCGCCAAGGCGATAATTCAGGCATCTGAAAGAAAAACAGGAAACTCTTGACAAGAAACAAATGCGACGCTGACAATCCTCTCTCGCTCAAATCCCCCAACAGAGTACAACTCCAGGTTACAACTATGAGAACTAACGACTCAAGAAACTGTGTGAGAATCGTTCTCACGCTTCTGGTGTTAGTTACATCGTCTTCAATCCAGGGACAGGTGAGAACTGAATACCGCGCTTTTTGAGTTGATACTTTCAACACGAACCTCAACAACCATACTGATGCTTTCGCTTTCCATGCCCCACATGCAGCCCAAAAACCTCTATCTCATCACAGACATCAACGGTTATACCCCACACATCGGCCGCCTGGTGTCGATGATGAATTATGTGAGGTGGACCACGCTGGCTGAGGTCGACGACCTGACTGTCGAGCACCTGGATTATCTTCACGATGCAGACAGCAATTCCATAGGTGCTCTTCTTATGCATATTGCTGCCGTCGAGGCATCCTATCAGGCGTCAACTTTCGGCTTCGACAGCTTTAAGGGGCGCGACTCACAGGAATTGAAAATCGCCCTTGATCTCGGCGAACGGGCTAGACACAAGATTAAGGGACACGGCGTCGACCATTATTTGAGGATATTAGAAGCAGTGCGATCCAAAACGCTGGAAGAACTCGCAAGGAGGAACGACAGTTGGCTGGATGAACAAACATTATTTTGGGATCGACGCCGCGCTAACAATTACTTCAAATGGTTTCATGTATTCGAGGACGAACTCAATCACCGAGGTCAGATTCGATGGTTGAGAAGACGTGCTCTGGACAACTAAGTCGTCCGGCGGGACCAGCGCGTGAAGTTTTGCGCTACGTGGGCGAAGGCCACACGATTATCGACCGTGCAAACGTTTTGCACCTGTGGCTGCAACTGGAGCAGTGGTTGAAAGAAACGATGCCGCCGAGCGGCCACTGATGACTGCCGCTTTAAAAGGACTAAGGTTTGATCCGCTCAATCAACGTAGTCAGTCTCTCAATCTTTTCTGACAACTGTTCTAAGTCGCTGGTTCCGGTGAGTTCGACTAATAGTTTTGCTAACTCTTTCATATCAGGCGTCGATTCCGGGTCCGCATTGATTGTGCGCGCCAGTTCGCGCGCAATTTGATTGACCCTGCGCATGGTCGCGTCGGGATCAGTTGGATCGATGTTTTCAAATTCCTTCAACAGGCGTTCAGTCTCTGCATCGATCGTGTCGGTGATTCGTGTTGTTGGGATCGGATTTTCGTTTCCACGAGGAGGCTGCGACGGAATGAGGACAGACTCAGAGATACCGAAGCCCTGGCTTACACGACGAGCCGACACCTGCACGCTATCGAGCTGGCGAGTTAATTCATCCAGACTGCGGTAAAGATCGTTGAGTGCGGGACTCGTCGTTTCTTCCAGCATCTGTCTCAACTGAGCGACTTTCGCCATTGCATCCTGCAAATTATCGCGATACTCGCGCAGTACATTTCCGACATTGTCGAAGGGTGTTTGAGTTTTAGGTTCCTTGCTGAGAATTTCCGCGATGTTTTGATAGCCTTCGTAGTATTCTCCGGCCCTTTCGAATGTGCTTTGCATTCGATCCCAGGTTTCCTTCGGAATAAGTCGTTGGGCATCTTTCGACGTTTGTGCTTGTGAAGTTCTCTCAACGATGGCGATTGGTCCAACGGGATTGAAGTTCGTCAGAACCTCGTCAGGTACACGGCCCCTGCCGGCCCATGCGTTATAACGCAGTTCGAAGTCCTGCTCATTTTTGAGCTTCGCCATCACACCCGCGGCTGTCCTGCTCGAAATAGTTCCCCAATGGTTTCTCTTGTCCGTGGTCGATTTTCCGGCTTTGTATAACCACACTTGCCATTCGACAACCTTGATTTCGTTTGGATCTCCCCGCTCTACTTTCGTCAGATTCTTTCCGTCGAATACGTAGAAGGTATTTATGTCTTGCTGTGCGCGTGCCGCTGTTTGTAAAAACAGGATGAAGAGCAGGCACACGATGGCAGTTGTTTTTGACCGGTTACGGTATCGGTAACTTACTTCCTGGTTTTTCATCGATTACTCTCTTATCGATTTTCAGAGGTGTGGATGACTTTGGCCGCGGGCCTACATACGTAGTTGGCGCTGATTCAACTCCCGACACGCCGTATGTAGTACGCCAACCTGCCGCAAGACGAAGCGTCCCGAACAGGTCAAGGAACGCCTGCACTTCCTGACTCGCTGCGCCATTTGAAACGTCCAGTCCACTCGCCGCGAGTCGTCCGAAATTGAACCTGATTCCAAGTTGATCGCGATTCGTTGAAATTCCGACTCGCGCAACTGATACATTTAGAGTTGGCAAGAAATCACCCGCTAATCGCGCCGAGTACAAAAAATCATCCGTACGTTGAATGTACCGGCTGATGTTTTCAAATTCGGTTTGCTGCTTTGCCTCCGCCTCGCGAATGTTTTGCCAGTAATAATCAATTCGAGCGGCTGCTTCTTCTGTCAGACGCGCGTGCACCTGCTGCCACATAGCTCTTTCATCCCGCAGGCGCTGCACTTCGTCCGGGTTGCCGGATTTTGCCCATCGTGCGATGTCGCGGTCCAAACGAGAGATCTCGTTTTTGGCGTTCGACAGATCGTCCTGGAATTTCTGCTTATTCAATTCGTCTACAACTGAAATTGCAGTCTTCTCGAAAGACGTAGCGGCCTGCCAAAGAGCAATTCCCTCTTTTAGCTGATCGTAGGCGAGTTTGTTTTCACTATTCTTTTCGCGGATGCTGGATTGACACTTCAACTGCTCGTCCTGAATCGCGTTAAGCTTCCGATCAAACTCGGCGGACTTATTCTTTACCTGCTCGGATGACGCAGGCACTGCGCGCCGCCCCTCGCTGGCGCCCTCTCTGATGTGTGCCCAAAACTCTGCCTCGCTGGCAAACTCGCTCTTCGCTCTGCCGCAAGTACTACAGTAGAAACCCTTCTTTAGTTCATCGAGGATTTTTGCTCTGTCAGCCTCAAGTCTGGCCCGATCATTACTAAGTGCGGCTATTCGTCCTTTCAACTGACGAATCGTCTGCGTATTCTTATGAATCGTGTCAGACAAGCCGTCCAACCCCGAAATCACCTTTTCCGCTAAAGAGCGCGCAACATTAGGATCAGGCGCGTTGAGCGGACTTGACGCGGAGGTTATCGGGTTTGGTAACCGGTAAGGATCGGGCGCTGTGCTTGACGGAAGAGCCGGCGAGCGCGGATCGGGAAGGCTTTGGGACGCCGCCATTCCCGAACTCGCAATCATCACTACGGCGAGATGTATCAACGTTCTGCGCACGACGCACCTCCGTTTGATCTGCTACGGTCGTTGAGCTTCCAGTCGACTAATCTCGCGTTCGAGTTGCTGCGCCTTCCGCCTATGCGTTCTCGCGTCGCGCTCAAACTTATCGACTCCGATCTTCAGGATGGGACAGCCAAATTCGCCTCTGCTCAGACAACCTTGATAGTTGTTCTGCATGTCGGCTAAAGCGTCTTCGCTGGTCTCGGCTGCATGTATCGTTGTCTCTAACTCTCGTCTGAGGTCCTCAATTTTTTCTTCAATCTCCGCGCGCCGAGCTTCCCTCGCTTCCTGTTCGCGTTGTCGCCTTGCGTTCTCCTCTCGCGCCTGCTGTTCTCTTCTGGCTTGAGCTTCTCGAGCCTGTTGTTGCTGGCGTGCACGCTCCTCTCGTTCTGCTTGCAGCCGATTTTCTTCCGCGATTTGATTCTGCATAGCTTCAGCCTTGGCAATTAAGTCATTTGCCCGGCTGGTAGTCACAGCGGCGCCGGTTTTCAGCAAAAGCTGACGGCTAATCTCCATGCTCTTCTCTGGTCTCTTTAGCTGCAGGTAAATTTCTGCTGCCTTGAATCCCAAATCTTCACGTGCGGGCATGGCCTGGTACGCTTTCTCAAACTGCGCAGCGGCGGTTTCGAAGTCATTGTCGTTCAGGGCTTTCTCGGCTGTGGCGATATTCTCCCTGGCCTGCTCAGCGCCCTTGATAGCTGCGATCAGTCGCTCGACGTTTTCAATTTCTTCAGGCGGAGCCAATTCCCTGGATTTCACCGCAGAGGGTTCCGCTTGCTCGAGCATGTTCGTCTTAAACAAAACGAAAGCGACGTAGTAATGTCCTTTAAAATGATTCGGATTGATCTTTACCGCTTTGTTCGCGAGAGCTAACGCGCCCACGTACTGCCCTTGTTTGACAAGCTTGTCCGCGGAACTAATAAGCTGATCGTATGACATTGGTCCATTCTGTCTGGGTTTTCTGTGTTGCGCGGAAGCGGAGTTACCGAGCAAAAGAAGGCACACGAGGACCATTACCGAAAAGGTGGAGAAATTGGGGATCGTTAGTCGCATAGCGAACTCCTTTCAAAGGGGGATGTTGGTTGTAGTCTCCTGGTTCAGCGTTCAATACCTAATGGAGAAACCGCAAAAAACATTTCGTTGGGCGTTAGTATTTTTTGGCGGGTGGACCAGAGCGGAACGGAAAGTAAGCGCGTTAAGACATTGACTTTTGTCGTTTTTGAACGCAAATAATCTTCCGCCGCTAATCGAAGGCTAAAAGAGGTCGAGGCTAATCAGTAGCGGATTAGAAGTGTCTCAAGCTTTTTTTGTGCTTTTTGTGCTTCTTGGTGGCGATTCTTTCATATACTCACTCCATGAATTGGCGGGAAAATATAATTACGACCAGTGCCGAGATCCGGAATCTGCTGAATGAGACTCGCACCATAGCGGTGCTTGGTATCAAAACTGAGGCTCAGGCAGGCCAACCGGCATTCTATGTCCCAAGTTACCTGCAGACCGCCGGCTTTCAAATAATTCCGGTGCCTGTTTACTATCCGGACGTGACGCGGATACTCGGGCAACAGGTCTTTCGCCGGCTCGTTGATATTCCGATCGATGTCGATCTCGTCAACGTGTTTCGCATGTCTCAGGATGTCCCTCCTCACGTTGACGATATCCTGGCAAAGATGCCTAAGGCAGTCTGGATGCAATCCGGAATTCGCAACGATGCCGTGGCGGAAACACTCGCAAAGGCCGGTATGAAAGTCGTTCAGGATCGGTGCCTCATGGTGGATCATCGCCGGCTGCGAAAATAGTTCGAGTTGGAATGCGCAAATTTAAGAGTACAGAACAGCAATGTCTGTGCGCGTACGGTCGTAGGCAACGGGCAGCAACGTGCGTTCGTACTACCCGGATTCGATATGGTCGTAACGATCTTCGCTGAACGCTACAACGATTTCACTACCGGCGCGACACTCGGCCGGACGATACTGCTTAATCGCATCATTCCGGCGGTAAAGACAGAAACCCGCGCCGGCTGCCCGGGAGCGTAGTCAAACTCCTCGCACCTGATTGGATTTTCTTCTCTGCAACCTGCAACCGAGAAATCCGAAATTGGGCACGACCAATTCACCCTCCTATTGCATGGCCATACAAAGCGTGAGATACTCCTATGTCTAACCAATAGGAGATGGCTTCGATGACTGATAAAACGGACGTCTGGCAAGGGACACTCGCTTTGATGGTGCTCAAGACTTTGGAAGCGATGGGTCCTCAACACGGCTACGGCATCGCACGCCGCATCGAGCAGACCAGCGGCGACCTGCTCTCCATTAATTATGGGACGCTCTACCCTGCTCTGCTCAAACTCGAGCAGGAAGGGTACGTCTCCTCGGAATGGGGCACGTCTGACAACAACCGTAAAGCCAAGTATTACAAGTTGACCCGCGCCGGTCGCCGGCAGCTTGAAAGACAAACACGCGAGTGGGAGCAGACCACCGCCATCCTCGCGCGCTTCTTCACTCCAGCAAAGCAGTCGTCATGAACTTACGACAACTACGCGCGTTGGCTCTACGCCTGGCCGGGATGTTCCGCCGGGAGGAAAGGGACCGCGAGATAGCAGAAGAGTTGGAGAGCCATCTCGAGATGCACATTGCGGACAATGTGCGCGCCGGGATGAGTCCAGCGGAGGCGCGCCGGCAGGCGCTCATCAAGCTCGGCGGACTCACGCAAACAGAACAAGAATATCGCAGACGAAGGGGGCTACCTCTGCTCGAAGATTTGTGGCAGGACCTGCGCTACGGCGCGCGCAGTTTGTTAAGACAGCCGGCATTTACAATCGTTGCCGTCCTGACGCTCAGCTTAGGCATCGGCGCCAATACGGCGCTGTTCTCAGTCATCAACGCCGTTCTCCTGAGACCGCTGCCCTACACGGATCCCGACCGCCTGGTCATCATGTGGGAAAAAGCTCCAACACAGGACACATCAGTTTCCTATCTGAACTTTCAGGACTGGCGCGATCAGAACCAGAGCTTCGAAGAGATAACGGCCTACCGTCCCGAAAACTTCAACCTTACGGGCGCGGGCGAACCCGAACGTCTTGCAGGCCGCATGGCTTCCGCGAGCTTCTTCCGAACACTCGGCGCGAAGCTCTTCAAGGGTTCGGATTTTCCTGCTGAGGAAGATCGTATCGGCGGCCAGCGAGTTGTCATCCTTGGCCACGC
Organism: Pyrinomonadaceae bacterium; assembly: GCA_025922875.1. Lineage (GTDB taxonomy): Bacteria > Acidobacteriota > Blastocatellia > Pyrinomonadales > Pyrinomonadaceae > PSRF01. Next base: position 11,616 of record JAICGZ010000170.1, read on the forward strand.
TTTCTGGCAAAGACGTTTTGGCGGTGATGAGGGGTTAATAGGCCGCGAGCTCACCTTAAATAATCAGAGCCACGAGGTCATCGGGATCGCCGCGCCCAATTTCCGTTTCGGCTCAGACGCGGACGTCTATGTAATGTTGGGTCAGGACGAAGGACGATGTGCGAGGTCTCGCGGCTGCCATCCGGGCATTCGCGTCGTAGGACGTTTGAAGCCAGGACTCTCAATTGAGCAGGCGCGAGCAGACATGGACGCCATCATGGCGCGACTTGGCGAACAGTATCCGCGGACAAACGCCGATCGCCGCACTCATATAGCATCGCTCTACAACAACACGGTCCAGGATGTGCGACCGGCGCTCTTCATTCTGTTGGGCGCAGTTGGTTTCGTGCTTCTACTGGCCTGCGCGAATGTCGCGAATCTTCTGCTAGCGCGTTCCGCGGTCCGGCAGAAAGAGATTGCGATTCGCACCGCGCTCGGCGCCTCGCGTTGGCGTGTCGTGCGACAGCTTTTAACGGAATCGATCGTGCTGGGAATCCTGGGTGGCACTGTCGGTCTGGTGCTGGCGTTTTGGTGGACTGGGGCTTTGAAGTCACTTGTGCCGGGTAACATCCCGCGGCTCGATGAAGCCGCAATAGACATGCGGGTGTTGGGATTTAGTTTCCTCATCTCCGTTTTGACAGGCGTCGTTTTCGGACTAATACCCGCGCTGCCGGCCTCAAAGCCTGATGTTAACGAAGCACTGAAAGAAGGTGAGCGCGGTTCGACGGGCAGCCGTCATCGAATACGAAGCATTCTGGTCGTCAGCGAAGTTGCGATCGCGCTGGTGCTTTTAATCGGTGCAGGACTGATGGTGAAGAGTCTCTGGCGATTACAGAATGTGCGAACCGGATTCGATACCCAGAACCTTCTTACGATGCAGCTTTCCTACACGGCGGGCAAAGATGAAGCGCAACGAGTGCGCGGTTTCTTCACAGAGCTCGAAGAGAGGATCAAGGCGACGCCTGGCGTCAACTCTGTGGCTTTCTCGAGCGGGCTTCCCTTCGTCGGTGCCTCAGAAAACAGTGTCTGGCTAAGCGGGTGCCGGCCGGACAATCCCAGCGACGTGATGATGGCAGTGGAATACCTCGTCACTCCAGATTACTTCCGCACGCTCGCCATTGAATTGAAGAAGGGACGCTTAATCAACGAACACGATCGAGAGGGCAAGCGGCTCGTGGCTGTCATTGATGAGTCGTTCGCGGACAGGTACTTCCCGGGCCAGGAGCCAATAGGACAGTATCTGGATAACGGGAACGGAATGAAGGACATCGAGGTCGTTGGCGTTGTCGGGCACGTCAAGCATTACGGGCTGGACGGGGAGGTTCCGGTCGATCCTCAATACTACCTCGCGCTCAGCCAGGCGCCGGACGAGCTGCTGCCGGTGATAGCGAGCGACATCTCCGTGGCTGTCCGCACAAGCGGCGAACCGGGGAAGCTGGTCCCTTCAATTCGTCAGCAGGTCCTGGCTACGAATAAGAACCAGTCAGTCTTCAACGCGCGGTCTATGGACCAGGTCATCGCTGAATCCATAAACGCGCGCCGCTTCGCCATGCTGCTTATGACAATCTTCGCGGTCGTCGCGCTCGTTCTTGCATCAGTCGGCATCTACGGCGTTATATCCTACTCGGTCACACAGCGTACGCATGAGATGGGCTTGCGCATGGCTCTGGGCGCACAGGGCCGAGACGTGCTCAAGATGGTGATCGGCCAGGGAATGCTGCTGGTGCTGATTGGTGTTGGGTGTGGGCTCGTGGGCGCGTTTGGAATGACGCGTGTAATGTCGAGTTTGCTCTTCAATGTGAGTACGACCGATCCCGCGACGTTCGGCGGCATTGCCGCACTGTTTGTCGCGGTAGCGATCATCGCGTGCTACATCCCGGCGCGAAGAGCGATGAAAGTAGATCCTCTAATCGCGCTGCGGTATGAGTGATTCGCACAAAAAGGCACAAACATTCAGCGAAGATCCATTGTGCTTTTTTGTGGCCTGCTATTCAATTCGCCGGAAAACGCCTTGTTGAGGGAGCGCTCCTGGCATTCTTAGCGGTTCCCGTTTTTTCACCGGTTAAGCGCGCCAACTGATCAAGTTTCACGATTGTAAAGCCGAGTTTGTGTAACGCCTTGAGACTAACGGCCACCGCCGGCCACCACAGCGGCAGCGGAACTGCGCGATAATGTTTACCGATGCGGTACGCGAGGACCATTCCGTTCAGGTCCTCTGGACCACACACGTTTTCAAT
>JAICGZ010000171.1 GCA_025922875.1 Pyrinomonadaceae bacterium
AGACGGTCGACGAACTGCTGGTGCAATACGTGACCGAGTTTGAAGGCAAGCCGCTGAAGTCAGTAGGCAAGGGGACGGTCAAATTGGGCAGCGAAGAAGAACGCGCCCAGGTTGAAGAAGAACTGCGGAAGGAGCAGGAAGAGAGTGCCTCGCTTTTGCAGTCGATCCAACAGCATCTCGATCAGTATTTGAAAGAAGTGCGGCTCACGAACCGGTTGACGAATTCGCCTGTTTGTCTGGTTGGGGCTGAGATGGACTTCAGTCCGCAGATGGAGCGTTTGCTGCAAATGGGTGGTGGCGATCGGCCGAAGCAGAAGCGCATCATGGAACTCAATCCCCGTCACGACATCGTCGTGAAGATGCGTCAGCGGTATGAGAAGGACGCTGCGGATCCGAAGTTGGGTAAGTACGCGGAGTTGTTGTACGGATACGCGTTGCTTGCCGAGGGCTCGGATCTTCCGGACGCGCCGCAATTCAACCGTCTGCTGGCGGAGTTGATGACCGAGACGTTAACCACAGATTAATAAATCGTGCTAACCTGTGCTTCCTTTCAAGCGTGAGCGGGTGTGGCGCAACGGTAGCGCATCAGCTTCCCAAGCTGAGGGTTGCGGGTTCGAATCCCGTCGCCCGCTCCAAGGTTTCCTAGCCTCATTCAACGATTAAAACAGAAGGCCGCCGCGACGGGATTATTCGGTCCCATTGAGGGGCTGGAAGAAACGTTTTCGCTCTCTTTTCAATTAAGAAATGTAAGGCAAGTCGTTTCTGAAATTGAGAGGAGTGAAATCTATGTCACCGGATAATCGATCGAGAGTGTTGGACGTTTTCCGCGGCGTTGTGGACGAGTTTGAGTTGCCCGTAAAGCCTACCACCACAATAAGAATTCTCGTGGTCGTGGAGAGGATGTTTAGCCTTAGAACGGGTCCGGGCCGGTTTGGTATCGGATCTGTTATCGAGCATATTCGCAACACTGACACCGGCGACTACAGGTTTGAAGTCGATATCGCGATGCGACCAGGCAGCCGTGAGGAACGCCCGGAGACAAATCCCGATCCGGCGCCGCACGAACCAAAATATACCGGCTTTCGTTTCGACCAGATGGCCCCACCCAGCATGATGGTCCCTCTCATCAACAAATACGACGAGATTTGGTGCTTCGGCTGGAACCCCGGTAACAACGCAAATCCCACCGACGACGACATCGACAACGCAGAGTTCTTTCCCGCCACCGATTCCGAGCTGAAAATCCTGACACTGTGGATGATTGAAACGAGAAGAGGCGGACTCTTTGCAACCGGCGACCATCATTATTTGGGAGCTTCGCTTTGCTCGCGCATTCCGCGGGTCGGGACCATGAGAAAGTGGACTCACGCGCAGGGTGTGCCGCCGATTGCCGGGTTAGCTCGTGTCGTCACGAACCGCCAATTAGCCAACTCTCAGACGATCATTGACCCGATACCGCAATTCGCCGAGGAAGATTCAATTCCACAGCCCATTTCCTGCGTGATGTGGGGAATAGGACCAGTTGGTGGCGAAAACCCGTTTCTTCATCCGCATCCCGTGCTGAGCCATCCGTTACATGGACCGATCGACGTGATGCCGGACCACATTCACGAAGGAATGTGCTTTGATCAGACACAGATAAAACTCGATGGGACTTACAACTTTTCTGGTTTCGCCGGTCACGAATATCCGACCGTCAATGGCTTCAAACCAACGCCAACGGTGATTGCCTACGGAACTACTCTGCCCGATCCGCCTTACGTTCACGAGGGCGGCGACTCATCCGAGAAACGTATCCCGATGATCAGCGTGTATGACGGACATACCATCAACATCGGTCGGGTAGCGGTTGACTCAACCTGGCATCACTGGTTGGACATGAACATTTGGTCGATAAAAAACGCCGCCGATAAAACAAACTGGGAAAAAATCAGCCAGTACTATGTCAATCTGGCGGTCTGGCTTATCCCGCCGGAGATCTCCAGAAATGTTATGACCTGGGTCATGTTCCGGACTCAGTTCGAATATTTTGGTCTGGAGGTGATGTCGCCCCAAATGTCTATTTTCCAAATCGGGAGTGCTTTCCGGGATTACTGGAAAACAGTTGGTCCAAGCTGGATCACACAGTTTGTGCTCAATTGGATCAGCGTGGCCGACCCTGCGCTCTACAAACGCGTCGTCAAAGAACAGGTCGAACGGAAACCGAAGACGGGTTTCGATCCGCTGAATTTGATGGGTCCGTCTTTCAGGGTGCTTGAAAACGCCGTGCTTGGCGGAATGGCGCTGCAGGCATACGAATTAACGGAGCCGATCAAGCGAGGCACAGACCGCGCCAAGGCAACGCGGAAGATAGATAAGGCTGAGTTTGAAAAACAGTTGATTGCCGGAGTCAATCGGGGCCTGGGTGTCTTCCGTGAAACTCTCAACTCATCATTCAAGATTGCGAGTCAAACTTTTCTGACTAAGTAAGACGTCCGAATTTCGTCACTTGGTTCGTGTGAATTCGCCGCGCAACTCCATCGGCTTGCCGTCTGGTCTGATGAACGTGAACTCGACGACGTGCTTGTTCGCGTCAACGCTGGTGAACGCCAGGCGCTTCAACAGTCCGCCCTTGGTGCTGCCCGCGACGTCGAGAAAATTGAACTCGCTCGTCTTTCCATCCGCCGACATCTTTCCGTCAAAGCGCGCCCGATTGCCGGCATCACAATAATGGGTAGCGACCAAACGGTCCCCGTCCACGTAGAACAGAGTGATCTCGTGTTTTGGAGGGCCGCCTCCATCTGTATTCGCCTCGTGGAGAATTACGGTGCCACTGGATGCGAGTCGAATCGTGACGTCGATCGAAATGTCCATGATCGTACCTCGCCACGAACCCTCCAGGGTCTTCATGTTGTCGAACATCTTCTTCGCCTCCGACGGCGCGGCGGCGTTACTTTGCTGTGGCGTCGTCTGGGCAGCGGAAGTTCCGTACGCCATCGCGACTACAAGACAGATCACGAGTGCCGGCAAAATGTTTCGGGCATACCGGTGATTGTTTCTCATTGTTCCTTCCTTTCGGCTGACAACTTCTAAAATCCGTACTGGAGAGACTATGGCGTTTGAACTTCCAAGTCTCCCCAGACTGTAAATAGATTGTAAAAAGTTGTACCGAGAGGAACGGGGACTAATGTCTTCCGAACACATATCCGACGTTGATTGTGGCGCGAGCGGTGGGTTCTCGGCCTAACCGAAGTTCAGGTGATACGAATAGACGTTCCGTGAAGAATATCTTCGCCCCGACGCCTGCACTTGCTGTCCAGGTAGTAAACTCAATCTCACGGACGCTCGGCGCACCAGTGACGAAGTCGTTGCGAAAAACTCGGCCTCTGTTGTAAAGAACACCGCCGCCACCGATGACGTAAGCAACCAACCGTTTTGTTGGATCGGTGAAATCGTACGCAACGTTGATCTGCCCGACGTGGTCCTGATCGTCTTCCGAGCGGCGCATGTATAAGTACTCCGGCTCAATACTAAGCCGCTTCGTCACATAAACACGCACGGCGCCGCCAACAAGCGTGTGTCCAAGGTCCTCACCGAAGGTGGCGCCGCCGAATATGGCCTTGGCTTCCACCTTGGGCGACGTTAGCTGGTCACCTTGTTGTGCGTGGAGAGGAGTAACGCAAGCCACGAGGAATAGACCCACTGCCCACACGAACTTCGACATGGATCGTACCCACTGGTCCAATAATCTTGAAAAGATCATAGTGTTCGCTCCTGCCAAAAGATAAACACGCTCTGGCTTGGGCAAACGGCATACCTTCAGGAATCGCTAAGCAAAACGTGAAAACGACGAGGACCTCAGATCGTTGCACGGCGGTAAGGTGCTCCAATAGAAAGAAGAAGCTGGCTCTGGAAGACTTGGACCGAGGTTGAAGGGGTTAATCCGGAAGATCTTGAAAGTAACGCAAACTCACTAGGGGTTAGGTTTTCCTCACCGAGGCCAACAAACCTCAGGAGTTGTACAAGTTCTGCAGAGCCGAACGCACATCGGGATAAAGGAACTCGAACCTTTCTTCTTGCAAACGCCGCGACACGCAGTATCGACCCAGAAGCGCCAGATCGGGATCCGAACGCAGCAACAACGGCACTGTCAACCGGAGCATCCAGGCCGCTGCCGGCAATCCGATCGGAACACGCAGCGCGCTTCTCATCTCGCGCATGAACTCAGCATTCGAAACCGGATTCGGCGCGGTTGCGATGTATGGTCCATGCATCAACTCGTTCGCTATCGCGCGCTCGAAAAGTCGGTCCATGTCGCGCTCATGGATCCAGCTTATGCCCTGGCGGCCGTGGGCCACGGTGCCTCCGAGACCGAACCGTACGAGTTTTCCCAATCGACGCAACGCGCCGCCATTCTTTCCGAGGACAAAACTGGTACGCAAGATCACTTGTCGCATCGGCAACAACGACACTGCGTGCGCGAATGCCTGTTCCCACTCGCGCGCAACAAACGGCGCAAGTCCCCAGCCGTACGCTGAATCTTCATCGCAAACGACCTCTGGCGGATCACCGTAGATGTGCGCTGTGGACATCTGCACCCAGACGCGCGGCAGTGTCTTGACCGATCGCAGCGCGCGCCCCAGCACTTCGGTTGACTCGACTCGCGAGCGAAGTATCTCATCGCAGTGAGCGGGCGTCTTTATGCAATCGACTGTGCGGCCCGCGAGATTTACGAGCGCAGTTGCGCCATCGAGATTACGTACCCAGTCGCCGACCGTCCGCCCGTCCCAGACCGCATGCTGCCACCGCGCATGGTCTCCGGAACCATGCCGCGAGATCACGACCACTTCCCAGCCGAGTTCAGTGAGATGTTTGGCGAGGTTCTGTCCGAGAAAACCAGTCCCTCCGGCAATCACAACTCGACCCATCGTTTCTATTTTCTCACTCAAGGATGCTAATCAACCTCGGGTCACCATTCGTAAAGAATGTCCGGACAATTTTCTTCGTTGAGGGATCCATCGGCGAACGCGATTGCCTTAAATCCGTGGTGTTCGTAGAAACGTCGAGCTACGTCGTTGCACTGAAAAGTGTAAAGTCGTATCGGTGGTTTTAATTCATTCCGGGCGTGGTCCAGCAGGCCTGAGCCAATGCCGCACCGCAAATAGTCGGGGCTCACGTACAGGTGCTCGATCCAATTGCACTCACTGCCTGGTGATAAGGCTACGAACCCGACCACGACGCTGTTCACGGTCGCAACTGTAACATTTCCTTTCGGAATTATTTTTGCGCGAATCCATTCGCGAACGTTCTCATCCGAATGGACGAGGGGCGCGCAAGCAACGAGTTCCTTGCGAGAGCGGAGATACACTTCGGCTATCGCGCTTGCATCAGCCTCTGTGGTGCGTCGAAAATTCGGTATTATGCCGGTCACGGTTAGCAGGCGTATGTATCATATGACCAAACACTTCAAAACGACACTATCATTAATTCTTCTACTCGCCATCAACTGCATGGCCCAGAACGGCGTCACTACGAAAGTTGACGAGTACATGCAGAACGAGATGAAGGCGCAGCAAATACCTGGCGTTTCACTCGCGGTGATCAAGGACGGCCAGATTGTTCTCGCGAAGGGCTACGGATTTGCGAACGTCGAACATCAAGTGCCGGTCAAGCCGGAAACGATCTTCCAGTCAGGTTCGATGGGTAAACAGTTCACCGCCACGGCCGTCATGTTACTGATGGAGGACGGCAAACTCGCCATCGACGACAAGATCAGCAAATACTTTCCCGGCACTCCGGAAAGCTGGCAAAACATCACCATCCGTCACCTGCTGACGCACACCAGCGGCATGACCGACTATCCGCCGGATTTCGACTTCCGCCGCGACTACACGGAAGACGAACTCTACGAACGCGCCAAAGCGATCACACTCGCTTTTCAACCCGGCGACAAGTGGAGTTACAGCAACCTCGGCTACGTGATGCTCGGCATTCTGATCCACAAAGTAAGTGGCAAGTTCTACGGCGACTTCCTGCAAGAGCGCGTCTTTAAGCCGTTGGACATGTCTACCGCACGCGTGATCAGCGAAGCAGACATAATTCCGAATCGCGCGGCTGGTTACCGTGTCGATCGAAACCAGCAACTGAAGAACCAGAACTGGGTGTCGCCCTCGTTAAATACAACCGCCGACGGCGCGCTATACATGAACGTTTACGACATGGCGAAGTGGGACGCCGCACTCTACACTGAGAAGTTGCTGAAACGATCGAGTCTCGATCAGATGTGGACCCCGGTGAAACTAAACAACGGCAAGACGCATCCTTACGGTTTCGGGTGGGCGCTCGGCGAGGTGAAGGGCCATCGTTACGTTCAGCACGGCGGCGCCTGGCAAGGATTCAAAGCGCAGATCATGCGTTACGTCGACGACAAGTTCACCGTGGTCGTATTCGCAAACCAGGCGCGCGCGAACCAAGCGAAGTTGGCCCAGGGCGTTGCGGCGCTGTACAACTCCGAGTACGCGCAGTAGTCCGTCATCAACGATTGCCCACGCAACCGAACGATGGCACAATCGGTTTTGCTCACTCTCCCAAAGCCGAAAGCTGGTCTCCGTAAAATTCCCGACCACCAGCGGACGAAATCCACCGTTTTTCGGTGAGGGCTGGGAACTGCCGCGCGGCTGTATGGGGGTTTTATGAATAACCGCACAATCATGGTGGTCGAGGATTACGACGACACTCGACTGCTGTTGAAACAAGGCCTCGAAATGATGGGTTACCACGTGCTCGAAGCATGTAACGGTCAGCAGGCCGTCGACATTGCCGATCGCGAGCGTCCTGACCTGATCCTGATGGATCTCGATCTTCCGATCCTCGACGGCATTGCCGCGACACAGTGCATCCGTCAGAAACCGGAACTCGAAGGCGTGCCCATTGTCGCCGTCACCGCGTATCCGATGTCTTACTCACACGTCAAAGCATTTGCGAAAGGATGCGACGAGTACATGCGCAAGCCCATCGATATGGCTGAGCTGGAGGAACTCGTGAATCGTTACCTGGCGGCTACCTGATTTCCAGCGACAAAGCCAACCAGTTCCGTTATGATTGCGCCACCTCAACCTTGAAAGGCGCGGTCACGATGATCTCCTCAACTCTCAAAGTGGTCGGTTGTCTATTTGTAGTTTGCCTTGTCGTAAACGCCCAGAATCCCGCACAGAAAACACGGACAGGCAGCATCAGCGGCAAAGTTACGGTCAAGGGAAACGGCCTCGCCGGTGTTCTTGTTGGCGCACGCGCGGAACACGTGAGCGGTGGAGACACAAAGACGCCCGTCACATCAACGGATCAGCAGGGGAATTACCGGTTGTCGAATGTTGCCCCGGGTCAGTATCAGGTGATGGTAGCGGCGCCACAATACGTGCTGACGGCGCCGAACCGGTACGGGAAGAGTTTGATTCTCGGCGACGGTGAGAATGTCGAGAACGTCGATTTCGCCCTCGTTCGCGGCGGCGTCATTACCGGCAAGGTTACTGATGCAGACGGCCGGCCGGTCGTGGAAGAGCGGATTGAAGTGTCGAGCCCGGAACGCTCGAATGCGGAAGCCATGATGTATCAGGGCTTCATGTCAAACGGCACCGACGATCGCGGGATCTATCGCATCTACGGCCTCGCGCCCGGGAAGTACAGAGTTTCCGCCGGCTCTTCGCCAGCGCGGATGTACTTTGGACGAGGAAGCGGTAACGTTTACGTACAAACATTCCATCCGTCGACAACCGAGCCCGCCAATGCGACGCTGGTCGAGGTGAGCGAAGGCGGCGAGGTAACCAACGTCGACATAACGCTTCGTCGAACAATGGGTGTCTTCACAGTCACTGCCCGAGTCATCGATGCTGAAACGGGTAAGCCAATGCCCGACGCGCGATACGGTCTCGAAAAGCGTAGTGAGCATAGCGGCATGTCTACCGGCGGTCATGCTGCGAACAGCCTCGGCGAAATCAAACTCGAAAACATGACACCGGGCAAATACGCGATTTATCTGGAGCCTTCAGTCGATCGAGACCGGTACGCCGAACCGGTGCGATTCGAAGTGGTGGACCAGGACATCAAGGATCTGGTGATCAAAGCATCCTCCGGAAGCAGCGTATCGGGCGTGATTGTTTTCGAGGGCATGGATGAAAAGATTAACCGGACCAATCGCGCCGGGCTGATGATCTATGCGTTCACTATGCGTATGAACCGCGAGGAGATCGGCAATAGCCAGCCGCAAAGCGGTCTCGTCGGCGCAGATGGTAGTTTCAGGGTGGGTGGCTTGCGGCCGGGCTCGGTTCATTTTTCAGTCTGGAATCCAGCGGGCGGGCCAAACGCCACTTTCGAAGTAGCCCGTGTCGAACGCGAGGGCGTGGTCCAACCGAATCTGGAGATCAAAGCTCGGGAACAGATCAGCGGTTTGCGTTTGACCGTCAGGTTGCGCAGCGGCCAGATTCGCGGTGTCTTGAAGTTTGAAAACGGGCAGCTCCCAACGTCGAGAGTAAGGCTATCGGCCAGGAAGATCGGCGACGAAAACTACGAGACGCCACTTGAAATTGATGATCGCGGCCGTTTCCAGTCCGTACCATTGCCCGCCGGCGTCTACGAACTACGGCTAATTGCCTACGTCGGTCGCGGACGGCCGACACAAATGCAACAGCAAGTTGTAGTTGTGGACAACCAGGTGAGCGAGGTAACACTGACGCTCGATCTGAAAAATGAAGTCGTTCCGGACCAGCCGTAACCACGGGGCTTTGCACAAAAACCACTCACGTGAGTGAGTGGATTGTTAATTTCAACCTATCTCCTCTCCTGCGCAAACCGTCTGAATCCCACCAACGCGAGTTGGTGGATCGTTCATGCGCCAAGCCTGGGAGATCCGGAATAGTTGAATACCGAAACTAACTGGCGCATACTCTCGCCGTTGCGGCCTGAGGCCTCATAAAAACTGGTCAGCGGAGGCAAAGATGAAGCTCCTTTTGCTGTTCCTGGTTCTTTTTATTCTCCCGACGCTCGTTCAAACGCAAACCCCAGCCACCGACGAAGCGGCGCCGATGACTGTTGCAAGCTACAAGTGGTCGCGCGCGCGGCAAGCACTCGACGCACGGCAGACGGAGATCCCTGTTCCGGTCCGCCAGGTGATACCACAAAACAAGACGTTCGCCCGCAATGCGCGAATCAACGAACCGCGCGGCGCCCGCGATCCCAACCAGGACACACTCGATGGGCGCAGCGAAGCGATGGAGAAAAACGTGCAGGAGGCACGCGCGCCCAAGTCGGAGCCACGCGAGGGTTTCTCGTATCGAATCAAAGTAAAGAACGGCGCGAAAAAAATTGTTGAGATCATCTTCTGGGAATATCAGTTCAGTGAAGCTGAAAACGCAAAGACACTCGCCCGCCGACAGTTTTTGTGCGGCGTGAACATTCGTCCCGATAAGGACAAAGAGCTCGAAGGTTTTAGTCTCGCTGGACCAAGCGACGTCGTCAGCGTCGGCGCGCTGGCAGACAAAACTCGTTTCAAAGAAAACGTGCTGATCAATCGCATCGAATACTCGGACGGCTCGATCTGGCAGCGAAAAGGTTGGCACCTCGCCGAAGTGAAGGGAAGTTACGAACGCGTTTTACGTGAGCCGTGGGTGCCTGGTCAGTGCAAAGGGCTGTAAAGACGAAGGCATGAATCCTCGGCAATCTCAGAGGCCCAAACTCCTCATCATCGATGACGAATGGCAGATTAGAAGTCTGCTGGTCGACTTGCTTGGATCGGTTTATCACTGCTCTGAAGCAAGTTCAGCAGAAGACGGACTCTCCGCACTCACTCACGAAACTTTCGACCTCGTAATCAGCGATATCGACATGGGCGGAATGAGCGGCCTCGAGCTGGTGCCGCGCGTCCATTCGATTGCGCCTGACACAGTGGTCGTGATGATCAGCGGCAACCAGGATATCGAGTTTGCAATCAAGGCGCTCCGCGTCGGTGCTTTTGATTACATCACCAAGCCGATCGACATTCGCCACGTCGAAGCGTCAGTCGAGCGCGCGTTGAAGCACAGCGCACTGCTGCAGGAGAAGCGGCTTTATAAGGAACAGATCGAAAACCTGTTGCAGCAACGGACCGCGGAAGTCGACTGGCTGGCGTACTACGATACGGTCACACAACTGCCGAACCGCGCGCTTTTTGAAGATCGACTAACGCAGGCGGTCGCGATCGCCCGAGCGAAGGACCAGTCGCTGGGCGTGCTGTTTATTTCACTGGACCAGTTCAAGAAGGTCAACGACTCGCTGGGCCATGTGCCGGGCGACAGTTTGCTGCGGGAGTTTGGCGAACGTTTGAAGAGCTGTATCAGCAAGTCAGACACGGTCGCCCGGTTTGGCGGCGACGAGTTTGCGCTGTTGCGGACGCAGATCGACGGGACCGACGACATCACGGAAACCATCGGCATGCTGTCGCAGGTGTTGAGATTCTCGTTTGATCTTCCGGGACAGGAACTCTATGCGACAGCGAGCGTGGGCGTCAGTTTGTTTCCTTTCGACGGCGACGACAGTCAAACGCTGCTGAAGAACGCCGGCGCCGCGCTTTACAAAGCGAAACGATCCGGCGGTGCGAATTACCAGTTTTATACCGCGGACATGCATGAGCTGGCGACACGGCGGCTGGCCTTGGAAACAAACCTTCGGCGCGCGATTCAGAACGAGGAGTTCCTGCTGCACTATCAGCCGCGGGTTTCGGTTGACTCGCTGGCGATTACGGGTGTTGAGGCGCTGGTGCGCTGGCAGCATCCGCAACTCGGGCTTGTTTCGCCGTCAGAGTTTATTCCGCTGGCGGAAGACACGGGCTTGATCGTGCCGATTGGCGAGTGGGTCTTGCGTCATGCGTGCCGGCAGAACCAGGAATGGCAGGACCGCGGGTTTGCGCCGATTCAGATGTCGGTGAATATTTCGGCTCGTCAGTTTCACGATCGCGATATGTCGGAAACGATCATCCGGATTCTGGATGAGACTGGTCTAAGTCCGCGAAATCTGGATTTGGAACTGACAGAAAGTTCAATCATGCACAACGCCGAATTCGCGGCGGGCGTGTTGAATCGTCTGAAGAGCATGGGAGTCAACATCTCGATCGACGATTTTGGTACCGGGTTTTCGTCGCTTGCTTCGTTAAAACGTTTACCGATCGACGTGCTGAAGATCGATCAGTCGTTTGTGAGGGACGCTACGACGGATCCCGACGACGCGGCGCTGGTCATGGCTATCATTACGCTCGCGCACAACCTGCGTTTGAAGGTTATTGCGGAAGGCGTAGAAACAGCGGAGCAACTTCGTTTCCTTCAGTTACTCCGCTGCGATGAAATTCAGGGTTATTTCTTCAGCCGCCCATGTTCCGCCGAAGATCTCGTCACACTCTTCGACACCAGCTTTCCAAAAGTCGTCAGCTAGTTTGCTTGGAACTCGAATCGCGCGACGTCGGATTCGCCCAGGATCACTGTGTCGCCGGCGTTCAGCGAAGTTTCCGTCACACGCGCTGAACGGGGATCGTTGACGAACGTTCCGTTGCGCGAATTCTGATCTTCGATCACGACGCGCCCGCCTCTGACGCCGATCCACACATGCCGTTTTGAGATGCGCGGATCGCCGATCACGATCTGCGACGAACCACCGTCACGTCCGATGAAATCCCCGTCCGCTTTCACCTGGAACTGTTGTCCGGAAAGTGGACCAGAAACAAACCGGATCGATCCGTAGTTCTGTTTAAACGAATCGCCATCGGCTGTGATTGCGATGGTGCGCGACAAGTCGACAGTCATACCCTGATCACCGGCCATGACGTGTGGCATCGGAGGCGATACAGGCGCCGGAGGCGGCGGTGGTGGTTGCGATGCATGAACCGGCGACGGTGAATATGCCGCGGGTGACGGTGCCGGCGAAGGCGCGGGATGTGCTCTTCCGCCTGGCGCCGGGGCCGGTGAGCCACCCTTCTTCTTACGCCGCTTCAAAAGTACGACGATGACTATGATGACGATCAGAATGAATCCGATGAAAAGCAGAAAGCCGACGACTCCGCCGACCAGCCACATCGAAATCCCGGACTTCTCGCGTCCTTCAGCTTTCGCTTGCTGGCTGCTTTGGATTAAGCCTTCGATCTCCGAGTGCTGTGGAAACAGCCGCTTTACTTCTTCGAATTTCGGGATCGCTGACGAATACTGATCGCTCCAGTAATACTCGAGGCCCTCACGGAACACCGTATCAGTCGGTCCTTCTTTGTTTTCCGCACCGGCGCTCTTCACGTATTCCATCACGGTGTTTGACGGAACGACGAAGGAGAAGCCCGACACTTCCTGTCCGTTTACTGTGTCGCCGCGGAAAGTCAACAACCCGATAACTTCGCCTTGACTGTTCAAGACTGGCCCACCGGAGTTTCCGTGTGTTGCCGGGGCGCTGATTTGCAGGATGGGTGCGCCGCTCGCCGCCTGCTTTCGCGACGAGACGTTTCCCGGATTAAAAGTGGACTGCAACGCGGATTTCTCGCTCAGCATTCCCGATTGGAACGTATCGGCGGCGCCAGGATATCCCGCGACCGTAACCGGGTCCTGAAGTTGAACACGATCGGAATCGCCCATTTTCAGGATCGGGGCGTTTTTGACTTCGATCTTCACGATCGCCACGTCTTTGCCCTGATCCGCGCTCGATCCTGCGGGCGCGCCGTACTGTTTGATCTCAAACGGATAGGAGCTGCCGTCCGGGATGATGACGTGGTGGAATTTTTGAAAACTTACGAGCGTGCTGTGCTGGTCGATAAGGTTGTGGTTCAGCGTCCGCGGGTCGCGGCCGAGTTGCTGACCGATCTGTTGAACCATCTGCCAGAACAGTGCCTGCTTGGCTTTGTCTTCGCCTTCGCGGGTCGTGGAGACGACGTGAGCGTTCGTTGCGACGTAGCCGTTGGGGCTGATGAAGAACCCTGATCCAAGAGCGACGTGCGAGACGTTGAACGTCGAGGGCGTATAGCCGGGAAGCTCGAGGCGGATCTGACCAGCGACGCCGTCAACAATACGGACGACTGCCGGTTTGCTGAGCATCGCCAGTCGTTCGCCGTCCGATACCGCGGTCACCACAAATCGCGGCTGCATCGGGAGCAGCGTAACGGCAAGAAGAAAAGCGCCTATCGCAATAATAAGCAGTCTGCGCATGAAAAGGGCTCCTTGGGGAAGTTGATTGTTTCGTTTCAAACAGTGAAAGCCTTGAAGAAGTTTACCGGCAGCGTAGGAGTGCTTCTAAAGGAATTCAGGGCGAAAGTCAATGAAAAATCAGGGGGCGTTTGCTCAGATCCGTGATTATGCGCGTACCGTAATTAGGCGCTCCGACGCCGGTATCGTCTCACTTTGCGATGCTTCGTCACTTGTCTAATCAACGCGGCGGCGTAACAATAGCGTCAACCCCAAACACATATTGGCACGTTGCTTGCCAATTTACGCTCCAGAGCTTTTCCGAGTTAGGAGGAAAGAAGAAGCGTGACTAAGAAGATTTGTTTGTTGACAATGCTATTGCTTGTGGCGCTCGCCGCAGGCTGCGCTCAGAATAATGGCGCCGACCAGGGCGCCGCCGCAAGCGCCAGCCCGGTGCCGGCGCCCGACAATTCCGAGATCACCACAAGCGTCAACGCAGACGGAACAAAAACTGAAACCAGAACTTTCAAAAATAACCCACACGTATCGAAGGTCGTTGTCACTACTCGCGACGGTAGGAGGACGGTAAAAGTCTATTCTCCAAAGGGTGAGGAGCGTGAAGTAACGACGGACGAGAACGTGCTTGAAGCCACCGGCGATGCGCTCGCGAAGTCTGCGGGATTCGTGGC
>JAICGZ010000172.1 GCA_025922875.1 Pyrinomonadaceae bacterium
GAACCTGCTGGTCGAACAAAATCATGTTGTTGGTTTTGAGCCACGTTACGATTTTCCGGTTAATGAAGGCCGGCTCTGCCCGAAGGGCGTCACGGCTTACCTGCAAGTCCACCATCCCGATCGATTGCTGCATCCGCTAATTAAACGAAACGGACGCTTCGAACGCGCGTCGTGGGATGAAGCGCTGGATCTCGTTGTTAGCAAGTTCAAAGAACTGCAAAACGCTCATGGTAAGGACTCGATTGGCGTCTATTCGGGATCGTCTTTGACGACTGAGAAGACCTACCTCATGGGCAAGTTTGCGCGCGCTGGGCTTGGTACTCGTTACGTTGATTACAACGGCCGGCTCTGCATGGTCTCCGCGGCCGCAGGGAACAATAAGGCTTTTGGGATCGACCGCGCTGCGAATCCATGGAGCGATATTCCGCTGGCTGAGGTGTTGCTGATCGCCGGGTCGAACTGCGCTGAGACCTTTCCCGTGCTGAATAAGTTTCTGTGGCAGCAGCGCGACAACGGCGGGCGTTGGATCATCGTCGATCCGCGTGAAACGCCTACGGCGCGTCAAGGCGATCTTCATCTTCAGTTAAAGCCGGGCACTGACGTCGCGCTTGCTAATGGAATTCTTCATGTTCTGATCCAGGAGGACCTGATCGATCAGGAATTCATTGACTCACGCACAAATGATTGGCAGGCAACGCGCGAGTTGGCGTTGCGCTATCCGCCTGAAGTTGCATCGCAGGTTAGTGGTGTGCCGGCGGAAAAAATTATCGCGGCTGCGCGAATGTTCGGTCGCGCGAATACCGCCATGCTGATGCATGCTCGAGGCATCGAGCATCACTCGAATGGAGTCAACAATGTCCTCTCCTACATAAACATTGTCTTAGCGACTGGAAAGATCGGCGCGCCCGGTCGTGGTTATGGAACGATCACGGGGCAGGGAAATGGCCAGGGTGGACGCGAGCACGGCCAGAAGGCCGATCAACTTCCCGGTCAGCGTTCGATCATGAATCCTGAACATCGCAAACATGTATGCGAAGTCTGGGGGTTGCCGGAAGAAGAGCTGCCACAGGCCGGCGTCTCCGTAGTCGAGATGTTTACGAAGATGCGCGAGGGCGAGATTCGAGGTCTGCTTTCCATCTGCAACAACGTGATGGTCAGTCTTCCTGACACTAACGAGGTACGTCGTTCACTTGAAGGACTCGACTTTTATGTTTGTATAGACTTCTTCATGTCCGAAGGCGCGCGCTATGCCGATGTTGTGTTACCCGGCTCAGCGTGGAGCGAAGATGAAGGTGTGACCTGTAACAGCGAGGGGCGCGTCGTAAAAATCAATAAAGCCAACGATTCACCGGGCGAAGCGCGAGCTGACTGGTGGATTATTCGGGAGATCGCGCGACGGATGGGCCGTGAGAAATACTTCAAATTCGACTCACCGGAAGACCTCTTCAATGAGTTGCGAATCGCTTCCAAAGGCGGCAATGCCGATTACTTCGGAATCACGTGGGAAAAAATCGAGCGGAACAACGGTATCTTTTGGCCCTGCCCAACTGAAGATCACCCCGGAACACCGCGCTTGTTTGAAGATCGCTTTTACCACGCCGACGGCAAAGCCAAATTTCACGCCATCGAATACAAGCCACCAACGGAAGTGCCTGACGAGGAGTTCCCGCTGATCCTGACGAGTGGTCGCGTGGTCTATCAGTATCTTTCCGGCAATCAAACAAGACGCATCGGTTTTCTGGTCGAGCAATGTCCTGAACCATACGTGGAAGTTCATCCTGAAACTGCGATGAGGCTGAACATCAACGATGGCGAACGCGTTCGCGTGGTATCGCGCCGTGGTGAAGGAATATTTCCAGTGTTGGTTGTGCGCACGATTCGATCCGATACGATTTTCATCCCGTACCATTGGGGTGAACAACTCGCGGTAAACCAGCTCACAATTCCTGCTTTAGATCCGGTATCGAAGATTCCGGAGTTTAAAGCCTGCGCGGCGCGAATTGAAAAGATTCATTCCCGGCAGTTGCCGATCATGGGCCAACAGCGAAAAGGAGCTTCGTTGAGTGAGGTGAGAAAAGGTTAATGGAAGAGACGATGTTCATCGATCCGCAGCGTTGCATTGGCTGCCGGGCTTGTGTTGCCGCGTGCCGCGAATGCGCTACGCACAAAGGCTACTCGATGATTTTTGTCGATTACCTTGACCGTGCTGAGACGACGGCAACGATGCCGACCGTGTGCATGCATTGTAACGAACCGACGTGCGCCCTCGTTTGTCCGGCGGATGCGATCAAGGTTTCAGACGACGGTGTAGTGATGTCTGCGCTGAAGCCGCGTTGTCTCGATTGTCGAAACTGCGTAAACGCGTGCCCATTTGGAGTGCCAAAGTACAACACACAAATGCATCTGCAGATGAAGTGCGACATGTGTTACGACCGTTCATCCGAAGGATTGAAACCGATGTGCGCGAGCGTTTGCCCGACAGGTGCTATTTCGTTCGGAAAGTATGAACAGATCGTGCCGCTAAGACGCACTAAGCCCGTGAACGTTCACGTGTTTGGTAATCAAGAGGTGGAAACAAAAGTTTACTTAATGCTGCCGACCGGCGCGGATGAAGTGAAGATTGATGGTTGTGGAGTTTTCGAAGGAATGCTGTCACGAGCCGGTGAGCAAACACCGACAACGGAATCCTGGATCGATACGCAGGTTGAACAGTCGGATAAAGCGAACGAGTTTTAGAGGCACAAAAATTTATGAGCAAGAAACTTTCTGACGAAGACGATGTCCGTACGGCGACCGCGCCGTTTCAGGCGGAGTTTCCGTATGAGCGTGCCGAAGAAGCGCAGGTCACGCGTCGTGAGTTTTGCAATTTTCTCGGCTTGACGTCGGCGGCTCTGTTTGTCGCAACGGGTGGCTTTGCGGTCAAGGCAGTCATTGACGCGCGAGAGACGGAGTCGTTCTCTGCCGCACAAATAACCGGCGCTGAAGCCCTCGCTCCGAATACCAGTTTGAATTTTAACTATCCGACTGAACGCGATTCAGCAATCCTGATTAAAACAGCAAACGGTGAGTACCACGCTTACGGTCAGAAATGCACGCATCTGGCCTGTCCTGTTTACTACTCACAAGATCATCAGCGTCTTGAATGTCCATGTCACGAGGGCGCTTTCGACGTTGCAACCGGCAACGTTCTTTATGGTCCGCCGCCGCGCGCCCTTGACACTATCGAAGTAGAGATCCGCGACGGTCAAGTTTGGGCTACCGGTCGCAAGCCTACGGGTGGAGAACATGCAAGCTGAAGCATCAAGCAGAACTTCTGCGAGCCAACGCCGATCCGAGCATCATCACGCCGCCGTATGGCAGGCACGACTGATCATGCTCGTCATGATCAATATCGCTCAGCTCTGGATCCTGGCTGCGACCGTCGATGCAGCCCTCGCGCGAAATTATTCCGTACTTATGCCGCTAGTGATTGCTTCGGGCGTCTGTTTAATCATCACGGTTTCAATTATTCGTTGGTGGCGGCCCGTCTCCCGCCGCAAGACGAGCACTGGCTACATACGGACTCAGTCAAGGTCCAATGAAACAGAGAATCACTGACTTTGAAAAGGACGAAGAGGGCCACTGGCGCGCCATTCTGGAATGCGGTCACCGGCAACACGTTAGACATGATCCGCCGCTGACGACACGCGAATGGGTTCTTACCCCGCAAGGTCGCGATACTCGCGTCGGGTTCGAACTTGACTGCAAAAAATGTGACGAAGAACCGGACTACCTTGATGACTGATCCCGCAAACCGCAGGAACTTTATCTTACAAGCCGCGGCCGATTTGTTCCCCGGATACTTCGCGCTGGTAATGGCGACGGGAATCATTTCCATCGCGTGTTATCTGCTGGAAATGAAGACCCTCGCGGTCGTCCTCCTGGTTGTCAATATCGTTGCATATAGCCTTCTCTGGTTACTCCTGTTGTTACGACTTGTCCTGTTCTTTGGTCGCGTAAAGGACGACATCAACAATCACCTGCGTGGTCCGGGTTTCTTTACGATCGTCGCAGGAACAAGTGTACTGGGCAGCGAACTGCTTATCGTTGCCAGTCAATTTCGCATTGCCTCACTGCTTTGGTTAATTGGTCTAATCTTGTGGGCAGTCATCATGTACAGCTTCTTCACCGCGATGACTGTACGTGAGAATAAGCCGTCCATTGAAGGGGGCTTGAATGGCGCGTGGCTACTTGCGGTTGTAGCTACGCAGTCAGTTTCAGTTTTGGGAACGTTGTTGGTCGATTATTTTGGCGCTTACCGGGAGCCGATTCTGTTCTTTACGCTTTGCATGTTCCTGCTGGGGTCGATGCTTTACATTCCGTTGATTACGCTCATTTTTTACCGGTTCACTTTTGTTAACCTCACGACAATTTCGCTCACGCCGCCTTACTGGATAAACATGGGAGCCGTGGCGATTACGACTCTGGCCGGCGCCCGCCTGATCATTGCCGCGCCCGATTGGCCCGTCCTCAACGACCTCATGCCTTTTTTGAAAGGGTTTAGTCTCTTTTTTTGGGCCGCCGGTACATGGTGGATTCCATTGCTGCTCATCCTCGGTTTCTGGCGGCACGTCTATAAAAGATTTCCGCTGCGATACGATCCGCAATATTGGGGCATGGTGTTTCCCTTTGGGATGTATACCGTCTGCACGATTCAACTAGCGAGAGCAATAAACTTTCCGCAGTTGCTTGTTATACCGCGTTACTTTGTCTACCTGGCGCTTGCAGGTTGGCTCGTTGTTACTCTGGGTCTTATTTATTCACTGCTTTTCAAACGTGGAGCGGCTGCTTAGCAGAAGACTACTGCGAGCTTTTCCGCTTCATTGGTGAACTTTTCCCAGTCACAACCTGCGAAACCGAAGTTTTCCGCCAAATTCAACCGGCTTCCACGGCATGCACATTGCGCTTACCGCCGCGTACTGTTTTAGGCAAAGGAATAAATGGGAGAGCATAAGGTCGAACAACACGTCGACGAGAAGAAAGCACAAGTCTTCATGAAGGCACTCTTGGAAGACTTGCGCGCGCTCGCGTTCATGCTCGGAGACGATCGAGTCGAGAGCGGTGTCACGCGCATCGGAGCGGAGCAGGAGATGTTTCTGATCGATCGCTATCTGAGACCGGCTCCTGTTTCACTGGAAGTTCTCAAAGACGCAAACGACGCGCGACTGACAACTGAGATCGCGCGTTTCAATCTCGAAGCGAATCTCACTCCACTCAAACTCGAGAATAATTGTTTCAGCCTCATGGAAAAGGAACTTCAGGAGCTGATCGAGCTTGCGCGCAACAGTGCCGCAACTCAGGATGCGGATGTTCTTCTCTCCGGCATTTTACCGACACTGCAAAAGTCGGATCTGACTCTGGATAATCTCACGCCGATCGCGCGTTATCACGAACTGAATCGAGGCGTGATCCGGATGCGTGGCGGGCCACTGTCCATTCACATCAAAGGCCTGGACGAGCTGCACCTGACGCACGACAACATCATGATGGAATCGTGCAACACGAGTTTCCAGGTCCACTTTCAAAGTAACGCAAAAGAATTCGCCAACCATTACAACGCAGCGCAGGCGATAACGGCGCCAGTATTGGCTGTCGCCGTAAATTCGCCGCTGCTGTTTGGTCAACGTTTGTGGCAGGAAACACGTGTGGCCCTGTTTCAGCATTCGACAGACGAGCGCTCCCGTCCGCAACTCGCGCGCAACCAGCCAACGCGCGTCACCTTCGGCGATCGCTGGCTCGATCATTCCATCGTTGAACTCTTTCACGATCAGATCACTCGTTTTCGTCCGATCATGATCACTCAACCTGATGAGAATCCGTTTGCTGCCCTCGCACGTGGTGAGACGCCTTCGCTTTCAGCTTTACGCCTGCACAACGGCACCGTGTGGCGATGGAATCGGGCCTGCTATGGCGTGATTGATGGAAAGGCACATCTGCGAATTGAGAATCGCGCGCTGCCTTCTGGTCCAACAATTGTCGACGAAATTGCCAATGCGGCATTCTTTACCGGCTTGATGGCTGCGATTCCGCAGGCTTACGGCCAGATCGCAAAGCGAATGGCCTTCGATGATGCAAAGATGAATTTTTTCCATGCTGCAAGGCATGGGCTCGACGCTCAATTCCAGTGGATTGATGGACAAAGGCACAGCGCATCTTCGTTGATCCTGGACCACCTGATTCCGATCGCCAGGCAAGGATTGAGCGGTGCGAACGTAACGAGCGAAGACATTGACAAATATCTCGGCATCATCGAAGAGCGCACGCGGAGTCGCCAAACAGGCGCGGCCTGGATCATGAAGTCGCTGACTGCCATGGACAGCTCGGTTTCAAGAGACGCGCGCCAGAGAAAGCTGACGTCAGCGATGTTGGCAAGTCAAAAGCAGGGTCAACCCGTTTCTCAGTGGACCACGGTGGAGAAGCCAGAGGCTGATGAATGGGAACAATGCTATCGTACGGTCGGCCAGTTCATGTCAACCGACCTATTCACCGTCAGTCCTGACGACCTGATCGATCTGGCCGCGAGTGTGATGGACTGGCGACACATCCGGCACGTGCCTGTTGAGGATCAGGAAGGTCGACTAGTTGGTCTGGTAACTCATCGTGGCATGTTGCGAATGCTCGCTAAAGGATACCGCGCGAACAGTGATGGCAGTACAACGACGGTGCGAGAACTGATGATACCGAACCCGGTCACGGTTTCTCCTGCTACGTCATCACTGGAGGCCATCGAAATCATGCGCAGCAATCGTGTCGGCTGTCTGCCGGTGGTTGAGGGCGATCAGCTAGTGGGTATCGTCACTTCGTACGATTTTCTCGAAGCGTCAGCGAGACTCTTCCAACAGCACCTCACCGCCCCCTCAAACACTTAGGTTTTAATCCCGCCTTTTCAGCCTAAAGAGTCTCAATGGTTCTGCTGAATTGTTCGGGCGCAGGCGGCGGCGTCACGGCAAAGGACTACATGACGCAAGACTTTAGTTACGCATTACGGTTTCTATTCAAAAGCCCGCTTTATGCTTTTGTGTCTGTGATCACACTCGCGTTGGGTATGAACATAAGGCAAGAGAATGGCGACAAACTCAGAAGCGTTTAGCCGATCAGATCGCCGAGTATGAAAACGCTGCTCATGATTATGTGCCTGATGGCGTTCGTCTATTAGACGTCGGTTTGGAAGGATCAGACACTCACAGCAACCTTTCGTCAACGGTTCAGTCATTACGTGAGCCTGAGTCTATGAAATAATTATCGAGGTAGAGGTCAACTCCAAAGTCGGCCAACCTTCGCATTAACTTCGCAGACAACGTCGGCCCGCCGTCAAAACTCGATTGGAAGTGCCCACACCACCATACAGCGTCGTATTTCCGTATGTACTTGTCGATTTCGCTACGAAGAGGCTCTAATCTGTCAAGGACAAAAGTTAAACCATCTTCAAGTGACGCCCACGACTTTGTAGTATCGCCTGGAAATCCGTTATAGCCCCACAGAGCTTTATCCCATACCGTCCCCGCACCCCTGTGTTCACCCACTTGCCGTACGAGCGAGGGTTCAAGCCCCAAGGCTTGCGTTATTGTATCTGGAGCCAACTCGGCTCCGCTGATTCTGAGTTCAACCGTATATTCGTGCATAGTGACCCGTCTTGCTTCTGTACAACGAAAGCACAATAAGATAGCAAAGCCACCGGGAAATGACTCTTTGCTAATGCACCGGCGCCGTGCGGAGGACCGGCCCCACGCGCATGAGACCTCGTATGAGTGCCGCGGCCGCAGCCGGCGGTGCTGTCATCACCACAACGATAGCAGTACCGCCTGCCGCAACTGACGTCCAAACGGTCTCCATTCGCCTGTTAGACTCTGAGTACATTCTCAACTCATCGGCGCCGGGTTGCATCGTTCGCCGGCGAGCCTCCTCCGGCATCAGATTCTTGCAAGCTTCAGGTTCCGGGTTTCCTCCCCAACACTTTCCGCCTTTTGGTGACCCCCGACTGACCCATTCCTGATATGCCTCTTCGATCTCTTCTTTGGAGGCGTCGGGGTCTCCGGGCGCCTTCCAGCATCTGTGGAACCACTTATGAAAATCTCTGTTCTTGTAACCATACCACTTGTCCTTTGGTGCCAGCCCATCTGGATCCACTTCGTTTTCCGGATTATTGGCAACATAAGCATAGAGGTTGATACCGCCGCCATATCCGATTGGATCTCGCGTCAGAAATCGGCCAGTGGAAGAGTCATAATAACGCTCGGTCAAGAGTTGAAGCCCTGTCTCGGTGTCAGACAGGTAACCAGATTGGGCTCGGTACCCAAATACGTCCAGCGCGGTCCCTCCGAGCGGAGTACCGCTAACACTGAAGACAGGATTATTCAAGACGCTGCCATTATCATCAGTGCGCTGAGCAATATTACCTTCCGGATCGAAGCTGTAGAACTCGTCAACGGTTCCGTTACGACGCGATACCAGTCCATTTGAGGTGAATGAGTTTGTCGCGATCACCGCACCAGTGGCATCCATTTCGATAATTGGCGACGCTTCATCATAGAGAAAATAGGTGCGTCCAGATGAGTTCTGCTTCCACGCGCGCACGCCGTCACCCGTGTAGCCAGCAGTGAGCGATGTTCCGTACGCGGTCAGGTGACTTTCAGGATCGAAGGTCAGCGTTATTCCGTTATACGAAGTGGGATTGCCGTTGCCGTCATAGGAGTATGCCGTGCCGGTCTGCTGATTATTTGTGTTATACGTCTTGGACACGCCTTTGAAACTCGTCGGGTTTCCCGCGGAGTCGTAGGCGAAATTGTCTGTAAAACCACCAGTTCGGGTTGAACTCTCCTGAGTAAGTTGGTTCTGGTTGTCATAGGTGTAAGTGGTCGTACCATTCAATGAGGTTGCGCCCGGAATACTGGCTGTGATCGACGTACGATTACCGACGCCGTCGTAAGCAATGCCGCTGAAATCGGAAATGGTGGTGCTGCCAATTTCATTCAGCAAGCGGGTGACCTGGCCCAGAGCGTTGTACGTATAAGTAGCAGTCGCACCATTCGCCAAAGTCTGGGTTTGCAACAAGTTGTTGTTCTGATAGGACCAACTTGTGGTCTCGCTAAAAGGGTTCGTCATGCTCGCGGGACGGCCTGCTGCATCGTAACTGTAATTAAAAGTTCCAGCCGGAGTTGTCATGCTCTCACGGCTGCCGTCGAGATAATAAGAATACGAAATGCTCTTAGCCGCCACGCCGGTGTAGGTCGTCGTAGCGCTCAACAGCTCATCGAGATTGCCATAGGTATAGCTATGGCTTCCGGTGCTGTCGGTCATTCCTGAACGACGGCCAAAGCTGTCGTAGGTGAAGTGAACATTAAGACTAGTTGTTGCCGGGTATTGGATGTCAGTCAAGAAACTTTGAGCATCATTATAGACATAATTCGTCGTGACATTGTTGCCATCGATACGCTGCAACAGGTTGCCGTCGTTGTCATAGGAAGTGAACTGCGTTAGCTCATTGCCGGGCATTGTTATGCTCGAAAGCAAACCGACGTTGTTGTAGGCATAAGTAGTTGTGTTGTTGTTCCCATCTTTGAGAGTCTTCAGCCGGTAAAGGGCGTCATAGGTATACGTCACCGGCTCAGTGCTGCCTGAAACTGTTAGCGACTCACCTTCGAGTCCGTAAGTGCGGTTTACCTGTCGCACTTGCGTATTGTTCTCGTTGTAAAACGTCGTGCTCGTCAAAGGCCCGCCCACGTAGAGATACGCATTGGTGTTGTAACTATTGCCACTGCCGGTCTGACCGGTCGCCGGATTGGTCGTGGTCAACAACTGCCCGGCCAGGTTGTAAGAAAAATCCGTCTGGTTGCCGAGTGCGTCAGTTACTGACGTGGCTCTACCCTGCGTGTCGTACCGCAGATGGATTACGTGACTAAGGTTGTCTGTAATTGTCAGTGGCTGACCGACCTTAGCCGGCTGCGAATACCCTCCATCGGTCGTGTAATTGATCGTGGTTGTAATTGAAGTGGCGGCGTTGTTGCCGGGCTCGACGATAGTGAGGATATTCCCGAGACTGTCATACGTATACGTCGTGGTTGTCGTCCCGGTAGCGTTATTCGGTTTTGGCCTTGTGACGGTATTTAGCAGACCACTGGGTTCATAATAAGTGAACGTGGTTGCCGGCTTAGTTCCCTCCTGAATACTCGTTAATCGTCCGAGCGGAAAATTCGTGTAGGACCAGGTATAGGTTGTCGTCACTCGAGGAGTAGTGACCGTTACCACATTTCCGAAGGAATCATACGTGTAGGTCGTAACGTGACCGTTTCGATCGGTCACGCTCGTGGGTTTCAATGGATTGTTGGCGTCGCCATAGGCCATGGTGGTGCTGTGGTTGATGGCGTCGGTGATTCCTGTATCAAGGCGGCTGGTACTGAATTTTTGGGTCCAGGATAGGACCACGTTGTTCGCGGAGTCTTTTACCTGAACGAGGGTAGTGCCGGAATTGTAAGTGTAAACTCGCTGGTTGCCATTAGCATCGACCAGCGAGCTTACGCGACCTATCGAGTCGTAGTTGATCGTAGCCGTGCTGTTACCGGTTCCGGTCGGACTGGGAACTGTGATCGTGCTAAGTTGTTGACCTTTGTTCAGGTCATATGTATAGGTCCAGTGCGTTGGTGGATTTGACGTGCCGCTCGCGACGATCTGTGAAACTGATTGCAACATGCTGGGCACGGTGCCGCTGCCAGTTGAGAACACATAACTGATCTGACGCCCGTAGACGTCAGTGGCGGTTGCGAGTTTTCCGCCGCTATATGCGAGTGTGAGCAATGTGGTGCTACTGCCCTGATCAGTTACCTGTGTTAGCTGCCGGCTGCTGTTCCAGGTGAAGCTGAGTGTCTGACCTGTTCGATTGGTCAATTGACTTAAGGCATAGGTATCTCCCGAGTTCAACGTAAATTTCCATTTGGTATTGTCTTTCCACGTAACAGTAACTGATTGCCATTTACCTGTAGGAGTCCCGGGAACACCTTCAACGCGGTAAGGCGCGCCCGTAGCAGTGGTAAACGCGCCGGTAGGTTGGCCTCCGCTCAGTACAGGCGTTAACGACTCACTGCTGCCGTTGGGATACGTCATTTTTAGCGGCCACCAATTGTTTGACCATCCCTGAATGCTCATGTCGTAACTATGAACCCAACCGCGAGATAGACCAGGTGATCCATAACCCGAAGGATCCCCAAGAGCGCGGTTGCCGACATAACCACGCTGCCAATTAACAGCCGGACCATTCGGGTTGTATATAAAAAGATCGGGTTCGGGTGTGTAATGCTCACGGCCACTTGCAAGGTTCACCGGGTCACGCCACGCTGGTCCAGACGCTCCGCCTGGCCCACCTGGTTGCTGTTGGAGCCCACCCGTGCCGGCACTGAAACATGAAGGGCCTGGAGGATCTGAAGGAGCACCGCAGTCATGAGGCACTGGTGCTGCGGGCGGCGCCTGTGAAAGGACTAATAAGTAACCGTTCCTTCATTTGTAGCTCCGAGACTATCTATGACGCGGTACGTAAAACTATCGAATCCCGTGTAGCCTCCCGTAGGTGAATATGTATACGTTCCCGTTACGTAGACGCTGAGTGTGCCGTGCTGCGGCTGAGTCACGATGCTCTGAAGACTAATAGAGTCAGGGTCGGGATCAAAATCGTTCTCCGTGGGTGTAATTAGCAATGGCCCTGTTTTTAGATAAAAATCCGGAACGGCAACTGGAGCCTGGTTGACGACGTTAATGTTTACGGTTCCCGTCGCATAGAGTCCAAGGCCGTCTTTGATCTTGTAAGTGAAACTGTCTGCCCCTACATAACCATAGGTGGCACGATAGGTATAAGTGCCTGTGTTGTACAGGAACAGCGTGCCGTGCTGCGGCTGCGTCACGATACTATCGAACGACACCCCATCGCCTTCCGGATCGTAGTCGTTTCCGGGAGGGGTTATTAATAACTGATGATGGACCGTATAGGAGTCAGTCACCGCAACAGGCGGTTGATTTACGACAGTGATGTAAACGGTTGCGGTGGCTATGTTGTTAGCTGAGTCTTTTATCGAATAAGTAAACGTGTCGGAACCGGTATACCCGTACGCCGCCCGATAGGTGTAGGAACCGGTCGTGTAGATGAATAATTGACCGTGTTGCGGCTGGCTTTCAATAGCGTTGAAGCTAAGACCATCCCCCTCCGGGTTATAGTCGTTCGTCATAGGTGACAATAGCAATTGGTTGTGAACGGTGTAGTTGTCGTCGACCGCAACTGGAGGACCGTTGAAGCCGATCGCCGCAAAGGTTGATTGTAGTTCCTGAACCGGCAGCAGAAGTACGAGCAGAGAAACGTAGATCAAAACCGCAAAGGAATGTCTCTGAGACATGAGGGCTCCTCCCGTTTTAAGACGATTCACGAATTGTGTTCCAGGACAAAGCTACTTAGCGTTTGTGTGGGATCTGCGGCCTCTTCAACAAGAGCTTGCCGCACGAAATTAAGCTAAACGCCCTCTGCTCGAACTTTGGATGGTTGCCTATTGCTAAAATAGCACATGTATTTGGCAAATGGAGTGGGCATGTTAGGTAGTTTCTCTCAGGCTGAGATAGTAATGTTGGAGGAGGGTTAATAATGACCTAGATGAGAAAGCTATCACAAAGTTAAAAGAAACCGCTCATTTACAGACGATCGTAACAGTCGCACTCGGAACCGGAATGCGAATGAGCGAACAGTTGCAAATGAAGCGTCATCAAGTCGACTTTCTTCGTAACATCGTGATTGCCAGACCAATTTCTTTAGCAGCATTTGATATCGATTTTCATCGATTCGCAGAGAGTCGAGTGACGAATCGGTGACATTTTGGGCTGCTTTGGCCTCCGCATTTCCACTGAACGACGATTTCATTCCAACCAACGATCTTCTTCTCGTACAGCGGGCAAAGCTCTTCATATTGGAATCGCGCCACCAAGAATGGCTTGGTGTGGCGCGACTGTCGATGATCGCGCCACAACTTCGTCTAGCGCGATTGGATCATGAATGATCTTAAGTCGCTGGGCCATCTTCTGGATCTTGGGGCTCGCGGTAGAGGCCTAGTGAAGAGAAAAGAACTCCTCAAACGGTGGACTTCTGCATATCCAGAACAGCTTCGTCCTAAACTAATCCTTGGACGTTTCCGAACTGAGCATGCACATGACTGGTGGCAAAAGGTGAACTTGCCTTCGGACGCGTTCTGGGGTGGTGAAGTTGCAGCGAAGTTGCTAACTAAGTATCTGAAACCTCAAACGGTCACTATCTACTCCGGGTCAAATCTTCCCAAGCTGCAAGCGCAAGAGAGGTTGCAGCGCGATCCGAATGGGGATGTTGAATTACTGCGAAGGTTTTGGAAGTTCGATCACTGGGATGAAAAAAATCTTCAGACAGCACCGCCATTACTTGTCTACGCCGATCTCGTGAGTACAGCCAACGACCGCAATTTGGAAACTGCGCAAATCATCTATGAGCAATACATCGCGCGACTTGTCGAATAAGCTTCCGGCAGAACAAGTCAACATCATTCGCCAAGTTGTGCGCGCCGCGGAAAGTCAGCGGTTGAGCTTATTCATTGTCGGCGCGCAAGCGCGAGATCTTCTGTTGCAGTACGTTTACGACTTACCAGTGCATCGCGCTACGAATGA
>JAICGZ010000173.1 GCA_025922875.1 Pyrinomonadaceae bacterium
CTCTGTCGCTGTACGCGCAAATCAGGCTGGAACCAAACATCCAATCCGAGCTTGTTCACCTGTTGCAGGAACCACCAACGAACATCGCCCACGGTGGTCTTGCCGGGCGTTATCACCGCATTCGAAAACGCGCGCTGCGTCAGGATATCGGTAACCGCCACAGCCGTTCGATAATGTTCGAGTTCTTCAGGCAGTCGCGTGTCCATGTATTCAACAATCAGCGGAGCGGCGGGCACGAAACGTGAGGCGTAGTTCTGGCCGAGAGTCTCTGTTAAAAACTTGTACGAATCATGCGTAAGACCATTTGTTGCGCCGCGCGTTCCTCCCATGTTGAGAGCAATTGTTTTGGGGTTTCGTTCTTCTACAATACGACGCAGTGTTGTAGCGATATCCCTGCCGGGAGGATTCAGCACTTCGAAGAAGTACTTCAAGTGTTCTTCGGGATAACGGACCACGGCCAGCCGGTCGAGTTTGTCTCCACCGCGATCGGCGAAGATAAAGAAATCGCGCCTGCCGACATAAGGAATGGGAGGCGCGATATAAGCCGTAACAGGATCGGCATGAAACTCTTCGTTCGTAACGATCCACATGTCGATCTTTTGTTGCCGCATCATCGGAAGCAGCATTGTGTCGAGCCGTTTCTTCAACCAACTTTCTCGCACGGCCTGTTGTTCGCGCACGGACAGGAGTTTCGGCAGCGATTCAATGCTTTTTTGTGTTTGCGGATAGGTCGACGAATACAGTGCCGAGATGAAAAGGACGCTGCTGATCAATACCAGGCGGTTTGCCGTGGGGCTTTTCATTGACTCTCCTTTGTGCTCGTTGTGCACCTTTCGGGCTTGAATGCTTAAATTTACCTCAAATTTACGGTCTTCCCCGATTGACATCTCCTAATTAAGTCAATTACTCTGCGCGCTGCTCTCGCTGTCCGTTTTATCCACGGCTACAAAGCACTGCTTTTTCCTGGCGAATCTATCATTCGCTGCTTCGCAATTTCATCCGGAATCGACACCAGCCTGCATGAACAAAGGGGGACCAACTCAGGAAAACTTCGAGAAGCTACTGCGCTGGCTCGACCCTGACCGCGACAAAGCAGGCGAAAAACATGAGAAAATCCGCCTCAGGTTGATCAGGATCTTTGCCTGTCGCGGATGTTGTGAAGCAGAAGACCTCGCGGATCAGACTGTGAACGTAGTCTTGTCGAAAATTGACTGGCTCCTGGAAAACTACGTAGGCGATCCGGCCTTGTACTTTTACGGAGTCGCAAAAAAGATCCACCCGCCCAAGCCGAAACCTCTCCCGGACCCTCCCACACCGAATCCTGACCATGACGAACTCGAGCAGGTATGTAGATATCTCGATGATTGCCTCGACAACTTGCCCTCAGCAGACCGAGGTATAATTCTGCGATATCATCAAGGCGAAAAGCAGGAAAAGATTCAAAATCGAAAAAAACTGGCCGAGGAATTGAAAATTTCGCGCAACGCATTGAGAATAAAGGTGTGTCATATCCATTCACGCCTCAAGGAGTGCGTTGAACGGCGTTTACGGCAGCCCCCTACTGACTGAAACGCCTTGACCGTGGAAGCCATATCTAATAGAAGGTCTCCCCGATGGCCGGAAAGTAGCAAACTTCTTAATGGCTCTTAGCAACCATGATCAGGCGCGGGTCCGACAATATCTTCTGGGGCACCTCACGGAAGAGGAGCAGCAGAACATCGAAGAGCGCCTCATGCTCGAGGACGATCTCTTTGAAGAGTTGGAAATCTCAAAGGGGGAACTGATCGAGGAGTACTGCGCGGGCGAACTCACCGAACCCGAGTCTCGATGGTTCGGGCAGCATTACTTAGCCTCGCCTGAGGGACGACAGCGGCATACATTTGCACTTGCATTACAGTGCATGAAACGCCCGGTTCCCGAGCCACAACCTCTCACACTTTCTGAACGACTCGGAGCCTTTCTGCAGAAGTGGCGTTGGACGGTTGCGGTCGCAGTTCCGGCAGTTGTGGTGATAGCTATAGGAATAGGTTTGCAAGTTTCTCGTCGCACCCAGGCATCACCCACATTTTATTCCTTTAGTCTAAACAGCACCGTCAGCCAGCGTTCATCTAACGATGCGCGATACCACAACGTCCAGTTGAGTCCCGAAATCGAAGAATTAAGAATCACTCTCCAACTTCCACAAGGCGTAACACGCGGGACGAGTTATCGCGCGGAGCTTGATGATCGTCGTGCGATTAAAAGTCTGAACGTCACTTCTCACGACGCAAGTTCGGTCGTGGTGGTGGTTCCGAGGGCGCAAGTGCCTGAGGGGCTTTATGCTTTGAGGCTCTACTCGAATAAGGATGACGGCTCAGAACAATTAATTCCGGGCGAATATCTCTTCCGAACTAAATAACCCGCCATCGCCGCCTGCTTGCACAAGTTGAATGTAGCCTGCGAAGCAGGCGGGAGATAAGCCTGGTGCGCAAGCCCCCAGGAATTAGTAGCTTAGGCTTTATGCTTGGGCGTACGCAGGCTGAAGTGATGCCGGAACCACAGGACAGCGCCAGCCAACAGTAACAAGCCTACGACGATTAATAACGTGGAGCGTGACTGCGGAACGCGTCCTTGGGAATTCGCCTGGATTGCGTGAGGATACTCGCCTTGCAATGTGAACGCCGCCCAATAATGCGGCGAGCGCCACTCGGGCCGCTGTCGAATACTGTTTTGCGCCGCGCGTAGTGCCTCGCCCGTCTTCATTCCTCGTTGCAGCATGTTGCTGTAAAAAAGCTTCATCAACTCAGCCGTGGCTCTGTCGTCCACTTCCCATAAACTTGCTACAACGCTCGCCGCACCCGCATGCATGAAGCCGCGAGTCAGGCCTGTGAGTCCTTCGCCGCGCACATTCTCTCCGAGTGCTGTTTGGCATGCACTCAATACCACCAAAAGAACCGGCGCCCGGAGCTCGTAGATCTCCCGTAGTCCCACAAAACCGTCCACTTGTTTCTGTTCGCGATTGATATCCGAAAGCACAAAACCAGAATTCTCCGGATGTTTCGGATTGAAGAAACCATGTGTGACGAGGTGCAGTATTGCGAACTGAGTTAAATCAGTATTCAGAAAACGGTCGCGGGTCGCGTCATATTCATTAACGATCAGGGCCTGTTCACCAGCCACTTCACGCAAACTGTCTAACTCACGTTTAGCATGAAAAAGACGAGTGACGGCAGATGGATCGAAAGCGGCGCCATTAAGATCCGTGTCACGCAAAGCTGAGCGCAACCGTGCGGTAGCAACGGCTCCTTCGTTGTTCTCCGCATCACCGGCCTGCAAATAGTCCGCGGCAAAGATAGGATCACCGAAGGCCGCCAGCACGTTGGGTGGCGGTTGCCGGTGTGCGGCCTCCTGTTGTAACTCACCAAGTATTGAAGCCGAGGGTGCGTAAATAATCTCCTTGTTCTCCACTAATGGTTTGTTCTCGGATGGCGACGGCAAGATCTGAAACGGAACGTAGTTTAGAACTCCATCAGGAACCACGATTATCCGTTGACTGTTCAGGTATTCCCCTGCGGGCGATAAAATCATCTGGGCCAACTCCTGAACTGCACTGGATAATTCGCTTTCGGTGTGGTCCAGTGGAGGCTTCGACAACAACTTGTAAACGCGTCCAGCGACGTCATCAATCTGTTTTTCACCCGGCAGTTCGTAGCTCTTAATACCGTAACGTGTGATGGCCCATAGATAACTCTTCTCCGAGCCGAGACTGTATTCCAAAAGCACAGTCTGATCGTCGGCAACAACTTGCTCCTGAATCCTTGAGAGGTTCCAGGCAGTTGGTTGGATAACCTGTTCGTAACTTGAATTGCGCGCGCGAATTTCCTGGATGAGCCGATCGTGCTCAGCTTTCAATTGCTGGTATTCTGACTCTAACGCCTTGAGTTCTGCTGTTTCATATTTTCCGCTTAGCAGGCGGATTTTGATGTTTTCGTTACTGTGCAAATATCCCCGGAGTCTCTTCTCCTGTGCGGCGATTTGAGGGTCTAGTCCCGGGAAAAGATTTGCCTGCGTCGCGCGTAACAATTCGGTCAGCGAACGAGCTCGCGCCAACTCACTAGTTTCAAACGCATCTCTCGCAAGACTCTCCGATCGTGATGCATGGTGTTTACGCATCATACAATCGATATATTTTTCGTAACGGTTGTGGATCCTCGCTGAGAACGCGGTCGTGAGATCCACGCTGTAAGAGACGCGGCGCATAGTCTCCGTCATTTCAATTGACTTGCGTAAATACTCTTCTGCTGAATCGATCGAGTTTTGCTCCAACTCCAACGCGCCCAGGGCGTAAAGCGTCGCCGACTCATTGAGCTGATCTGACAGTTTTTGAAACGAAGCAAGCGCTTTTAGATACTGGGCTTTCGCACCTTTGAAATTTCCCTGCTGCTGGTAAACCTGGCCCATCAGCGCCACGGTGCGCGCTCTCTCCATCGGGTTTCCTGACGCTGTGAATCCCTCGAGCGCGGCCTGATAATGACGCAGAGCAGCGGGATAGTCGTTCATCGCATAGTAGGTTCGTCCCAGGAAATCATCGCAAAGGGCTGCGACCATCAACTCAGAGGGCTGGAGAGCCATCGCGTCAGCTCGTGTGGTTTTCAGGATGGCAATAGCTTCCGAATAATTACCGAGGACATAATGAACGGTTCCTATTTCCCACTGAATGCCGATTATGGGAACGGGATAGTTGGTTTGGCGGAAATATTCGAGTGACTCACGAAGCTTGTCGAGCGCCGTTAGCGGCACGCCGCTTTCCATGAACGCTTCCGCAAGGCCGGCTTTGATCTGTCCCATCATGTAAGGTTCGGCTGCCTCTTCAGAAATCAACTGTTGTGCTTGCATGAAGAATGATAAAGAAGCTTGCCATGCACCTTTGCGGTATTCGATAAAGCCGAGGTTGATCAAACACTGTGCTACCTCGTTAGGAATGTTGAGTTCCTCCCAAAGCTTCTGAGCGGTTTCGTAATTCCGAGCGGCCTCAATAACATTGTTTTGAATTATCTGGTGCTCTCCCACTACGAGGTGCGCCTGCGCCTGGCCCAACCTGTGATTGATAGACTTCCAGAGCTCAAGTGACTGCTGCGCACTCTGAAGAGCCTGCGACTTATTTTTTACGCAATAAGTCCGGATGAGCAGAGCCTCGGCCTTTCCTTCAACGTAACCGTTCTTATTACTCAGGAATATCGCCCGTTGAAGCAGCGGATTCGCTTCGGCGCACTTGCTCAGGTGTTTATAAGCGGCAGCGAGTCCGTTGAGGGTGTCGATGTGGGTCTGAGGGGCGGATGTGTTGCTGAGGACATTCTGGGCGTTGCGATAAGTTGCGATCGCCTCCTCGGGTTTGTTCATCTTCAACTGAAAGCGGCCGGCGCGATTCCACGCACGGGCCGCTTTCACTTCATCGCCGGCATCGCGTAACTGATTACCGGTGTCCAGGAGATTTGTTATTGCATTCTGTCTTGCTGCTACGGTTGCGACTCGCGCGTCCTCTTCGTCCGTTTGAGTCTTGCCGTTCTCTTGAGCCTGAAGCGCAACCGTTGGCCACACCAGAAAAACCG
The DNA here is from genome assembly GCA_025922875.1 of Pyrinomonadaceae bacterium. Lineage (GTDB taxonomy): Bacteria > Acidobacteriota > Blastocatellia > Pyrinomonadales > Pyrinomonadaceae > PSRF01. The sequence continues at coordinate 5,589 of JAICGZ010000173.1, forward strand.
CGAACATCAGTAGCGCACGAAGCATCATGATGTTAATGCGTTGGCTATCGACTTTTGTTTCTGGCGTTCGTTTTTGTGCCAGTGTGTTTTGTTGGTTTGGCTGTTGTCGTTGTTGTTAGCTCCGGAGCAACGTATAGCATCTCGGCTTTCTTGGTCGCGCACGGATTAGGATCGTGAGTAGCTCTCGGGCTTGGCGAAAACTCCATTGGATAATTCTTGACGCTGCAACCACAGCCAGCACTCAAAGCTCCACTCGCTTTCTCCAACGCTCCACTTGCTTTTTCCAGAGCCAATGCTCCACTCGCTTTTTCTGGAGCTAACGATTCACCGTTGACGGTATTTGTAATACCAATGCCGCCAGGCGCCGCTGCCGTAGTTGTGTCGGCGTTTGTGTCGCGGTGATTGCCGTTGCCGGAGATTTCTGGCAGCTTAGCGTTTCTCGCCTTGTCCTCTTTTTCTCGGCTGTCCCGTTTTGTCTCCATAAAGTATTTCTTCAGAAAACTCAACCATGATTCTTTTCCGAGCTCTTTTGTGAACTCGTAGCTCTCATAACGTGCAAGGATATCGTCACTCAGCGGCGCACGGTCTTCCTGCATCGGTTGCGACCACGGAAAGAAAATTGACAAGCCGTGAGAGTACTGGAATAGGGGCCCGTAGTGATCGGATTGGATGATGAGCGACTCAGGTCCTTCCTCCAGCAAAAGCAGGACCTCTTGGCAAGCCTCTGCCATCTCCTTCTGGACTGGATCGTCTTTGTCGCACCGTCGTTCGAGGCAGAGGCAGAAATCATAAAGGTCAGTATATGTTTCATGCCAATAGCTCTGCGCCTCCAAATGAGCGAGTTTTATTAGTTCCGCGCCGCGGGATTCCTGGGGCGGATATTCCGGGTTGCGCGGATCTTTCGGTGCACCCTCCAGCCCTTTCTTCAATGCCTCTGTCAACTTTGCCAGCGGCCCATTCAACGCTTCGACCCGATGTTTATCCAAACTGCACAGAGAGATGTCTGACGATAGTCCTGAAAATATGAAGTCAGTGCTGTTGTGCAGTGACAAGCCGTGAATCGATGTGATTAGCTCGTTGACATTTAATTCAGGGACATCCTTCCTTCTCGCCGTGTTCGAGGTCGTTACGTCGATTGCATTCAGAATCTTTTTTAACAGTTGACGGTAAGGCCAACTGGTAACGAACGAAATCCCTTCGGTGGCCATCATATATCGCGCCACGCCTCTGAGTTCGTAAAGCACCTCTACAGCGCTCATCGAACAGCTATGCATCCCGACTAGCTCGATCTCCGCATCCTCCGGAATGCTGCCTTTGAAATGCCGTAATCTTTGACCGAGTTGTTGTAAGGTGATGGCGCTCTGGGGAGTGCTGTCTGGCAGGAAAGCATCGTTTCCTACAATGACGCCGTGCCCTACGAAACAGATTATGTAGTGTTTAGCAGGGTAATTCTTTGCACCGATATCCAGAAACGCTCTCAGGGCCTCTTCGGCGTTGTCTGGTCGCGACGCTCCGTTAGGGATGCTGTCGTCCAGCAAGTTGCGCACGAAGGGATCTTTCCCATCTCCGATTCTCGTAGCCGACTCATTCCTGGGATTACTTTTCTTAAGGCATTCCCTGAGATCTGCCTTGCGCTTCCGGTTAATTTCAAAAGTGGTCGTTGCGACCCCTTTCTCATTGGGATCGTAGTGAACCAAAACGGTGGTGTTGTCCTGAAAGCCCGCATCCTTGAGCGATTTAAGTTGTGCAGTCATGCTCGGTGACAGATGAGGATCACCGGCAAAAAAGATCATTATCGTCCATTCGTTTTCGGGCTCGACATAGTGTTCGACTTTTTCGACTTGTAAACGCGCTGAAGACATGTCGGATCCTCCTTGTGGATCGGGGTTGATTGTCACGTGTTGGATACGTCCGGGAGCTTGCTCGTATTACTCCCGATCGTGGAGAGATGGTTACTGGGCTAACAATCTCGGGCGAAATTCAGCCGTTCAGCATCTATTTTTCTTCTGCTTACTTATGGAAGAAATTAGCGAAGCATTTCTAATCCGGTGCATGATTCTTATTGAGAGGGAAAAATCAGTTGCTTCTATTCCAGAATTGCGTCTCGTGTCAATAGCCCGCGCCACCGAGTAGTGATGCCGTTGCTCGGGCTAATGCCTCCTCCACGATCGACCACCTAAACACTTTGCCGTACGGTCCATCCTGTGAGAGACTGGCGGTGGTCTAAGGTTGGTCTTCACGTCCCAGGGTAGTCTTACTTAATTCCTATTCGTTAGCGCTTCAGGTCAGATTTCCCGAGCAGGCACCCGGTTTTCATGTTGCCGTCAATCTTTAATGCGCGCTTGCAATCCCGGCTCGTAAGGTTCGGATACCTGTGCCTGTTCGCTGCGCTCTGTTGGAAAGTGTTTTGGCCCTCGCCTTCCCATGCCGGACTTTCCGTCCGTCAAGTTCCTCAAGTCCCTCAAGTTCAAAACCAAAACTGGACGGCCGCCGACGAACAAATATTCGTCGTCTACCGCAACGAGCGTGGCGAGTTTGCCTGTCGTGATGCGACTAAAGCTGAGCGCGAGCGGATTGTCGGACGTCGTGGCGGCGGCCCAACCCGGCTGATCTACAACGGCGCAACAAGAGAAGGAGTTAAGTCACCCGCGCTGAGATCCACTTCCGTTTCACAGCTATCCATCGCGCTCCAGCCGTCCGCCGGCCTCCGCATTGTCCTGCATGGCACTGCACAGTTGGAGCAGAACCAGCAAGCAAAAAACGCTTTCATCGTCGCCGCCAATCGCTGGGAAGCAGTCGTCGCAACACCGATGACAGTCGTCCTTGACGTCGACTTCGGGCCGACCTTCTTCGGTCAACCGTATGGCGATCCGAATATTTTGGGTCAGACTGGCACTGCGTCGGCTCTCGGTCCATATTCCGACCTGCGGCAGCGTTTGATAAACGGCGCGTCCAATTCCAGCGAGTCGGAACTCTACAATGCCTTGCCCGCTTCGGCGGTCCCAATCGAAAGCGGCACCAGTTTTACAAACGCGCGAGTCGCCAAGCCCAATGCACGCGCGCTCGGTATTGTCCCCGACATCACTAACCCGGATTCGCTTGCTCTTGGCCAGGCTGATGCCGGCATCGGCTTCAATTCCGCGTTTCCATTTGACTTCAATCCGGACGACGGAATCAGTTCGGGACTCACAGACTTCGACTCCGTCGCGACGCATGAAATCGGTCATGCGCTGGGCTTCGTCTCTAATTCCGGTTCGAGCAACACCGCAGTTACCGTTTGGGATCTGTTCCGCTTCCGGACCGGCGTCGCCAATCTTGCGTCATTCGCAACGGCGCCGCGTGTTATGTCGATCGGCGGCAACCAGGTTTTCTTTTCAAACCAACTCAGCACCTTCGCCACCTTGGAACTCGGTCTTTCGACCGGCGGCCCTACTCCGGATCAGAACGACGGCGACGGGCGCCAATCAAGCCACTGGCGCGACGACGACCTCATCTCCGTGAACCAATACATCGGCATCATGGATCCCACGCTCGATGACGGCCTGCGGAGGACGCTTAGCGAAAACGATTTAATGGCGCTCGATCTATTTGGCTACACGATGGGCGGACCTCCTCTGGTGCGGCCGCCAAACGATAATTTCGCGAACGCCATTTCTCTTTCGACTGGCAGTGGATCGATCAACGGCAGCAATGTGAACGGAACGCGACAGGCAGGCGAACCAGTCCACGCCGGTTTTCTTAGTGATAAATCGATCTGGTACAAGTGGACGTCGCCCGTAACCGGTCAGGTGACGATTGACACTATCGGCAGCAACTTCGATACGACCCTCGCGGTTTACATCGGCTTCGAACTCAACTTCCTTTCGAATGTTGCACAGAACGACGACATAGTTGCCGGTGTAAACAGAGTCAGCCGTGTTCAATTCAATGTCGACGCCGGAACGAACTATTGGATTGCCGTCGATGGCTGGAACGGCGAGTTTGGCAACGTCACTCTAAACTGGACCTCGACCGGCGTAGTCCCGACTCCGACGCCGACCCCAACTCCGACACCAACACCTACTCCGACTCCAACACCGACGCCAACGCCATCGACTGACTTTGCAGTCCAGTCGTTCGTGGCGACTCCCGATCCAGTTGTCACCACGCACCACGTGACCTTCACTATTACCGTTCAAGCTGTAACTGGGCCGGCACTGAGTCCAACTATATCGATTGCCCTTCCAGTGGGATTAACGCTTGTTTCCTGCTTGCCCGCCTGTGTTCCACCCGGCACAACCGATGGTGGAACTGCTAACGTAAACTTCGTTGACCTGCCGGCCACGAGCACATTAGTCGTTACCGTTATTGGCCAGGTAACCGCACCAGCTGGAACTACTCTTTCTGCTACCACAACGCTGACGACGAGCAATCCCGAGATTGCACCTGAAAATAACTCAGCATCGACCACGTTTAAGGTCAAGGAAGTGATTCCGTTTTCAGAAGCAACGAAGATTTCGATGAATGATCAGGGAGGACATGTGCTGGCGTTGCGCGGCGGCACCGTTTGGGCTTGGGGACACAATGCTCAAGGACAGTTGGGCGACGGCACCATCTCTCAGAGGAACGTTCCCGTTCAGGTCGATGACCTGATGTTCGTAAAAGATATCAGCGCAGGAGCGGGATTCTCTGTTGCTCTAAAGAACGACGGGACTGTGTGGACCTGGGGTACCAATCAGTTCGGTCAGTTGGGACTTGGAACTACGACACCGTCATTCAATAGCAGGCCTTCCCAAGTGCCAGGATTATCGGGCGTCACAGCCATCTCTGCCGGTACCACTGGCGCTATGGCACTTAAGTCGGATGGAACAGTTTGGACCTGGGGATTTAACGGCAGTGGCGAGCTGGGGATCGGGACTCAGGACTTTATCGCACATCCGACACCTGTCCAGGTTCCTGGTCTCTCGAACGTTGTGAGTATTTTCTCCGGAGATGGTGTCTCGTACGCGTTCATGTCGGACGGGGCCGTTTGGGGGTGGGGCTTCGCCTTCGGCGGAAAGCTCGGAGACGGTACAACCGGATTTGTCAGAACATCGCCTATCGAACTACCGGCGTTGAAAGATACGGTGAGCATCGGATCGGGTCCGGGCTCCACAATTGCGATAAAGCAGAATGGAACCGTATGGTCCTTCGGTCATAATCTTCGTGGCCGACTCGGTCTCGGGCTTTCCGATAACGACACGCATCCAGTGCCCGCTCAAATACCCGAGCTGATTGCTACGACCGGTTCTGCGGGTCGCATGCATTTCATCGTGATGGAGCCAGGCGGGACGATCAAAACGTTTGGAGGCAATGATAATGGTCAACTGGGAGTGGGCACGTCTGATATCTCGCCGCATCCCTCTCCGGTTTTGGTGCCGGGACTCTCGGGAGTTTTTGCTACTGCTGCCGGCGAGGGTTCAACCTTTGCCTTAGTAGGAAATCCAACTACCGGCGGCACCATTCGAGCATGGGGTCACAACCTCTTCGGTATGCTGGGAATTGACTCTCTCTTGCAGGCCGTTAAGCCCGCGGTAGTCCTTGAGAACCTGACAGTTGCAAGCCCGATCTTTAGTGTTCCTGAAGGAACGATGTTCGCAACTCAGGTTCACATCGCTTGCGGAACTCCCGGCGCAGTTATCCACTACACCACCAACGGTTCTGATCCCACTGAGAGCGATCCGGTAATTGCTTCAGGATCACCGGTCACGGTTGGGCAGTCGCTTACCTTGAAAGCCCGTGCATTCAGATCCGGCTTTGCCGCGAGTGCGGTAAAGAGTGCGACCTATACAGTCGTGGCGATGCCCTCAATTCATCTGCTGCTGGATGAATCCGGACCGGCGTTGGATCAGGTCGCGGCGCTGGACTCGTTGCTGTTTCTGCGAGATCCGTTTCCGGTCGTAAACCTTGGCGACTTGCTGAATCAAGGAACCGATCGCAACACGAGAGTAATCGTCTTCACAAAGGATCTTCTGCTTCCCCAAGGCGCACCTGCTTCTTCCGTACTGGTTAACCTTGTCGACAGTAACAACCAGACTTTTGACGTTGCGGCAGAGGAGGTGCGTTCCTTACCTGGCACTGAATTCGTTCAAGTGACTTTTAGGCTGCCCGACACCCTCGCCGTCGGAACTTGCACCCTCCGTATAAAACTACTCGACCGCGTGAGCAACGCAGGCACCATCCGCATAAAAGCCTAGCCACAAAAGAGGCACAAAAAGCACAAAAGAAGAGTTAGGGTTCGCCGGCTAGAAGGCACCGAGATCCCAGCTTGAACTGCCTTCTGTGGCTTTTTGTGGATTGACATGAAATCTTAACATTTTAAAATGTTGAAACCTGTTAGACTGCCTTCTCCCCCGACCTCGTTACTTCCTGTTCCGGTGCATGAGATTGCCTAACTATTGCCCTTCATTCACCTAACCGGACGTACAGTTGCAGCCAATTGAAACTTCTTCACAGTTTCGCGGGAGTTTTGCATGAAGCGTTTTCTTTACCTGATGGTGTGGAGTGCCGTCATCGCGCTCCTCTCCTTATCGCTGTCCGTTTTTGAGAAAAGAACCCACGCCGAATCCATCACTGGCGTGCCCTTGCACCGCAAGATCTCGAAAGACATTCTCGAGAAGGTTGAACAGGGCCGGAGCTTCGAGTTCGTTCGTGTGATCATCCAGCCGGCCGCCAATCAGTCAGATCCTTTACTTGACTCAACACTCGAATACTCCGGCGGGAGCAACATTCGTAAATTCAGAAACTTCTCGGTACGAGTGGTGACGTTGCCCGTACACGCCGCGGTGACGATTGCGAGCCGCACTGATGTTTCCTACGTTTCGCTGAACCGGGACGTTAGATCGATGGGCCATCTCTCGCTCACAACCGGCGCGGATCAGATTCGAAGCAGCGGCAGCACGAGTTCTTTGGATGGTACGGGAATCGGAATCGCGATTATCGATTCCGGCATCGACACCGCGCATGCGGCTTTTCTAAATCGATCGAACGGTGTTCGCGTCGTTTACAGTGAAGACTTCACGGGAGAAGGCCGCATTGACGATCCTTATGGTCACGGGACGCACGTCGCCGCGCTCGCCGCAGGCAATGGCCGTATCTCGAACGCTCAATACCTCGGCATAGCGTCAAACGCAAACATCATCAATCTACGTGTGTTGAATTCCGAAGGTGTCGGCACAACCGCCTGGGTGTTGCGGGCACTCGACTGGGTCGCTTCAAATCGTGCGACTTACAACATTCGCGTTGTGAACATGAGTCTTGGCATGCCCGCGATCGATTCCTACATCAACGATCCGATTTGTCGCGCGGTGCGTCGCTTAGTTGATTCAGGCGTGGTCGTTTTTGCTGCCGCTGGGAATAACGGCAGGGACAGCAATGGAAACAAGCTTTATGGTCATATCCACTCGCCGGGTAATGAACCATCGGCGATCACCGTCGGTGCTGCCAACACGTTTGGCACGAATGGACGCGGCGACGACGGTGTTGCTTCGTTCAGCTCGCGCGGACCGACGCGAAGTTTTACTACTGACGAAGAAGGCGTCAAACATTACGACAACATCATCAAGCCCGACATTGTGGCGCCCGGCAACAAATTGATCGAGGCACAGTCTGTAGACAATTACTTAGTCGCGCACAATCCGTCGCTGGATGCCGGAGTCAGTGGCGCTGACAGTCGCAAGATGATGTATTTGAGCGGATCCTCAATGGCGACGCCGGTAGCCGCCGGAGCTGCTGCATTGATGCTCCAGGCCAATCCGAGTCTTACGCCAAATCTGGTGAAGGCGTTGTTGATGTACACGGCGCAACCACTCGCCGGCTTCAACATGCTCGAACAAGGCGCCGGACAACTGAACGTTGCGGGTGCGATTCAGTTGGCCCAATCGGTTCGTACTGATTTAAGTGGGGGGACAACCGCCGGCTCGCCGCTACTCACCATCGCAGATCCACCTGCACCCACGACGACGATCGCGAATTACACGTTCACGTGGTCCCGTGGAATTATTCTTAATCACACGTACGTCACCAGTTTAGATCTGATCACAAAGTATCAACGCGTCTATGACCTGGGAAATCTACTCGGCA
>JAICGZ010000174.1 GCA_025922875.1 Pyrinomonadaceae bacterium
AATCACTTTCGTTTCAATCTTCCGTTCTACGATGGGCTAGCCGCCGGTGATCCGTACCCAGGGTGGTTAGCCGAATCCAATGGTGGTTATGGTGATCCAAGCTTTCGCTTCTATCCTCCCGGACTCTACTACCTGCTCGCAGCAGCTCGATTCGCGGCCGGCAACTGGTATGGCGCAACTTTAGTCACCTGCGTTCTGCTTTCCATAGCCAGTGGTCTGGGAATGTACTTCTGGGCCAGGTCGGACCTCCCAACTTCGAGTGCAATGTGGGCCAGCTTTTTTTACGCTTTCGCTCCTTATCACCTTAATCAACTTTACCAGGCAATGTTGTTCGCCGAATGGGCCGGCAGCGCAATCCTGCCTTTCGTCTTCGGATTTGTGGAGAGAGTTTGCGAGAGAGGTAAGCGAAGAGACATTGCCGGTCTCGCCGCGACCTACGGCCTATTGCTGTTCACCCATTTGCCACTGGCAGTGATTGGATCGCTCGCGTTGCTCGTTTATGCGTTAGTAAGGATCAATGGACCAGCTAAGATTCGCAAACTCGCTAAGCTATCGCTTGCAGCAGGTCTCGGATTGAGCGTCAGTGCGGTTTACTGGGTCACGATGGTTGCTGAAGTCGGTTTGATCGGAGGTAACCAGATCCATCGCGATTCGTCAGTCGATTACAGTTTGAATTTTTTGTTATCTACGTTTTCTCCGGACAATCTCAACGTCTGGTGGATGAACATCATTGCATTGATGACGCTATTGTTGTTCGTGCCTGCCTTCTTACTTTTCCTGAAGGGCAGGGCTTCGCTCAAACCCGTTATCGTGTTAACGCTTTTGGCTGTTTTCATGTCAGTGCCGCTGAGTCGTCCGATTTGGAGGCTGCTGCCACCCGTGCAGGAAACGCAGTTTCCCTGGCGCTGGCTCGTCTTCATCTCAATGGGAGGTTCAGTCCTGGCCGCAGCCGGGCTACCACTGTTGCTGGAGTTGGGACGTAAAAAACGGCTCCTTCTCTTAGGTGCGATGGCAATTGGAGTTGTGTTTACGCTTTCACACGTGGTGCGTGAGGCTGTCTATTTTTCACCGCAGAGATTTGAGAAGATGGTCACTGATGTGCGGGGTTCCGCGTCCATAAACTATTGGTTGCCTATCTGGGCTCGCGGTGGCGCCAGGGGAATGACAACTCAAGTTGAAGCAGCAGACCGTTCGGTGACTGTTACTTCATGGCAACCGGAACATCGAGAGTTCTCAGTTGCAGCGGGACCACCAACTGAAGCGCGTGTCAGAACGTTTTACTATCCGCACTGGGTGGCAAAGAGCGAAGCAGGCATCTTGAGCACACTACCTGACAAGGACGGCGCCTTACTCATTTCGCTCCCCCCGGACGCCACTTCCGTGCAGCTCGACTTTCGCGAGCCGCGATTAACAAAATTGTCGACAATAAGCAGTTTGGGCGGTTTAATAATGATCGGCGCGATGATGCTAAGTGTTCCTCGCAAAGGCGCAAAGGCGCAAAGCAAAAAGGCCTAACTCAAATCGATTTACTTTGCGCCTTGCGTCTTTGCGAGGGAAAAACCTTCGGAGCACAATAATCGATGGACACAACCGCATCCCTCACACAATCACACACTCGCACAGAAGCCAGAAGCGGACGTTTCTGGCGGATAACTGCAATCGCACGAAACGCTTTTCGCGAAGCCGTTCGCGATCGTGTGCTTTACAACCTCGTCCTGTTCGTCCTGTTGCTCACCGCCGCTTCGATCTTCATCGGTGAATTGTCCGGCGGTCAGGAACGAAAGGTGATTGTCGATCTCGGGCTCAGCGCGATGCTGCTCTTCGGAGTGTTCATCGCAATCTTCGTCGGCGTGGGACTCGTCTACAAAGAAATCGAACGCAGAACGATCTACGCCGTGTTTTCAAAGCCTGTTGGACGTGGCGAGTTTCTCGTCGGAAAGTACTTCGGTCTCTGTCTCACATTGCTGGTTAACGTACTGGTGATGGCAGTGGGAGTTTCCCTCGCCCTCGTTTACGTCAGCCGCGGGTGGGATCCCTTAATTCTCAAGATCTGGCCGGCGGTTTTATTGATCTACATGGAGCTGATGCTCTTAACTGCGATTGCGCTTCTCTTCTCTTCGTTCTCGTCGCCGGCACTCTCAGCTTTGTTGACGTTTCTCGTTTTTATCATCGGTCATTTCAGCGCTGACCTTAAGAGCCTCGCCGTATCTCTGGGCAGCACGGGGGCGCGCTGGTTGTTTACAAGTCTCTACTATCTGCTGCCTAACCTCGCCAACTACAGCTTTATCACGCCGGCTGCTCATGGCCATGCGCCTTCACCGAGTTTTGTTTTCGCAACTGCACTTTACGCGTTGGTCTACATCGTCGTGATCCTTACCGTGGCGACACTCGTCTTCAACCGCCGCAACTTTAAATAACGATGATTACAGACGATCGAATGAAGACTGCCACTCTGGGACTGGTCGTCCTCGTCGGGATTGCCTGTGCGATGCTGCTCGTTGACTGGATCGAGACGTTGCGGCCGCAGGTTGGACCAACCGTGGCCGAGGAAAGTCTTTATCTGGACGGCAAGACGGCGAGAAGAATCAGCCTCGGTTTCAATGGCCTGGCGGCGGATTGGTACTGGATGCGCTCACTCCAGTATGTTGGGCGAAAACTCATCAGCGAGGACGTTGCGATCGATAATCTCAGTCAGCTCGACATGAAATTACTCGCGCCGTTGCTGGACACGGCTACGACACTGGATCCGGAGTTTCTCGATCCTTACGAGTATGCGGCGATCATTTTGCCCTCAGTCGACGTGCAGGAGGCGATTCGCATCACGCAAAAAGGCATCGATGCGAATCCGAATGCGTGGCGTCTTTATCACCATCTCGGCTACATCTACTGGCAGCAGCATAATTATCAGACGGCCAGCGAAATTTATGGTCGCGGCGCACAGATTCCCGGTGCGCCACCATGGATGGAGGCGATGAAAGCAAAGATGGCGGCTGACGGAGGCAGTCGCGCGACCGCACGCGAGATCTATACCCGGATGTACGAGCAGTCGAATGAACAGCAGGTTAGAGACATGGCCCACAAGCGGTTGCTGCAACTCGACTCATTGGACCAACGAGATGCTTTGCGCAAAGTTTTGAGTGCATATCAAGCACGGGCCGGAAAGTGTCCGAACGCGTGGAATGAAGTTGAGCAAGTTTTCCGAGCGCTTCGAGTACCCGTTGATGCGTCCGGCGCTCCACTTGACCCGACAGGCGTGCCTTACGTTCTGCGATCCGGCACGTGTGAGATTGAGTTGGATCCGAAGTCCGAAATTCCTGCGAGATAAGAAGCCATGAAAGTTATCGAAATAAAAAATCTGACTAAGGACTACGAAGTTGGCTTTTGGCGTAAACGCAAAGTGCGCGCTCTCGATGACCTTTCATTGTCAATCGATCGCGGGCAGATCTTTGGTTTCCTCGGCGCAAACGGCGCGGGTAAGACGACCACGCTGAAGTTACTCATGCGTCTGATCTTCCCCACAAACGGCGCCGCGCAAATCCTCGGTCGTGATATCCAGGACGTAAGCATGCATGAACGCATCGGTTACTTACCTGAGAATCCATACTTCTACGACTACCTTACCGCACGCGAGTTTCTCGATTACTGCGCCCAGATCTTCGGCTTGCCGGCGACTGAACGAAAGAAGCGCGCCGCGGATCTACTGGCGCGCGTCAAACTCGACGAGAGGCGCTGGGATACGCAACTGAGGAAGTTTTCCAAAGGAATGCTTCAGCGAGTCGGGTTGGCCCAATCATTGATAAACGATCCCGAGATAGTTTTCCTCGACGAGCCGATGAGTGGTTTAGATCCGGTTGGACGCCGGGAAGTGCGAGATCTGATCGCAGCACTGCGAGACGAAGGCAAGACTGTCTTCATGTGTTCTCACATTCTTTCCGACATCGAGGTGCTTTGCGATCGCGTCGCGATTCTCAAACGAGGGCGGCTTGCCCAAGTCGGATATCTCGATGAACTGCGCCGCAAAACTGAAGGCCCGAACCGGATGGAGGTCATGGCCACCGGCACCGACGCGCGGAAACTAAGTCGCCATCTTCCTAAAACAGAAATTGCTCCGACGCCAAGAGGACTGCGGATCGAAGTAGCTTCCGAAGATCAAATTGATGAAGTGTTGGCAGCGTTGCGGAAAGCCGGCGGAAAGATTGTCTCGGTTCAACCAGTCACGCAGTCGCTCGAAGAGCTTTTTATAGATACTCCAAAAGCTAACTAGCCGAGAAAGTTTTCACGCAAAGGCGCAAAGAAGGCAAAGGACGCAAAAAAGAACAGTAGGAAGTCTTTGCGTCCTTTGCCTTCTTTGCGCCTTTGCGCGAAAACTACTCCTTGAACTTAATCGCCGTCACTTCCATCTTGATATTCGCGCGGGCGTCTTTGTCGCTCATACCCTCCAACATCACTGGAACTTGCATCGTCTTGTTCGGTGGTAGTTCCGGCTGGCGCCCGGGGATCACCACTACGGTTCTCTGTTTCACCGGCTGGCCCTCGTAGTCGACAACCGCCGCGCGTATTTCGAGTCCGTTCAATGTCTTTCCCGAAAGATTGCGAACAGTCGTTTGCAGAGTCATGACGATGTCGCCTAGTGCGCGCTTCGCTTCCGTCGCTTCCGGATCATCGAGAACGATCTGAGACTTGTATTGCTCAAACTCTGCTGACCCGGCGCGTATCGCGCCCTGCAATCCGGCATCGGCGGTCCTGCCGCCGCCGGCGCGCATTAAGAGATAGAAGAGGAGTGCGATAACGACAGCGGCCGCAACGGCCACGATGATGATGAGGGTTCGATTAGATTCGCTTGCTTCAATCCGCCGATCTGGAGCAGCCATAGTGGAAGAATTGTAGATACGTGAATACAGTTTTGCAATGAGATCGTGCGCCAGACGACTTTCACTGATTCAACATTTGCGCGATCAGTTGTTCCAACTCGTTGAAATCGATCGGCTTGGTAATGTAACTGTTGCATCCAGCTTCAAGCGCGTCCGACTGAAAGTCCAACGTATCGTGCGCTGAAACCGCGATGATCGGCGTCGATCGAAAATCCGGAAGCTTACGGATCAAGCGAGTCGCAGCCAGACCATCGATCACTGGCAGGCTGAGGTCCATCAGGATCAGTCGAGGCGACTCAGCCCGGGCAATCTTCACCGCCTCCTCGCCATTCGTCGCTTCGACGACACGATACCCCGCCATCTCCAGCAGGCGCCGCATCATAAAGCGGTTATCTTCGGTGTCTTCCACCAGCAAAACTTTAGGTTGCTTGTCCTGCTTTTTCATCCGTGCTCCCTGGTTCCGTGCTCAAGTCACCCACCCCTTTGAACCCGGAAACCGCCTTCAAGTCGTTGATTTTACTGTATCACTAGAATACGGGAGCCTTTTTTGGTAACATCCCGCATTGAAACGCAACACAAAAGGATCTTAGGCCAGCGTTTTATCCATACACTCGAACTGGCAGTGGTTCACCTTCCCCTACGGCCCCTAACCAGAGCTTGGAGAGATTGCACCCTGATGAAGACTGCAATGTCGAAGCCCGAAGAGACTGAACGACTTCAGGATCTCGGGCGAGCTTCAATGCAAATAGTTCATGACCTCAAGAATCAGCTGAATGGTCTCAAACTCTATGCCACGTTTCTGCGACGCAGGATTGAGAAGAGTGAGCGGCCCGAAGATGAACAGGAAACAATCAGCAAGTTGATAGGCGGACTCGATCGCGCGGCTGAAGATCTGTCGACGATTGTGCGGTACGCGCAGCGGGTGGAGTTGAAGAAGCAACCCGGATTTGAACTCGATAAAGTGCTCCGGACGATCTGCGCGAGTTTCGATCCGCAAATAGTTTGGGACGAGGGATCAGATGTTGTTCAGGGCAGTTTCGATCACTTCAAGCTTACCGACGCTTTGAAGTGGGTATGCGCGGGAGCATTAAAGCACCGGCACCAAAACGAAAATGAAGCCGGTGTGATTACCGTAAGTGTCAAAGCAACTGATTCCGGGCAGGCTGTTGTCGAGTGGTCAGGCTTGCGCCCACTGGATCGCGATCCGTTTCGTTCATTCGCCGGAAGCGACGAGGTAAAACTCGCGCTGGCGGCAAAGATAATCGAGGCCCACAGTGGGTCAGCAAAATTCATTGATAAGAAGTTTGTCGTTGAACTTCCGCTTTCCGTTGACAACAAATAAAGGAGTAGAGCAATCATGCCCCAAGGCGCAGCCATTTCGAGAGAGGAGAAAAAGGTGGAGAACAAAGAAGTGCGGATTCTTGTTGTAGACGACGAACCAACGATGGCCGACTCCTTACGGCAGAACTTCGTTGAGGAAGGATATTCCGTCGATACTGCCGCAACCGGAGCGACCGCCATCGAGCTCTTTGATCAAGGCGGGCATCATCTCGCGATCTGCGATTTGCAACTGCCGGACATGGATGGTCTGGAAGTGCTGCGTCACATGAAGGACGCGCGGCCGACAACAGAAGTGATCGTGGTCACTGGTTACGGTTCTGTCCAGAAGGCTGTCGAAGCAACTAAGGCGGGTGCTTTCTATTTCGTCGAAAAACCATTCGATTTCGATCAGCTTCAACCGCTGGTGGAAAAGGCGCTCGAACGCCGTGAGCTGGTTGCTGAAACCGCTAACATGAGGCGCCAGTTATCGACTCGCGCGGAGTATTTCAACATCATCGGGGCCTCGAAACCCATGCAGCAGATCTATGAAACGATCGAGTCAGTCGCAAAATCGGACGCTAATGTCCTGATAGTTGGCGAGTCGGGTACAGGTAAGGAGCTGATTGCCAACGCGATTCATTACCAGTCGCTGCGCTCGAAAAAACCGTTCATCAAGGTAAACTGCGCGGCGCTTCCAAAAGAGCTGATCGAATCGGAACTCTTTGGCCACACCAAAGGCGCATTCACCGGTGCGCATGCGGATAAAGAAGGACTCGTGCAACACGCCGCCGGCGGTTCGCTGATGCTTGATGAAATCGCCGAGATGCCGATCGAGTTGCAGCCGAAGCTGTTGCGCGTGTTGCAGGAACGCAGTTACCGCAAGATCGGATCGGAGAAGACTTACGCAGTTGATTTTCGTCTGGTGTGTTCTACCAACAGGCCGCCCGCGGACGCGATCCGCGATGGTCTACTGCGTGACGATCTCTTTTATCGTATTTCGACGATCACGATTCACGTTCCGCCCTTGCGCGAGCGAAGTGAAGACATTCAACTGTTAACTGAACACTTCCTGCACATGTATGCGCAAAAGTATGAGCGTCCGATCACGGGAGTTTCACAGGCAGCGTACCAAAGACTGTTTGGTCACTCCTGGCCGGGAAACGTGCGTGAGTTGCAAAACGTGATCGAGCGCGCAGTGCTGCTGGCAAAAGACAAGCAGATCGAGCCGATCGATCTACCTTTCGACAACGGCACACTGCCGGAAGGGACGTCGGCTAACGTGCAATGGGACGTTCCACCAAACATGACGCTCGAAGATATCGAGCGGCTCGTGATTGAGCGGACGCTTCAACGAACGGGCGGAAACAAGCAGGCCGCGGCGAATCTGTTGGGAATTTACCGGCCTCGTCTTTACAGCAAGATCAGAAAATACAATATCGATGTGCCGTCACTAGTCTCGGCTTAACATTAGTTTCCCGCAAAGGCGCAAAGGCGGAAAGTCAGAGCTTGTTCTTTCTTTGCCGCCTTTGCGCCTTTGCGGGAAAACTTCTGCTAAACTGCTGAAATGCGTCTCTTACCACTGCTCGTACTCATCTCCACGTTGATTTATGCCACCGCTTTCGCACAACGACCACAAGGCCCTGGTCCAGCAGCGCAGCCGTTCGCTTCGCCCACGCCGACGCCAACACCGCTGCCGCCGCCAACCGTCAAAATTGATCGCTACCGCCCTGCCGCTGCACGCATCATCGGTGCAGCACTCACCAGCGATCGAGCTTACGCACGACTCGCACACCTGACGGATCATATCGGTCATCGTCTAAGCGGCTCGAAGAACCTCGAGCGCGCAATCGAGTGGGCCCTTGCGGAAATGAAACGTGACGGTCTCGACAACGTGCGCGCTGAGAAAGTGATGGTGCCGCACTGGGTGCGTGGCGAAGAGAGTCTGGAAATGTTAACGCCCGTACCGCAAAAACTTCAGATGCTGGGACTGGGCAACAGCGTCGGCACGCTGGCTGAGGGTGTTTCGGCGGAAGCTGTCGTCGTCCGTAATTTCGGTGAACTCGAGCGTCTGGGCGAGCAGGTGCGCGGGAAGATCGTCGTTTACAACGCGCCCTTTACGGGTTACGGAGCAACGGTCGTGTATCGTCTGCAAGGTGCTTCACGCGCTGCTCGCTATGGTGCAGTTGCCGCGCTGGTGCGCTCGATCGGACCGGTGAGTCTGCAAACACCACACACCGGAGGAATGAACTACGATGCCAATCAGCCAAAAATTCCTGTTGCCGCTATCACAATCGAGACCGCCGAGTTGTTACAGCGCATGAATGACCGCGGTGAGCGCCCCACGCTGCGACTCAAGATGGAAGCGAAGTTCTTGCCTGACGCTGAGTCGGCAAACGTGATCGCGGAGCTTAAAGGCTCTGAAAAACCGGATGAAGTCGTCCTGATCGGCGGCCATTTTGATTCTTGGGATGTGGGCCAGGGCGCGCACGACGATGGCGGTGGTTGCATCGTCGCATGGGAAGCGGCGAGGTTGCTCAAAGAGCTCGGGCTGCGACCGCGTCGCACGATTCGTGTCGTGCTTTACACGAACGAAGAAAATGGACTTCGCGGCGGGAATGCCTATCGAGATGCGCATCGAGAAGAAATTCCGAAACACATCTTCGCGATCGAGTCTGATTCAGGAGTATTTCGACCGGAAGGTTTGGGACTTGCCGCGACGGCTCCGCTGCAGGCGCGTTCCAACCTTCAGGAGATCGCGAAACTTCTCTCGGGCATCGGAGCCGATCGCATTGCTGCGACTGGCGGCGGCGCTGACATTGGTCCAATTATGCGTGAGGGTGTGATTGGTGCGAGTCTGGATGTCGAGGGGGACCACTACTTCGATATCCATCACACTCCGGCCGACACGCTCGACAAAGTCAATCCACGCGAACTCGCGCTTTGCGTCGCGACGATGGCGGTGATGGCTTACACCGTTGCTGACATGCCGGAAGCTTTGAACCACAGATAACACGGATCTTTTAAAAGAGATCTGCGCAGATCTGCATTAATAAATCCGTGTTATCCGTGGTTTAATCGAGCTGGTAAGTCGCAACGCTGGTTGGGGTCTCGAAGCAACGAACTTTGTAGATCTGCACGCGGTCGTCACCGACTCGTTTCGCCACGCGCTCCAACACATACTTCGCGAGGTTCTCCGCCGACGGCTGCAACTCATCGAACGGCGGCAGCTCGTTGATGTTCCTGTGATCGAGATACGCAACGACATCATCAGCCGCCGCTTTTAACTCTACGAAATCGACCAGCAAGCCGACGTTATCCAACTCACGTCCGCGCACGTAGATCTCGATCTTGTAGTTGTGGCCATGCAGATTCTCACACTTGCCTCTGTAGCCGCGCAGTTGGTGCGCACTGGAGAAGTTCCGCTCGATCATTACTTCGAATTGTCCTGGCATAACTAATCTGTAGATAAGATACTCGCAAGGTCACTGATCCGCGAAGTCACGCGGCACGGCGGCAGGCTCTGCAGGAACGTTCGCCCATAGCCTTTCGTTCGCAGGCGTGGATCCAGTATCGCCAACACGCCTCGATCACTCGTACTGCGAATCAACCGCCCGAGTCCCTGCTTCAGCGCGATGATCGCCTGCGGCACGCTGTACTGGTAAAAACTGGAGCCGCCGGTGTCTTCAATATATCTCTGCCGCGCGGCGACGATCGGATCGGTGGGAACTGCGAAGGGCAACTTGTCGATGATCACGCACGATAGCTGTTCGCCCCGCACGTCGACGCCCTGCCAAAAACTCGACGTCGCAAAGAGCACTGCGTTTGGCGTCTCGCGAAAGCGCTTCAGCAGTTGGCCTTTTGAAGCACTGCCCTGGACCAGGCAGGGATAGTCAATCTCAGGCCAAACGTTGTCATAAAGCGCCTGCATACCCGCCAAACTCGTCGACAAAACAAACGCACGACCTTCAGTGGCGTTAAGAATTCGCGTGACTTCAGCAGCCGCGGCCGGTGTCCACTCGCGGTCTCGCGGATCGGGCATCTTTGCCGGCAGATAAAGAATCGCCTGGCTCTGGTAATCGAAACTCGATTCGGCGATCAGATCGTCGGCAGTGTCAAGGCCGAGGCGGTCGCGAATAAACGCAAAATTTCCACCACTCGAGAGCGTAGCGGAAGTCAGCACTACTGTCGGTACCTCTTCAAACAACTTGTCCTGCAAAAGCCCTGCGACGTCGATCGGCGATGCGCGCAAAAACACGCCGCGATTGCGTCGTTCAAGCCAGTAGACAAATTTCTTGTCAGTGCCGGTGACGATAAACTCGAGAGCAAAACGAATCTCACGCAGCCGCCGAATCAGATTCTCAACATCCGGTGGTTTTTCCTTGAGCGCGTCGAGCGTCGTTTCAGCACGTGTTATGGCGCCTTCAAGCACCACGTACAACTCACCGAGCGGAGTAGCTTCGAGTTCACCATCGCGATTTCTCCTGGCAAACGTTCCGGGGATTATGGGATAACGACCATCCTCGCCACGTCCGTCGCGAAAACCCGCCCAGAAGTTGTCAGAAAATCGCGAGAGACGAGCGACGCTGTGCGTCAGTTCTTTGTCGACGTCAGCGTCTTCGATCCTCAGCATTCCAAGGTCGCGCATGAGATCTTCAATCTGATAATTCGATACCTGCGCGCCAAAATATTCCGAGGCGACTTCTTCAATCAGATGCGCCTCGTCGAGAATCACGGCGGTGTACTCAGGCAGCACTGAGCCGTAGTTGCTGCCGCGCAAACTCAGGTCCGCGAAGAAAAGATGATGATTGACGACGACGATGTCTGCTTCCTGCGCGCGGTTACGCATGCGAGTGATGAAGCAGGGATCGAAGTCAGGGCACTTCTGGCCCAGGCAAGACTCGGAACGAGCATCGATGTGACGCCAGAATGATAGCGACTCCGGCAAGTTCGCGAGTTCTGCCCGATCGCCCGTCTCACTCTCTTTGGACCAATGAGTTACCTCATCGAAGTAATCGACTTCGTCGAGACCTTCCAACACCGGCATCGACTGCGCTCGTCCGAGCCGGTTGAGGCAAAGGTAGTTGCTGCGACCTTTCATGTAGGTCGCCGCGAACGGCTTGGGCAGGATGTTCTGAAGAAAAGGAATATCTTTCTCCATCAACTGTTCCTGCAAATTTTTTGTTCCGGTGGAGACGATAACGCGACCATTGCCACTAAGCGCAGCCGCGACGGCGGGCACGAGATAAGCGAGCGTCTTGCCTGTGCCGGTTCCGGCTTCGACAATCAAATGACGCTTCTCTTCAAACGCGCGCATGACGGCACGCGCCATCTCGATCTGGCCCGGTCGATATTCATATTCGGGATGCGCCCGCGCAATCAGTCCATCTGGACCAAAAACTTCAAGCATGAATCCTGCAAATCTTGGAAAATCCTGTAATCCTGTCTATGCAACGTTGGACTTCATCCGCTTCGGATATAACGGAAATCGCGCTGTGAGATCCGCGACGTCGCGTTTCACCTTGTTCCTTACTTCTTCCGACTCCGGCGCGTGAATCACCTCGGCGATCAGACGGCCGATCTCTCGCATCTCCGCTTCTTTCATTCCGCGCGTGGTGACGGCCGGCGTGCCGATACGTAATCCTGACGCAACAAAAGGCTTGTTCTGATCGAATGGAATCGTGTTCTTGTTGACTGTGATCAACGCCGCTTCGAGCGCCTTCTCGGCATCCTTGCCCGTGATGCCTTTGCCATCCATCCAAACGTCAACGAGCATCAGGTGGTTGTCAGTTCCGCCTGACACGAGTCGCAGTCCCTGCTCCTGTAGTTCGCCGGCCAGCGCTTTCGCATTCTTGAGAATCTGGCGCTGGTACTCTTTGAAATCCTCACGCAGCGCCTCGCCAAACGCCACCGCCTTCGCAGCGATGATGTGCACCAGTGGGCCACCCTGCACACCGGGAAACACTCTCCGATCGATCTCTTTCGCATGCTCCTCGCGGCAAAGGATCAAACCACCGCGCGGGCCACGGAGGGTTTTGTGTGTCGTGGTCGTAACGTAATCGGCGTGCGGCACCGGCGAAGGGTGAAGCCCGGCTGCAATTGGTCCGGCGATATGTGCAATGTCAGCAAACATACGTGCACCAACACTCCGCGCGATCTGTCCGATGCGTTCGAAGTCGATGACACGCGGATAAGCTGAGGCGCCGCAGACGAGAAGTTTTGGTCGATGCGTTTCAGCGATCTTCTGCAACTCGTCGTAATCGATCTGTTCCGTCTCTCGCGAAACACCGTAATCAGCAACCTTGTAACTGAGCCCGGAGAAATTCAAAGGATGGCCGTGAGTGAGATGTCCGCCATGAGAAAGATTCATTCCCAGGATCTGTTCGCCATACTGGATCGCCGCGAGATAGACGGACATGTTTGCCTGCGCGCCACTGTGTGGCTGCACGTTGGCATGATCGGCGCCGAATAACTCTTTCGCGCGATCGATAGCGGTCTGCTCGACAACGTCAGTCCATTCACACCCGCCGTAATAGCGTTTACCCGGATAACCTTCGGCGTATTTGTTTGTGAACACCGATCCGGCAGCTTCGAGCACCGCCTCGCTAACGAAGTTCTCTGAAGCGATAAGTTCAAGACCGTTGGCCTGGCGCGCGACTTCGTTGTCGATAGCGCCGGCGATGATCGGATCGACTTCGGCAAGTGATGAGTTTCTGTTCATTTAGCTCTTCTTTCCACCTCAGAAATTTTTTCAACGCGTGCGGCGTGTCGACCACCTTCGAAATCCGTCGCGAACCATGCGCGCACGATCTTCGGAATTTCGGCGGGCGGAGTGGTGCGTGCGCCGATCGCCAGCACGTTCGCGTCATTATGCTGGCGCGCGAGTCGTGCTGTCTCTTCAGACCATGCGACCGCGGCGCGAACGCCGGGAACCTTGTTGGCCGTGATTGCCATACCGGTCCCTGAGCCGCAAACCAAAAGCCCTTGTTCAACTTGACCCTGCGCAACCTGCTCCGCAACTTTTCGCGCATAGTCAGGGTAATCCACTGACTCTTCGGATCCGGTGCCGAGATCTTCAAAGTCAACACCCAGATCTTCAAGGAGCGCCTTCAAGCGCTCCTTCTCAGCGTAACCAGCATGATCGCTTGCGAGTGCAATTCGCATGTTTCCGAAACCTTCGTGTAGTGATGTTTAGAAAGAAGCGTGATGGTAACTCAGGCGTCCTCGCGCAGCAAATTTGAATCTTCTTTGTGCAACCTCTGTGTTCTCTGTGTCTCTGTGGTTAACTTGCGAAGAAAATCACCATAGAGACACAGAGGACACAGAGGTTGCACAGAGAGAGCCGACTTTTCGTGCAAGGCCTCACTAGCGAAGCGTTCGTAATCTCGCGAACTTTTTACGCCCACACAGACTTCGAAATTA
>JAICGZ010000175.1 GCA_025922875.1 Pyrinomonadaceae bacterium
GCGAGTGTTGATCGGGCGGCCGATCGCGAACACGCAGGCGTATGTGGTGGACGGGCAGGGCGGGGTAATGCCGCTGGGCGTGACTGGGGAGTTGTGGCGGGGAGGCGACGGCTTAGCGCGCGGCTACTGGAGGCGCGCAGAGCTGACGGCGGAGAAATTTGTGCCTGATGGCTTGAGTGGACGGAGTGGGGCGCGCTTGTATCGCACGGGCGACCAGGTGCGCTACCTGGCGGACGGCAGTCTCGATTACCTGGGCCGGATCGATCAGCAGGTAAAGATTCGTGGTTTCCGCATCGAGCCTGGTGAAATCGAAGCTCGACTAAAGCAACACCCGGCGGTGCGTGAAGTCGTGGTAATCGCCTGGGAAGAAAGCGATAACGATCGGCGGTTGGTGGCGTATGTCGTTTCTGACACTGACGTAAGTGATGAACGTTTACGTGACTATCTAAGAGAGAAGTTACCGGAGTACATGATACCGCCGGCGTTTGTGCTACTCGACCACATACCTTTAACTCCGAACGGAAAGATCAACCGGCAGGCATTGCGTGCCCTTGCCGAAAATAGAGATGGACACCGGGCGGCTTTTGCAGCTCCGCGCGATGCGTTGGAACTTCGAATCGCACGCTTGTGGGAAGATGTCCTCAACACCCGGCCTATCGGCATCACCGATAACTTTTTCGAACGCGGCGGTCACTCTCTACTTGCTGTGCGCATGATGGCCCAACTATCTCGTCAAATCGGGCGAGAGTTGCCTCTGGCTTTGATCCTTCAGAAGCAAACTGTTCAGGCACTGGCGACATTCCTCCGCCAGGAGGTTGAACCGCAAGATACCTCACCTCTTATCGCGATTCAGCCGCACGGCCGGAAGCCGCCGTTTTTCTGTGTCCATCCGGCCGGCGGCAGCATCATCTGCTACTCAGCCTTGTCGCGGCATCTTGGTATTGAACAGCCTTTCTACGGGATCCAAACACCCGGGCTTGATGGAGTAGGGCAACAACCTCTCACGCAAGTCGAGTCTATGGCTGCTCGCTACATTGAAGAATTACGAAGGGTGCAGAGTGAAGGACCTTACATGCTTGGAGGCTGGTCGTTGGGCGGGCTGGTTGCTTTCGAAATGGCGCAGCAGTTACGTCGCCAGGGCCTCGAAGTGTCGTTCCTCGCTCTGTTCGACAGTTATCTTGGACAGTCTACCGAAATCGACGACGACGCGCTGTTGCTGCAATTCATATCCGACATCAGCGGTCTGTATGAGTTGGACCAATCATTGACGGAAGGAAGCGACTCACCATCGCGCACGATCGAGGAAAGCCTCCGGTCTCTTCTGCAAGAGGTTGTGCGCAAGGGATGTGCGCCGCCTGATCTGAATCTCCAACAACTTAGACGGCTGTTCGAGATCTTTCGAACAAACGTGCGAGCCATGCTGAGCTACAAGCCTCAGTTCTATCCAGGACGAATCACGTTCTTTCGTGCGAGCGACCAAATTGCTGATATCTCCAGAGACCCGGCGAGCGAATGGCGAAATATGGCAGCCGATGGGGTCGAAGTCCATGTTGTGCCGGGCGACCACTACACGATGTTAAGAGAGCCAGCGGTGCAAGTGATGGCTGAGTGGCTGAAGGTCTGCATCGAACTGACCGGCAGTGAAGTTGAAACCTACTCTCTGTAATCATCATGTAAATCATGTCTAATCCTGAAATCCTGTAAAAACAATCGTTGGCGCCATACCCGAAAAGTTAACTTCACAGGATTAACAAGATTATCAGGATTAACACGATTTCTTTCCAAAGCCCACCAATCACAATTTCCCCGGACGTGGAGGCCGTAAACATGGTTGCTAGTGCCTTGAACCTTGCAGCGCCGGCTGTGACGAGATCGTTATTTCAGCCGGATGAAATAAAAAAGCTAATCGAACTATATGCTGCGACACCTCTCTTTCATAACACTCCGGAGTGGATCATTCGAGATAATCCATATCGTCGACCAGTAAATTCGACCGCTGTTCAGCAACTTGATTTCAACACGCCTCTCAAACGAGCAGAGATACTCGGCGCAAACGCGCTCGCCGCACACCGGATGTTGCTGAACATCTACGAAACAGACTTGATCTTCCTGCCGGCGAGCGATTTCACCGGTAAGAGAAATGACTTCGCCAGCTATTATTCCAACGATAACAAATTGCTTGGCGAACTGATTCGACCGACACTCGAAGCTCACGTATTCAACTTCCTGAAAGATGAAATCAACGTCACTGGCAGATGGTCAGTCGAAGCACTGAGGTCCTACTTACAATCGATCATCGCCAAGCATGAGCAATCCGAACTCGAAATCTGTAACGCTGTCCTGGCATCAGCCGATCCGGAACGCGCGTGCCGGAGTTTGTTGATTCAGGTGGCGGGTGACTTTCTTTCAGAGGCGTCCGCGTCGTCGCGCAACATTCTGGGTAAGTATGGTGAAATACAATCCGAGCTTTTCAAGATCGTTATCGATGACTATGGGTATGGTGTTCATCCGGCTAAGCACAGCACGCTTTTCGAAAACACACTGTCGACCTGCGGGCTAGTATCGGATGTGCACGCATACTGGCAGTTTTACCTTTCCTCCTCGCTCGCGCTCAATAACTATTACCACTACGTCTCACGCGATCACAGTAAATACTTTCAGGCCATTGGGGCGATTGCAGTGGCCGAGGCGATGTTTTCTCATAGCTGCCGGGAAATCTCGAAAATGCTGCGCACAGTTTTTGGAAACACCGTCGATACTTACTATTTCGACGAACACTTCCACATCGATGCACATCACGGGCGTATGGCTTTTGATTATGTGGTCGCTCCTGCGATTGCAAAGCATGGCGACGGCGTGATTCCCGACATCGTTCGCGGCATGGAGGAACTGCAACTGTTAACTTCAATCTCTGATGACGATTTAAAGGCGCAGATCGCTTTCTCTGACGCGGTGGGCAGTCTCAAGATCCCAGCTCACCAGATTCATCAGCGGATCCTTAAAGGCAGATTGCGGAAGCCGAATGCGATTCATGTTGAGAATCGAGGTCAGTCGCTGGTTACACAGGTGTTGGATCAGGACAAACTTTACGTCGTAGAATCCGGGTCGCTTGATCTGGTGATTGGGCACGATCAGTCCGTGCGTTTAGACGGCGGGGAAGCCATCGTCGTCCCGCGCGAACGTTTGCACGGCATCGCCGTTGTTTCCGACGAGTGCCGGTATCAGACTTATGACCTGGAGAATTAGTTATTGCATAATAGACCGACAAAAATGCACAAAAAGTATTCGCGAAATCATTTGTTCCTTTTGTGCTTCTTTGCGGCAAGCTGTTTATTGAGTCAGGCGATGCAGAGTACGCCGGTTATTTTCGGTGAAGGCGTCATCTCAACAAGAGATTATGAATCGAGCATCACTTTCGCGCCGGATGGCAATACCGCTTATTTTGTAAAGTCCACGCCTGACCTCAGTTTTCGTGTCATCCTCGTGTCTCGATTAGCGCAGGGTAAATGGAGTACGCCGGAAGTTGTCTCGTTTTCAGGACAATACAACGACACTGACCCATGCCTTTCACCGGATGGAAAAAAACTCTTCTTTGCTTCGCGTCGTCCCATTACGGGTACTACTCCTAAAGCCGATTACGATCTTTGGGTGGCGGAAATGATGAATAGCGGATGGGGCGAGCCGCGTCATCTTAATCCGCCAGTGAATAGTGACAGCCAGGAGACTTCACCCTGCACGACGGCGGATGGAACTCTCTATTTCAGTTCCAACCGCGAAGGCGGGAAAGGAGCGGCCGATCTCTACCGTGCGAAACCAGACGGTCGTGATTACGGTACTCCGGAGAATCTTGGAGACATGATTAACTCACCGGCTCCGGAGATTCAGGTGTTTGCGAGCGCTGATGAAAATGTTTTGATTTTCGCCGCGGCTGGACGAAAGGATGGGATGGGCAGCGTTGACCTTTACCTAAGCCAGCGAACTGACGGCGCGTGGTCCAGACCTGTCAATCTCGGGAATAAGATCAATTCAAGCGGTGTGGACTCGGCACCAAGAATATCGCCCGATGGAAAATATTTTTTCTGGACCAGCACCAGAGGGTATGGGTTTGAAGAGCAACAGGCTAAGCAACTCAGATATGCTGAACTGTCAAACAGATTGCAGAGCGCCGGCAATAGTCTTGGTGATATTTATCGAATAGATGTGAACGCGCTTCCGCTTCGAAAGTAGCACAGAGAAAGCAGAACGTTTCGAGATGAAAACGTTAGCTTCAAAACAGGGTTTTTGGATCGCAGGCGGGCTCGTATTCGTTGTCGTGTTACTCGATTTCTTCGTGTCCTCCGTTACCGCTTCAATCGCCGACACGTCCCGGCCTCCTTATGCCTCCAGCAAGCCGATGCCGGAACCTACGATCTTTGCCGAGGGTGTGGTTTCCACCGGCGACTTTGACTCTCATCCCGCGTTCACGCCGGACGGAAAAACACTCTACTTCTGTAGAAGTAGTCCGACGTTCAACTTTTGGACCATCGTAGCCACGCATTTCAAAAACAATAAGTGGACTACGCCGGAAGTGATTTCAATCTCCGGTCAGTACCGAGATGCAGATCCGTTTATCACCAAGGATGGATCCAGGCTTTACTTTATCTCGGACCGCCCGAACGGTGACCAGAAAAGGTCTTTGGATATCTGGGTAATGGAAAAGACGGGAAAGGATTGGAGTGCACCTCGGAATTTGGGACCACCGGTGAACAGTAGCGGAGACGAGTGGTACCCGACAGTCGCCGCGGATGGCACATTATATTTCGGCTCGGGTCGCGAGGGAGGAAAGGGAAGCACCGATATCTATCGTTCACGTTTCGTTGATGGTAAATACCTGGCGCCTGAAAATCTTGGAGAGAGCATTAATACTCAGTTCGAAGAGTTCGAGCCTTATATCGCTCCCGATCAAAGCTACCTGATCTTTATGGCCGCTCGCCCCGATGGCCTCGGCGGCTCCGACCTCTACATCAGTTATCAACAGAATGGAAACTGGACCAGGGCAATCAACCTCGGAGATAAGATCAACTCGAAAGGTTCCGAGTATTCTCCGATTGTGTCTCCCGATGGAAAATACTTCTTCTGGTCCAGCACCAGAAGCTTAGTCTCACCGTCACAAACGAAACCGCTTACTTATTCGGAGCTCCTGATGAAACTGCGCAGTCCGGGTAATGGGCTCGGAGACATCTATCAGATAGATATCACCGCTTTGAATATTCTCCCTCGCTAACGGAAGCAGGAATAGGACGCCTCCCTGGAGTGCGGCCGCACTCCAGGGAGACGCCTACATACCGCGATGACTGCTCGTCAAAGATTGTGGCGCTACATCGCCCGCTACAAGGCACTGTTGGCTGCGGGGATTGTGTGCGTGGCTGTAGCGAACCTGGGCCAGATGATCGGACCAATTGTTTTGCGCGATGGTATTGACGATCTAACGAGTGGGGTTACGCAAGGGAAGTTACTCTACTACGGCGGCGTCTTTATCGCCATCAACCTGGTTGCTGGTTTCTTCATTTTCCTCCAACGGCGGCTCATACCGACTGCGGCTCGCAATTTCGAATACGATCTTGCAAACGATTTTTATGCGCACCTGCAAAAGCTTCCGTCAGAGTTCTACCAAACCTCTCGCACCGGAGACCTGATGTCACGTGCGACCAGCGATTTGGCAGCAGTGCGTATGATTGTCGCTGGAGCTTTGCTTTACGCAGTGAACACACTCTTTGGCATTGCTCTGATTTTGCCATTGATGCTGTCGATGAACTGGCGACTGACACTCCTTGCGTTTTTACCGCTCCCGCTCGTTACGCTCACGACAAAAATCGTTTCGAAAAGCATCCACGAAGAATCGACGCGTGTTCAGGAACATTTCGGGACCGTCGCTAACCGCTTGCAGGAATCGCTGGCCGGCGTGCGGGTCATCCGCGCTTATGTGCAGGAACCTGCCGAGATGGAGAACTTCAAGCGCGTTAATACTGAACTTGTCCGCCGAAATGTGAGACTCATTCACCTGAACTCTTTCTTTGCGCCGGTAGTAAATTTCATTATCGGTATCGCCGTCGTGGCCGGTGTCTGGTACGGAGGGTTGCTCACTTTAAGAGGTCAATTGACCATCGGCCAGCTCTTTCAGTTCATCCTCTACCTTGAATTCCTAATCTATCCAATGCTCCAGCTCGGCATCATCGTCAATTACTTCCAACGCGGCATGGCTTCGATGAGTCGTCTGCATGAGGTGATGTCGATTGAGCCTGTCATCGCCGGCGGCGCGGAAAGTGATGAAGGGACGGACATCAAAGGCGAAATCGAATTCCGGCATCTCTATTTTACTTATCCCGGTAACACAGAACCCGCACTCAAGGATATCAACCTGCGTGTTCAGCCCGGACAAACAGTCGCTTTTGTAGGAAACGTCGGTTCGGGTAAATCGACGCTCGTAAGCCTTGTGCCGCGCCTGCTCGAGGCCCAGCCCGGACAGCTTCTGATTGACGGCCGGCCGATTCATACCATTCCGCTCCGAACGCTGCGCTCGAATTTAGGTTACGTTCCTCAGGAAACATTTCTCTTCAGCGACACAATCTTCGCGAACATCGCCTTTGGTGCACCGCAAGCAGATTCACGAGAGGTTGAGCAGTCGGCTCTTGAAGCAGGATTAGCGGAGGACGTCGAAGCATTTCCCAATGGGTATGCGACAAGCATTGGCGAGCGCGGCATTACTCTATCCGGAGGCCAGAAACAACGGACCGCTCTCGCCCGTGCGCTGATACGCCAGCCACGCATACTCATCATGGATGATTCACTATCCGCGGTGGACACACACACGGAGGCGAAAATCCTCGCGCACCTGCGGCGCGTAAGGTTCCAGCGAACCAACCTGATCGTGTCGCACCGGATCTCGACGATCAAGGATGCGGATCTGATTGTGGTTCTTGATGACGGCTGCATAGTCGAACACGGCACGCACAGCGAGCTGATCACGCGCGGCGGACTCTACGCCAGACTTTACGAAAAACAAATATTCGAACAGAAACTAACAGCGGCCTGATTAAATGAGACGCCCTGAATGGCAGACGAAGAAGATCAATTGGACCACGCTTACGATGGCCGGCTGATGCGGCGCTTGCTCGGTTATCTATGGCCTTACAAGCGTTACGTCCTCACCGCACTCGTCCTGACGATGTTAGGCGGTGTCCTGGTCGTTGCACGTCCTCCTTTAGTCAAAGCCGCAGTCGATCTGTACCTGCTGCCCGATCCGGCGCATGTCACCGGAGGCTACACGCTGGTTATCAGACAGGCTGCTGAAAGATTTGGTTTCGGCGGCGGGGCGTCATTAGGAATCGCTTTTATTTCTTTGTTACTGCTGCTCGCTAACTTCGCGGCAATGCTCGTGCTGTATGTAGAGGCGTTTGTGGTGCAACGAATGGGCCAGCACGTCATGTATGACCTGCGCAACGAAATCTTTGCCCACTTGCAGCGACTTCCGCTTCAGTTTTACGACCGCCATCCAGTCGGTCGTCTGATGAGCCGGATGACCAGCGACGTCGAAGCACTCAATGAACTGTTCAGCGCGGTCGTCGTCTCCTTCTTCGGTGATCTGACGATGCTGCTGTACATCGTCTTCTGGATGTTTCTACTCGATTGGAGATTAGCACTCGTCTCCTTGCTGATACTGCCGCCGATGGCGGTTCTAACGATCTGGTTCCGGCTTCGCTCACGCAATGCTTTTCGCTCAGTCCGTGTGCACTTAGCGCGCATTAGTACGTTTTTGCAGGAGCGCTTGACCGGTATGTCAGTGGTCCAACTGTTCAATCGAGAGCAGAGTGAGCTGCGAAAGTTCAAAGAAATTAACCGTGACTATCGCAAAGCAAATGTCGATGCGATCTTCTACAACGCCGTTTTCTTCCCGGCCATTGACATCATCGCGGCCGTGGGTATGGCGCTGATTATTTGGTACGGCGGCGGTCAGGTGCTGCAAGGCCTGGTGACGCTCGGCACCGTGATCGCCTTCATGCAAATGGCGCAGATGCTTTACGAGCCGATTGGAGACATGAGCGAGAGATATAACATGCTGCAATCGGCGATGTCGGCTTCGGAACGAATCTTCCAGTTGCTGGATGAGCCGGTCACGATGAAATCCGCACCGGTGCAGGCCGGCCGGGTGCAAGGGCGCATTGAATTTCGGAATGTCTGGTTTGCCTACCAGGATGAAGAGTGGGTATTGAAGGATGTTTCATTCGTGGTCCATCCGGGCCAAAGCGTGGCTTTTGTCGGTCACACGGGCGCAGGAAAGACTACTATCACAAACCTTCTGCTGCGATTTTATGAAATTCAGCGCGGGCAGATACTCCTGGATGGCATCGATATACGCAACATCGACCCGGCGGAGTTACGCGCGAACTTCAGCATCGTGCCTCAGGATGTCTTCCTTTTCTCAGAAGATATCTCGAGTAACATCAGGCTCGGCAACAGGAATATCAGCGACGAACAGTTGCGCGAAGCTGCGCGGCAAGTTAATGCCGACGGCTTTATCAACAAACTGAGTAGCCAGTATTCGACGAGGCTGCATGAGCGCGGGGCCGGGGTATCGGTGGGCCAGAAACAACTGATCAGCTTCGCGCGCGCACTCGCTTTCAACCCGCGTGTGCTGATCCTCGACGAGGCAACCAGTTCCATTGACACCGAGACTGAGGTCCTGATTCATGACGCAGTGAAGCGCTTAATGACAGGACGGACCTCACTTGTAATTGCGCATCGGCTCTCGACCGTGCAGGCGGTCGACAACATCATCGTGCTGCACAAAGGCGAAGTGCGTGAATCAGGAACGCATCAGGAACTACTGCGCCAGCGTGGGCTCTATTGGCTGCTCCATCAGTTGAGTCTCTATCAAACCCCGCACGACGAACTCGTCGAGACGATTCCAGTCTGAAGAAGATTTCTCACGCAAAGGCGCAAAGGCGCAAAGCGCTGCCGCGTTTCTAAGGTCTTTCTTTGCGCCTTTGCGCCTTTGCGTGAGAGATCCTCCCTTGCAACTACGAAAATGAAGAGTAGCTTATTACTTATCGTCGTCTTCTTTGTCATGTCGACTACTACGCAGGCGCAACCGGCTAAGACGCCGCTGTTGCCGCCGGAGAAGTTGAACCCGATATCTATTCCACGTTTCGAATCGGCGCCGCGGATTGACGGCCGTCTCGATGACGAGATCTGGAAATCAGCCGCAGTGTTCAAGGATTTCTATCAGACGTATCCCGGCGACAACATTGCCCCGTCGAAGCCCACCGAAGTTTTCATGGGTTACGACTCCACGATGCTCTACGTAGCCTTTCTTGCGCACGACGAACCGAACAAAGTGCGCGCCACCGTGGCGAAACGTGATGACATTTTCAACGATGATTACGTCGGCGTGCTACTGGATACTTTCAACGATCAACGCAGGGCATACGAGCTGTTCTTCAACGCGTTCGGCATCCAGGCTGATGGAATTTATACCGAAGGAAAAGATGAAGACTTCACGATTGATATCGTAATGCAGTCGAAAGGTCAGATTACGGAAGCCGGCTACGTTGTCGAAGTCAGCATTCCGTTCAAGTCGCTGCGTTATAACGCCGGTAAGGGTGTTCTATGGGGAGTACAGTTTCAGCGAGTCATCAAAAGATTCAACGACGAAACTGATTCATGGATGCCGCTATCACGCGACCGGACCGGCTTTCTAAATCAAGCCGGGCGCCTTACGGGGCTGGAAGGCATCTCGGCTGAGCGCCCGCTCGAGATAATCCCAAGCCTGACACTGTCAGAGACCGGCAAGCGCGTTCCGACGATACCTCCGGACATTCTTGCTGTTGACCCTGCGCTGATCGATCCCGGACGCTTCGTTAACGAACCGGTCAAAGTTGATCCTGGCTTAACGGTCAAATATGGAATTACCCCGCAAGTGACGCTCGACTTTACGTTGAATCCCGACTTTGCACAGGTTGAAGCGGACGAAACAGTCGTCACCGCGAATCAACGTTTCCCGATCTTCTTTGAAGAAAAACGGCCTTTCTTTCTCGAGGGCATCGACATCTTCCAAACACCTCTGCAAGCAGTTCATACCCGAACGATCATCGATCCGGATTATGCAGCGAAGATAACGGGTAAAATCCGGCGCAACACGTTTGGCTTTTTGGTTGCGAGCGACAATGCTCCGGGTGACTTCAGAGGGGATGAGCGTCTTGATTCGAACAACTTCCGTTTTCTTGACAAGAATGCTCATGTTGGAATCTTGCGTCTCAAGCGAGATGTTGGCGATGAGTCGAGCATCGGGTTGATTGCCACCACTTATAACTTTATCGAGAAGCATAATGACCTGGCGGGTGTGGACGGCCAATTAAGGATTAACCCGAAGACGATCTTTTCATTTCAGTTGCTGGGTACAACCTCACGACGCTTCTTTTTTGATTCGGAGCAGGGACAAAGTATCTATCGAACTGGAAATGGCCTGGGGTATTACTTTAAATACGATCGTGGCGGGCGACACCTCACGTATAGCTTGACTGGAAGCGGTCGCACCGAAGATTACCGCGCCGACCTCGGCTTCACTCAAAGGCGCAACACAAACCGTGAAGACTTCGTGATCAGTTACGATTCGGAACCCAAGCCCGACGGGAAACTGGTGTCATGGAAATATACCCATAACGCAGGCATGAACTTCGATTGGCAGGGACGAACGCAAGCCTGGAACAACACGTCGCGACTCGTAGTTAACCTGCAACGCCAAAGCGCGCTTCTTTTCGGATATACCAATGGCTATGAGCGACTCTTCGAAACGGAGTTTGGACCAGTTGGAACATTTCTAAATGACCCCGAACGCTCGACCTCGCGGCAAAGCATGAACGTCATCGGCGTAAGTACTCCCTGGAAACAGTTGGCGGTTAACTTCACAGTCAGCCATATATGGAACTCTTTCGATTTGGATGGCGGCGCCGGGCCTAAGTTTCCACGAGTGAGCCCGGCTGCTCTCCTCGATCCAAACGCGTTACAGGATCCGGGACCCGGCAGAGAGTTTCTCGCCGACATCAACGTCACCTACCAGCCAACCAGCGCCTTACGATGTGACTTTGGTTACACCAAGAATCGATTAGTTCGCAACGACACCGGCCTGGTAGCTTTCGACGACAACATCTACGCGCTGCGCTCAACTTACCAGTTCACTTCTTTCACCTTCGTGCGTGCGCGAATTGATTACGACACTCTCGCGGCCAACTTGCGAGGGCAATTTCTGCTCGGCTGGACGCCCAATCCAGGAACTTCTTTTTACGTAGGCTACAACGACGATCTGAATCACAACGGGTTCAATCCCTTCACCGCTCAACTGGAGCCTGGTTTCAGACGTAACGGACGCACCTTCTTTGTCAAGATGTCTTATCTGATTCGCCGCACATTCTGAAAATATTTCTCGCGCAAAGGCGCAAAGGCGCAAAGCGCTGCCGCGTTTCTAAAAGCTTTCTTTGCGCCTTTGCGGGAGAAATATTTTTCGTCTCAATCAACAGCCGGAGGTTCTCATGTACAACATCGCCCTCATAAACATGCCGTTTGCTAACCTGCATATGCCATCGATCGCCCTGACACAGTTGAAGTCTGTTGTAGAAAACAGATTCAAGAACGAAGTGTCGGTTGACGTCTACTATTTGAATCACGACTTCGCCAACTATCTTGGCCTGGAACTTTATGATCGGATAACAGAATCCGCCGACTCCCAAAACTCCGGTCTCGGCGATTGGTTCTTTCGCCAGATTGCTTTTCCCGACCAGCCAAATAATACGGGCGTGTATCTTTCCCGGTACTTTCCTTATCACACGGAGCAAATGAACACACTGAAGAGCCGTGTAGTGGAGAGACGCCACGGGTTGGATCGCTTTATGGACAGCTTAATCGCGAAATATGCTCTCGATCAGACACAGCTCGTCGGGTTCACATCAATGTTCATGCAGAACGCCGCCGTTTTTTCAATGGCCCGAAAGCTCAAAGAGCGTGATTCGAAGATCACTACTGTGATTGGCGGTGCGAATTGTGAATCACCGATGGGCCAGGTGATCGCGAAACATGTGCCCGCGATTGATTACGTATTTTCAGGACCGGCACTCAAAACGTTTCCACAGTTAGTACAGCACTGCCTGGACCAGGAGCCGCGGAAAATCGACTCGATGAAAGGTGTCTTTACTAAACGGAACTACTTCTTCCAGTCGGGACCCGAAGCGATCGGTGAAGAGTTGAGCATTGATGTGCCGATCGACCTGGACTACAAACCGTTTCTGAATACATTGGACCAGAACTTCCCTCAAAATGATATTGACCCCATCCTGCTGTTTGAGACTTCGCGTGGTTGCTGGTGGGGTGAACGTGCGCATTGTACGTTTTGCGGTTTGAACGGAATGTCCATGGCCTATCGCGCGATGAGTCCGGACCTGGCGCTCAAGCAGTTTGAGTCGCTCTTTGAATTTGCTCCGAGAGTTACCCGGTTGGATGCAGTCGATAATATTCTTCCAAAAAGTTATGTGCAGGAAGTGTTGCCTTACGTTAAGACGCCGGAAGGCATGTCGATTTTCTATGAGGTGAAAGCCGATCTGAGTGAGTCGGACGTGCAGGTTCTGGCGAAGGCGCGAGTTAAAGTCATTCAACCAGGGATCGAATCCCTGGCCACCACGACGTTGAAGTTGATGAAGAAGGGAACCACAGCCTTCCGTAACATTCTGCTCATGAAGTTCTGTGCCATTTACGACATCATGCCGGCATGGAACCTTCTCATTGGCTTTCCGGGCGAAGGTGAAGACGTCTATAAGAAATATGTTGACGATATTCCTTTGCTCACACATCTTCAGCCTCCCACAGGCGTGTACCCCGTGCGGTTCGATCGGTATAGCCCTTACTTCATGAAGAGCAAGGAATACGGGCTTGATCTGCACCCATTAGATTACTACTCGTTGATTTATCCCTTCCCGCAGGAGGCATTGGACAATCTGGCGTATTACTTTGCAGATACCAATACTGGGGCGGAGTATGCGCAAACGATGACTAAGTGGATCGGGAGAATCAGAGAAAAGGTTGATCCATGGATCAGAGTTTGGAAGGAGAACGAGGAGCCTCCCAAATTAATCCTTCATGGAAATGGTGATGAAAGCATGATTACTGATTCACGTTCCGGCGAGGTAAAGGAGTACCGCATAGGAGCGATTGGCGCTCTTGTCCTGAACATCTTGGCTGATAAGCCGAAACGAGTGGGCGATGTGGCTCGCGAGTTCGGCGACGTTGCGGGATTCAATGCCGCGCAGGAAGTAGCAAGCTTGCGCGAGAAGGGATTGCTGTTCCAGGAGGAAGATCGCTACCTCAGTCTGGTCCTTAATGGAGACAAACTGAATGGAGACAAATAAGAGCCTGCTATTTCTCTCTTAAACGAATAAGAGAGCCTTCCTAATTCACCTCACTCTCTTCTTAACGGTTCGGTCAATAGAGCGCTCCTGGTAACTGGGCACTTGTCGTGCGCGGAACAGGGGTGGCGCGCCTTAACTAACCA
>JAICGZ010000176.1 GCA_025922875.1 Pyrinomonadaceae bacterium
AACCGGATCACCCAAAACATTCTCGAGTTCGGGATTGTCGGAATCCCACGTCCTGTTAAGATGAAACCAAAGTCGCGCCAACTTGGCGCGATGATCTTCCCAGGCTTTCACAAC
This sequence comes from Pyrinomonadaceae bacterium, assembly GCA_025922875.1. Classification (GTDB taxonomy): domain Bacteria; phylum Acidobacteriota; class Blastocatellia; order Pyrinomonadales; family Pyrinomonadaceae; genus PSRF01. The sequence continues at coordinate 115 of JAICGZ010000176.1, forward strand.
TGGCGTCGCCGTCTGGTCGCGTTTTGCGGCGCTCTCGGGTTGTTTACTCAGATCGATCTCGGCGAGCTTACGAAGATCCTCCCAGTTCGCAGCACCATTGCTGAGCGCCAGTCTGCGAACGTGCGTGATGCAACCTTTGGCCGCCTCGGCGATGCCGAGCTTCCACCACGCTTGGCCCGTCTCAGACCACCAGACTGCGGATTCAAAGTCGGCCGACGAAAGTAGTTCGCACAATGCCGCGCATGCCTGTTCGTCCCGCTCGCCGGCGGAATCGCGCATGCCCTCAGTGTCGATATCCATCGCACGACAGAAAGCCATTGCTGCCGCTGCCACGCGTCCCTCTTGTAAGAGCCGGATCACTTCCCGAAAGGGCTCAGGTAAGTTAACGGATCCAGAAGACTGTTTCGCCATACTTTGTTTTGTTTACGGCGCCTGGAAGCACTCCAGGTGTCGTCGGGTGAACCACTCTCTGTTAAGAGCCACACGTCGGTATTGGTCAGAACAAACAAGCGGCCCTGCGCATCTGAAGTGACGTCACTCATCTTTGTTTGTTCGTCCGGCTCCTGGACAATCACTGAACGCAACTCCCCGGTCCTTTGCAGGGTCACGAGCATCGTCGCCTTTTCCCGCTCGATCAACAGTGCGACGCCGGCGTTCCACGCAGCAGCAGCTTTCATAGTTGCGCCTTGAGTCCACGACGGCAGATTAAGCTCAACTTCTTCGCTTGCATCGTAAGGAAACCGCAGGAAGGTGCGTCCTTCTACTTGATACACCAGACCAGCCTGTTCGTTCTGGTGGTCCATAACCAGGAGCGTTGGTCCTGCCGGCGCTGGTAGTTCTTTGACGATCGTGTATTCGTTGGAGTCGCCTACCATCATGCTTTCACGAATACGCGTGGCGTCCCGGAGATACAGGTGACTCTTGTGAGCTTCAATCTGATCCCAAACACCGGAGTCGTGCTTTGGCAGCACAACGCTACTGGTGTTGTGCTCCCTGAACGCTGTTTCCCAATAATTGAGATCGACTCGCAGCAAATGGCCACTCTGTATAAGGATTGAAGCCAGCCTGTCGTCCGAAAACGCCAGGTCCTGAATGTTTTCGCCTGAAGTGAAATCAAGTCGCGTAAAGACGTTGAGTTCGAAATCGCCAACGATAACGCCGGCGCCTCCGCGCGGTGTAAACAAGCAGCGCGAATCCCAAACTGCCAGCATGTCGCCCCGCTCTTCCGTGGCAAACACGAGCAGCATCGCGTCTGAGAACATCTGCACCGGGCTCAGGGTTTCTTTGATCCGGCTGAGCTCGGCTTCAATTGCGGGATCTTCTTTGTAGACGGAGGCCAACTCCGTCAAGTGAAAGAATGCTCCCAATGTTTTTGAATGGCCCGGCGATGCGAGGTCGCGCTCGATTACGCCTGCAAAATAATTGTTCAACGACGACGACAATTCGATTCCCAGGTTGGCAAGTAATCGTCGCACCAGTCCCATGCTGGCATGTAAAGGTCGCTCTTCTCCCACCGAGGCGCGCACGAAGCTGCGACTCGCCTCTCCTGCTGCTGTTATCAAGTTGCTATCACTGGTTCTCTTCATTGCGGGCTCGAGCGTCATCGCGATGAAATACTCATCGATAGTGACCAGTTGCCCGTCTTCAATGCGAAAGAATCCCAGTGGCAATGAGTACTGGCCACCTCCTACGACACAGCTCACATACCACGGCGCCGGAAAATTAAGTCTGTGCAGTTCAATGTCATCCAGCGACATGAAGGGGTCGCCGAACCCCGGATGTGAGTGAAACCAGCCGACCTGATACCGGGTACTGGTCTGTTTCGTGCTTCTTAGCGCGCGGATTGCCGCGGCGTCGAAGGTGTAGTGCGCTCGACTTCGATTGGAACTCGGTAGCGGAATACATTCATTTACTTCAACCACAGTTTGTTTACGGTCCGCGCTTTGATAGTGACGCCCATAGAGAGCGCCACCGACCTCCATCGTGGGATCGGTATTGACGTAAGCGCGAATCGTGTTCGCGACGCTGTCCTTGAAGTACAGGATGAACGGCAGATCGTGTCCGGCCGCAAATCCGGGGATCGACCCCGGATTGTCCTGAGGCATCTCGCGTCGTTTGATAACAAAATTGTCCGGTTCAGACATTAAGCTTCACCCTGGAGCGCGTGCACCGTGGCGTAAACTTCGCAAGCTCCCGCGCGCGGTTCATAGGCCATCATCAGCATGTTGCCTTCCTGGACTCCGGCGGCAGCGAGCGTCTCATGTTCGGCGAGATATCTGTTTCCCTGGTCCCACATGAGTCGCCAGGGAATGCGATTGCCGGCCTCATCTGTTTCCGGGATCCCGAGGGATGGCGTAGAGACAAACTTACGAATCAGCGCCGCGACCGAGACGTCAACAGGCGGCTCGATGTCCCATTCCTGATTCAACATCTGGTTTGCCAGAATCAATTTGATCGTTTTTCTATTGCTCTCGCTCGTTGTCATCTGTGTTAGTCACCTCTTGTTTTAAGAGTTGTTCCAGACCGGTAGGGCGAAGGTCAAAACGTATGAGGATATCGTCAGGCGCCATCGAGCGACTCTGCTCGCGACCGTTACCGCGCGAATCAAGATCTATGTAGAGTGCAGCTAATTGCGGATTTGTAGCTAACACACGCAGGTTCACGGTAGTTTCGGCGGCGGACGATATCATTGCGGAGAGTGCTTCTGCGAAAGTCTCTTTACTAAGGCGCGAGACGTGCACCTCGGTTGTTATCAGGACATTGCCGTCTTGTATTGAATACCTGGCGCCGCGGCACTGTGAGTTCAGATAACCAAGATATAGCGCAACGGCCAGGGCCTCTGGTCCGGAAAGGTTGTTGACGATGAGGGCCCTGAACGTGACCCACTGCACGCTGGTTCGAATCTCGACCGGGAGTGACGCCTTATAAAAATGGGAGTCAACACTGAAGCCAAACAGCGTCACTGTGTCGCTGACTCGCTTATAACGAGCACCGAATGAGTCGAGGTATCCTGCGACGGTGTGAGAATTAGTTACGACGGCCATGGCGACACTCTAGTCCGTTCTGTGTGCGACTTTGATATCGAAATCGGAACCATCCGCGGAAGCCGGGTTGTCGAGCGAGATCGTTTCACCACGGTCCATTCGTTCTTCAACCCATTTGGCAGCTTCCTTATTTAACGGGTCGTAAATATTGAACGTGTTGTAAACGGCCATCTCGTACAGCGCTTCGCACATCTGCGCGATGGACCAACCCGGATACCAGTGGTCGCCAAGACAAGCCCGCGGCGGCACGATATTCGGGTGGTACAGCTTTGTGACCCACACAACCACTGGCGAATCCAGAGGAAACTCAGGGGTGAGCCTGATCCGTACGTGATGCTCGTCGCGGTATATTATTGTTCCGTCTTCAACGGACTCGATACCGCGTCCATGCAACTTTACGCGGTACTCAATCGGCCGCGCGCCCTCAGCGTCGTAGGTGATTTTGCGGTTTCCTTCTACCAGCGCATTCATGCGCTCGCGTTCCAATCGAAGTCGGCGGTCTCTCGGAGTCTCCATTCAGACTCTCACCTCCCTGAATACGCTGAACTCATCGGGCGAACCCTGAAGTTCCACCACGAATGATTCTTCGGGCGCATCAAGATTCAACCAGGTCCAGCAAGGTAACCCCATCGACTGGGGGGTCCGTTCTAACCACGATTCATTTCCTGTAACTTGCACTACACCAACTCCGTCACTCGTCTCGTCGACGACGAGGGGATGCGGTAGTTGGACCGTCAATTCGGTTCCAAAACGGTTCCGGCAATTCGTCAGAATCTCTGTCCATGATTGGTTCCACGAAATTACGGGTTCATTGTTCGGCACGATCGGTGATGGGTGACCGTAGCAGTCAGGATTACGCGGCAGATCAACTTTCCAAAATTTGTTGAAAGCCTGGTCCCAGCGCATCTGCTTCGAAAGCGGAAACGATGGCGCCGTCCGGTGCCCGTGTACCCATTTCAGCGCGAGGTTTGCGATCTCCGCGCCAACTGTCGACGAAATAGTTGGTGTTGTGGGAACACCGCCACGCGCGACGACGCGCGCCGCATACGACGGACAAGAACGACGCAGACTCAACTCGCGCAGATCCTGTGCATCCAGTCCGCACGCGTAACAGGGACCAGCCGGATCACAAAACACCGACGCCGTACCCTGCCATGCGCTCAACCCGCCGTCGAGAAACGGTCGTCCTGCTTTTCCCGCCAGGCGGTTCAAAACGAGGCGTGCCTGCACGTTGTCAACACAACCGATCAAGACGTCGCTCCGCGCAACCATCCCTTCGCTAACTACTTCTGAAACATCGCCCACCAGCCCTATCGCCCGGCAACCCGGGTTCAACTCCATCACTCTTCCGGCGAGCACCGCGGCCTTCGGCAAACCGGCATCGGCTTCGCGAAAGAAAACAGATCTACTCAGATTGCTTTCTTCGATGTGATCGAAGTCGACAAGTATGATCGTGCCCCAGCCAACCAACGCGAGGTTCTTGGCGACCTCATTTCCCAACGCTCCGCAACCGATGACGATGGCTCTGGCGTCCGCGACTTTCGCCGAGTCCCACCCGCTGATTCGCTCGAGGCGTTCGTATCTCGTCGCAGTCATTTCCCGCCCACCAGTATCTTGTTCGGAAGAAGGCGGCAGCCTCGCGTGCAGCACCGCTTCAACTCCAGGCCGACCCAGCAGTCTTCGTGGTAGAGCGCGAAACACAGCGGACAACGGACGAATACCTCGCCAGTCGTGAATGGACCAGTGCAATAACCGCAAGGTGAGAGTGCCGCTTGCGTACTATCGGTTACGACACCCCAAAAGATGTCGTGGTAGGTCCACGAGCTTTCGCCGATCTGTACTTCGTCTCCATGCTGAAGGATGACGAGTCTGTTTACGTCACGTTTATTGACCTGAATGGCTGCGCCCCATACGAGCACTCCACAAAGGCCTGATTGAGCATGAAACAACCAGATACGGTCGTATTCGGAGTGTGGTGTCGCCGTGTTGTCGAACAGATGCTTGACGTTACCTCGCTCGGGAAAGGTGACGACATTATTCGGGCTTGTGAGTTGAGGTTGGCCACCCAAGGTGGTGACCCTTTCAATTTGCTGCGTCATTTCGATGATTCCTCACGCGACGCTGGGCAGGCGGTTGCGGCACACGAGTGCCTACATTGAGGAAAGTTCAGACACTGAAACCAACCCGGAGCAAACCGCTACCTTTCAGAGCAAACATGCTGCGAGATGTATAGGAAACGCATGTTTGAAGTTGTGAGAACTGCTTCCGACGGCGCCACCTGTTCAATGGAGGCTCGGAAACGCCGATATTAGAGTTGTTCGTTCAAGAACGCCCAAATACTATGCGGTTCAAAGAATCGCTGTCAACATTATTTCCGCGCCTGATTGAGTTGTTTGCGGAACCGCGAGCGTTCCAGTTGGCGCAGGAGATTCCCTGACGTGAAAGATTCAACTCAAGACAACACTACTTTGGTATCTCGATATAAAACGTCGCGCCCTGGCCCGGTTCACTCTCGGCCCAGGCCCGTCCACCCATTCGTTCCATCGCTTTGCGCACAATCGCCAGACCTATACCGGTACCGGGATATTCGTCGTGATGGTTCAGACGCTGGAAAATGTCGAAAATTCTATCGTGGTATTTCATGTCGAACCCGACACCGTTATCGCGCACCCATACGACGACGTTTTCCGCTTTCTCCTCAGAGCCCACCTCGATACGCGGCTCGGAAACCTTCTTCGTGAACTTCACTGCATTATCCAGATAGTTGCGCAGTGCCTGCGTCAGCCCGTTCAGATCCGCAACTACACTGCCGCCATTCACATTCACAGTGAAATCAATCGAGTCTTCTGTCGTTTCGCGTTTCTTTTGCCCGACGATGTTTGAGATAAGCGGTCCCAACTCGACACGGCCCGGCTTAAACTCGCGTCGTTCGAGACGCGAATAATCCAGCAGATCGTCGATCAACTGGTTCATCTCATCGGTTGATTTGCTAATCGTTTCGAGGAACGATCGACCTTCATCGTCGAGACGTGCCGCATGATCGTCCAGCAACAACCGGCTGTAACCATCGATACCGCGCAGTGGCGCCTTCAGATCGTGCGCGACTGAATAAGCGAAGGTTTCCAACTCACGACTCTTCGCGTTTAGCGCGGCAGTGCGGTTGGCAACCCGGTCTTCAAGTTCGGCGTTAAGTCTGGCAAGCGCTTCTTTCGCGCGGCGACGCCTGCGACGTTCAACCAGCAACGCAACAATAAAGGCGGTTTGCAAAACCATCAGTGTCAGCACGCCGATGATTCGCCACTTGTACAACTCCCAAAACGTGAACTCCTTGAATCGCACCACACTGTCAGCCGGAAGACTGATCTCACTCACGCCCCAGCGTCGCAACTGTCGCCAATCGAACATCGGCACTTTCTGCGCTTGTTCGACCGGTATTGCCTGAGCTTTAGTGCCGCTGAGTATCTGGTCGACGAGTTGCCCGGCCTTGGCTCCATTCATCTCCGGTCCTTGCAAATAACCGCCGATGATTCCGGAACCCATAACCACAGTTCCGAAACCGTAAATCGGCGCCGACGATTGCGCTGCAATTCGACCCAGCACTTCATAGCTCTCGAGCAGCTTCCCCTGCTCGTTAACCGCCTGCTGCCACACGTAAAGCACTACGGAATTCGTAGGCAGGTTTCTCGTCAGGGCGACCAGTTCGTTCAACGGGAGATCGGTCAGGTACGTAACCTGCGCCTTTTCGAAGTTCGACAGTTCCTGCTGTACTGCCTTCTCGTATCTACGGTCCTGCTGAGGCGTGCCGCTGACGACAAAAACGTGCCTGGTGTGAGGCTGGAGCCGCAACGCGAGATCAACTGTTTCGCGGTAAGCATTCTTGTAATGAATGCCGGTTGCCCCTGGTCCACCCGCCAGCACCTCGGCCGGAGGTGGATTATTCGCAACAAAGACGATGGGAGAGTTCGCAAAAAGCTCTTGCCGGTGTTCAAGCAAAAACGCGAGCGGCGCATCTGCAGACGCAACGACAACGTCTACAGTACGCCCGGAATACTTCGTCTGCAGGTAATTGCGAAAGGATTGTCTCAAACTCTCCTCGGGAAAACGGCTGACCTCGAAGTATTCCGGAAAGTACTCGACGTCCTGCCGCCGCTCCGGTTGCAACTGCGCCTTCAAACTCTCCTCGAATTTAACGTTACCCGGAAACTCCTTGTTGTCCCAGTAAAGGACCACCACACGTTTCGGGGCAACTGTCTGCGATCGAACCGTGGCTGACGCCGCAAGTAGCAGGACGCACACGACGAGCAGGAGTTGGCCCAAGGCAAACACCAATGCATCTCTTAACGAGTGTCCGCGCGGTTTCATCCTGACGATTAGACCCTTGCGCAACTAGAGGTTGAACTTTACAGCAAACTGAATCTGCCGAGACGATCCAGACTCACCGGTGGGAAATCGTGTGCTGGTGATTTGACCAAAGGCCGGAGTCCCGACGACGATCCCCGGCGCCCCAAAGTTTGCATGATTAAACAGATCGAAGAACTCGACGCGAAACTGCATCTTCAGTTGTTCGCCGATTTTCATGTTCTTGATAACTGAAAAGTCGGTATTACTAAAACCCGGTCCGATGACGACGTTGCGACCCAAACTGCCGAAGCGCGTTACGGCTGTGAACACCGACGTATCAAACCACCGCTCCACGCTGCCGGTGATGTCGATTGGACCACTGACGTCCGGCCGCAGCGTGTTGGCGATACCATTCACCGTGCTGTTGCTCGTAACGATATTGACAGGACTGCCGCTTTGCAACTGAACAATGGCAGCAAACTGCCAACCATTAACGAATCGGTTGCCGCGGAATGGCAAGTCGTAAATTCCGTTGAACACGAAGCGATGGCGCGCGTCGAAGTCTGATAGCCCTCGGTCGCCTCGGAGGTTGTAGCTGTCTTGTCCAACGATCCCGCCAGTGCTGAACGAGTTGTAGTCCAGTGACTTCGACCACGTATACGAAGCGTTGAATTGCAGGCCGTGAACGAGTCGCTGTGAAATCGACGTCCAAAGCGCGTTGTAACTCGAGTTGCCGCCACTCTCAACCTGCGTGATATTGCCGAGATTCGTACCGGGCAGTATCGGACTTGACGTCGACAATCGTTGAAATGGACGCACGCCATTAATCGGTTGATTGAGATTGCGGCGCGAAATCAGGTGTGTGCCTTTCGAACCAATATAGCCTATCGACACCGCAGTATTGCGAAACAGCTCACGCTGGAGGTTGAGGTTCCACGACTGCAAATAAGCGTTGTCGAAGTCATGCGTAATTGACTGCGGTGCGAGTCCGGAGGGACCTGCCAGGCTGATTGCGTTGTCGAATCGAATTGGACCAGAAAACGTCAACGGAATCGCGAGCGGAGGATTGGTGGTTGTTCCGATGACGATACTCGTCATCGGTTGATCTGTCTGAATCGAGTAAGCTGCGCGCACCGAAGTCTTGCCGTCACCAAATGGATCCAACGCCAGACCGATACGCGGCTGCACGTTCTTGTCGTTCTGATGATAGACCTCGTCAATGTCAGTGCCGACGCGAATCAGCGAAGCAGTCAGGGGATCGAAAACAATAAATCGGTCGTACCGTTCGGTGGGAGTCATGTTCCACTCGTAACGCAGACCAGCTTCCAACATCAGTCTCGGCGCGAGCTTGTAGTTGTCCTGCACGAAAAACCCAAGGGCGCCCTGAGCAATGCTGCTGGACTGGCTACCGAGCGTTACGCTGAACTGATTTGCAGTGCCGGCGATGAAAGCCGCGACGGTGGGAAAGTTGAAACTGCCTGTGCCTTGCCGGAAATTATTGTTGTAAAACTGGCGGAATTCGCCGCCGGCTTTGATCGAGTGGGCCCCGCGCTGGTAAGTGAAAGAGTCGGCGACTACAAAAGTCGTATCGCCGCGTCCCGATGGATTGATTGATGGTCCACCAAAGTTTAATCCGCCGGCAACGCTGATCTGCGGCAGACCGATCGGATCGGTGATTCCGTGGGTGATACCAAACTCGGCCGGGTTCAGTTGTGTGTTTGGCGTGGTGGCTGAGCTAAAGCGATTAAAACCGAAACGAAGCTCGTTAATCAGTACGGGACTGAAAATGTGCGTTTCGTTGAACGTGAAAACCTGCCGTAGTTGGGCTGTCGTATTGCCGAAACCAGGCACCGTATTGCCGTTGCGATTGGGCTCGAGAAGCACTGTGCGATAAGCGGAGTAATAGCCGTGCAAACGGTCGTTCACGCCGAGATTGTGGCTGATGTCGATGCTCCACTGATCGGTCTCGACGGTGGCGTTCGCGGCGCCGACGAACCGTGAAGTGCCTGATGAATCGACGAAGTTTGCCCGCGGCACCAGCTCGAGCAATCTCACGATTACGGGATCAGTTGCCGCGGCGCGTTGCGCATCGCTCAGCACCAGGCTGTTGAGATTAATTCGTTGCCGCTGGCGCAAACCTTCGTAGGAAAAGAAGAAAAAGGCCTTGTCTTTGACGATTGGGCCACCGAGTTGTCCGCCAAACTGGTTGCGCTTGAATGGGGGCGGCTGGCTCGCGGTTAAAGTAAAAAAGTTGCGCGCGTCGAGCGCGTCGTTCCGGAAGAACTCAAATAGCTCACCGTGAAACTCGTTAACGCCGGATCTCGTTGCGATGTTGACGACGGCGCCGGAGCTTTGTCCGTATTCAGCGCTGAGCGTCGAGTTGTCGACCTTGAACTCCTGCACAGTGCTAATCGAAGGCTGGAACGTGATCGACGCGTTAGTGAGATTGTTGAGCGTGATTCCGTTGATAACGTAATTGGTTGTTTCTTCCCTGCTGCCGCCGGTCGTGATCGAGAACGATCCCAGGCCCCGGATCGGCGCCGATGAGAACGCGCCCTGAGGCGGCGTCACCGAACCGGGAACAAGCAAACCGAGGTCGAGAAAATAGCGCCCGTTCAGCGGCAGCGTTTGCACTCGGTCGCGATCGATAACGTGACCCAGTGAGATCGTCGCGCGTTCAATGAGCTCGCCGGTGGCAGTATTGACCGTTACCTGCTGCGACACGTCGCCGACTTGAAGTTCGAAGTCCTGAGTTAGTTTCCGCGCGACTTCAATGCGAAGACGTTCGACGACTCGCGTTTGAAACCCGCGTGCGCGCACTTCGAGACGATAGTCGCCAATTGGTAAAGCTACGATTTGATATCTTCCGGAGTTATCGCTGAGGACGCGGCGGGTTACGCCAATTGCCGGATCGCTCGCAGTGATTTCAGCCTTCCCGACGACGGCGCCATGCTGATCAGAGATCAAGCCTTCAATCGACGCGGTCGATTGACCGTAGGTACTGGTCGCCAACACCAGTAAGAAAGCGACGACTACTAGGGGCAGGTACGCAGGGTTCATGGGGAAACCGTATTGCGAGCCTCTTTCCTATCGGTTTCGTCTGAGAACCTCAATCATTTGGCCCGTAAAGTGTAAAAAAAGACACAAGTGTACCCGCAAAAATACGGTGTTTTCAGGCCGTTTTTCGGCGTCATGCACCGCGCGCCGTCTCCCGGAAGCGAACCTGATCATCCCGGCTTTTCGATTAGTCGTGTACTGTCAGTTTTGGCAGTAGAGGTGATTGGTCAGTGCTCGAGCGTGACTGGCGATTGTAATTCAATGTGAGAAGCACGAATCCCAAAGTGCGGCCCGAAACAGCCCATCGTCGCATTCTGATCGAATCGCCCGATAACTACTACCCGGGCACTGTGCACCTCAGTATTTGAGTCTGCGAGGAACGATGCGACTTCCGGACTTTGATGAAAACTTTCTTGTGGAATAACCACGGCGGCTGACTCGTCAGTTTTACAGTTCGTATCGAGGATAATTGCCGAGCCGTAAGCCGCCCGCGCTGAAGCTTCAACGCGTACGAGCGCCCACTGGTACCACGTGGGATGCTGCGCCACTTCACAGAAAGACACCGTAACAGGCACAACCCGATAGGAAACCCACGTCAGCCCCACACCGAAAGCAAACGTCAGGATCGCAACGAAGATGTAAAGTATAAATTTCATTTCATCTCCTTTAGACGCCGCCGGCGTCAACGGGTTCCCAGCTACTTCAGGCGCACGAACGGCATATCGCGCATGCGTGAGGATCCGACGTGCATGCCGTTCACCTTCCCATTCTTGTCGCGCGTGAACCAGACCACCGATCCTTGCGCGAAGAAATGGTCTTTGAATAGCGGCTGCAACGGCAAACTCGTCACCGGTCGCTGTTTGATGAATGCTTTGTCACCTTCGACCGCGAAGGTGTATGTCGCACCGGCTTCTTCGCTAAACCACTCGCCCTTAAATGCGGCGAGTTCCTCGGGCGTGGGCTTCCACTCCGTCTCCGGAGCAAAGCGTCTGACTTCACCGTCGGGATCGATTGTTTCCGCAGACACCGGTTTGCCGTCTTTATCGAACGTGAACTTTAGTTGATTGGGACCAAGAGTGAACTGTCCACCGCCCATTGGAACAACGCGCGCGCCGCGCCAGCGCGACACACCGTTCTCGATATTGAACCGTGCCGGAAAGTGCGTTTTTTCATCGCGCCAGATACCGACAAACCTCTTCAGCTCGTCATCGGAAACGTTCGCTACTTCGCTTCTCGCCGGTTCGGGAAATGGTCCAAAGATCTCGTCCGTTATGTTGGCAGCGATTTCGCCGGCGCTCGGTGAAGTACCGTTACACATCACCCCGACTGAAACTTTGTTGTCAGGATAACGGGCGAGAAATGTTTGATAGCCGGCAGTCGCACCGCCGTGCGAGACGTCCTTCAGTCCCTTGTACTTGTCGATCGTAAGACCCAGCGCGTACGCAATCTTCCGTCCGTCGTTCAGCACGCCGCGAGTTTCCAGGGCGTCGACGAGCGGCGCACCCAGTGATTTCGAATCAAGCATCGCGTTCCACTTCATCCAATCGCCGACGGTCGTGAGCATGCCGCCGTTTCCATAAACGTTCATGAAAGGCATATTGAGTCGCCATGGTCCATTGGCTGGGCGCGAATACGCTTGCGCGCGGCCCGGTACTATCCGTTGGTAATCGTCGCGCCACGAACTGCTCTTCATGCCGAGTGGTTTGAATAGCCGCTCCTCGACGAAGGCCGGAAATTTCTGTTTCGAAACGCGCTCGACGATTATCGCCGCGAGATTGTAGCCGCTGTTTGAATACGAGTATTCGGCGCCCGGCGTGAAGTCGAGTGCCTTCTGATGAATGATAACGTCGAGCGCGAGATCCTGATTGATAACTCGCGCGCCACGTCCTACGCCTGTCAGACTCATCACGGTGCCCCAGTCACGCAGACCGGCAGTGTGATTCAAGAGATGTCTGATCGTGAGTGGTGAACCGTAGTCCGGCAGTTCAGGAATATATTTTCTGACGGGATCGTCGATGCTGAGTTTTCCGTCCTGTTGCAGCAGCACGAGCGCTGCGGCGGTGAACTGCTTCGCCACGGAGCCCGACTCGAAAATAGTTTGCGTCGTGTTCGGCACGTTGTGTTCCATATCGGCAAGCCCGAACGCTTTTTCGAACACAGTTTCTCCGTTGAGTGACACCGCAGCGGCACAACCGGGCGCTGGTGCAACGTACGCCTTCGCAACCTTCTCGAAGGCTCGCTCAGCACCGGCGACAACTTTCTCTTTGGTGGGAACCTGAGCGAAGGCGGCACTTGAAAGAAACGCAATAGCAGTAAAAACGAACAAGAAGTTTCGTTTACTCATGGGGTTTGTCCTTCTTGATTAATGGCATCCCGGTCTCAGAGCGTAGAATAATCACCTCAATACACTCCGGCAAGTCAATCGAAGCATCATATTCCAGACGTGTAACAACGACGGTGTGTTAACAGCAGAGCACACAACTGCCAAGCGAATCTCACCTGGCCGATCATTTACGCCGGTAGTGAGGACATTGAGCGCGCCCTTCGGATGGAAAAGGCAAACCAGTCAAAGCGTGAGTTTGGACGACTAAGGCGTCGTCGCCGGTAGGTTGACACTCGCTCCGGCTTCCGTCTGTTTTTTGCGGAGCGACTCAGCCTCTTGTTTGGGAATGCCTTTCTTGATTGGCGCTGGTGCGCTTTCAACTAAATCCTTCGCTTCCTTCAAACCCAGCCCGGTGATTTCGCGGACCACCTTAATCACTTCGATCCTGTTTCCGCCGGCGGCCGCCAGGACCACGTCGAAGCGCGCA
>JAICGZ010000177.1 GCA_025922875.1 Pyrinomonadaceae bacterium
CTGACTGAAGCCGGGAATACCATCAAGCTCGAAGACTTCAATGGTCGCGCCCTCCGGCACGAGTTGCGTCGCGGCGCGCAGCGCGAAGCGGTTGTAGGATTCACGGCGAAGACTGCCAGCGATGCCCAGTATGCGAATGTTCGTGCTCATCTTTCCTCCTTGAAGTTGTAATTGCAGGGGATTTTGCCGTGACGATCTTGCTGCAAAACGCAGAGCCGAGCCCGTACGAAGGAGGACATTAAGACACAATGATGGCGAAGCGTTGCGGATTCAATCGAGAAAGTTGACGTTTTACGGAGACTAGCGAAGGCGTCAGGAATTACTACTCATCTCACCGACGTACACGTGCATCATCTTCTGTGCGACGAAGCGCATCTTCTTCTGAGCCCGCAATCCTCTCGCGTTCGCCTGCGCGAGGACCCAGCGGAACTTTACGGCCGCGGCAGCGCTGGTCATGTTTCCTGTCGGAATAGCACCGGCCTCGCGTGCTCTCACGCCGGGCTCATACGCGGTGGTCGTAGTTGAATTCGCTGGAAACTGGCTCGTAAGAATCACCGGTATTCCGCGATCGTGTACCGCCTCGTCGATCAATTCCAGGAAGGAAAACTCTCCCTGAGTGGGGACGTTTCCCGCGCCGAAGGATTTAAGAATCAGACCATTGCACGATTCGGTCTGAATCATCGGCCTGACCAGTTCCGGCTCGAGACCAGGAATGAGTTCAATTTGAAGAACACCTGTTTCGAAGTGAGGCTTGAAAGTTCGTGAGTTCATACCTGACGACTGCTTATTCGACTGCGTGAAGGCAAGCGGTTGCACGTCAATCGTTTCGGTAATGTAGGCCACCGGAGGAAACGCTGGTGATTCGAAGGCCGCGAATTTTCTCTCGTCTATCTTTTGTGTACGGCAGGCGCGAAATACGAAGTCGCCGAAGCTTATGACGACCTCGGCGAGTTCGGTAAGGGCTACTCGGCAGGCATTGATCAGGTTGCGACGAGCGTCGCCTCCCGCTACAGCGGGAACGGTTTGGGCTCCGGTAAACACAACCGGGAAGTTCAGTTCCTTGCCCAGCGCGAAAGCCACTGCCGAAGAACAGAAATGCATGGTGTCGGTTCCATGCGCGACCACAAATCCCTTGTAGTTCGACTGCCGACGTTCATAAATCGCCCGCGCGATGTTGGACCAGTCAATCGGAGTAATGTTTGTACTGTCTTTATTCGACAGCACAACAAAATCGATTTCGACGAAGTTCCTGAGCTCAGGCGCAATATCTAAAAACTCGTCCACTGAAAGTGCCGGTCTAAAAACACCAGCGACCTCTTTCATCCCGATGGTGCCACCGGTGTAGATAAGACAGACTCTGTCCATCACTTGCCGGTCGTGGCGCGCTTTTCGATCTTGGCCCACGTATCGCGAAGACCAATGGTCCGATTGAACACCAATCGATCTCCTGAATCGCGGTCGACGCAATAATATCCGAGGCGTTCAAACTGTAACTTCGTCCCCGGCTCTGCGTCTCGCAAACTCGGTTCTACTTTGCAGTCGCGCAGCACTTGCAACGACTGGGGGTTCAGGTTCGCGGTGAAATCCTGTCCTTCTTCAACCTCGTTAGGATCCTCTTTAAGAAACAGATTGTCGTAGAGACGAACCTCTGCCGGCAAAGCGTGTTCCGCCGAAACCCAGTGAAGCGTCGACTTCACTTTTCGACCGTCAGGCGTGTTACCACCGCGCGTCGCTGGATCGTAAGTGCAACGCAGTTCGACGATATTTCCGCCGCTATCTTTAACGACTTCCTTGCACGTAATTAAGTAAGCATAGCGGAGACGCACTTCGCGACCGGGAGCGAGCCTGTAAAACTGCTTCGGCGGGTCTTCACGAAAATCCTCTTCTTCAATGTAAAGCGTCTTTGAAAACGGGATCTTTCTGCTTCCCGCAGCAGCATCTTCAGGGTTGTTGATAGCATCCATTTCTTCCACCAACCCGTCGGGATAGTTTTCGATGACTACGCGCAACGGTTTCTGCACGCACATCACGCGCGGAACAATTTGATTCAAGTGCTGCCGCAGAAAGTATTCGAGCTGCTGTAACTGAGTGATGCCATTCGTCTTCGACACACCCACACTGCCAATGAAGTTACGGATGGCTGTTGCGGTGTAACCACGACGGCGCATGCCCGAGAGCGTTGGCATGCGCGGATCATCCCAACCTTCCACGTGTCCTTCTTCAACGAGTTTCAGTAGCTTGCGTTTGCTAAGCAGCGTATGAGTGAGGGCCAGCCGGTCAAACTCGTATTGCCGCGAAGGAAATATGCCGAGCTGTTCGATGAACCAGTTGTATAGAGGACGATTGTTGTCGAACTCCAGAGTGCACATGGAGTGCGTTACGCGTTCGATGGAATCGGACTGCCCGTGCGCGTAATCGTACATCGGATAAATACACCACTGATCGCCGGTCCGATGATGGTCCATGTGCAGAATTCGATACATGACCGGGTCACGGAAATTGAGATTCGGAGAGCTCATGTCGATTTTCGCGCGCAGGGTCCGTGAGCCATCCGGGAACTCGCCTGTTTTCATGCGAGCAAACAGATCGAGATTCTCGTCAACAGAACGATTGCGATACGGGCTTTCCCTGCCGGGTTCAGTTAACGTACCGCGATACTCGCGAATTTCATCGGCGCTGAGATCGCAAACGAAGGCTTTACCAGCCGTGATCAGTTGGATGGCCCAGTCGTAAAGCTGTTGAAAATAATCCGAGGCGTAGTAGAGTCCGTCCCACTGAAAGCCCAGCCAGCGCACGTCGTCCATGATGGCATCAACGTACTCGGTTTCCTCTTTTGAGGGATTGGTATCGTCGAAGCGCAAATTACACTTGCCGCCAAACTCCGCCGCCAGACCGAAATCGAGACAGATGGCTTTCGCGTGGCCGATATGCAAGTAGCCGTTCGGCTCTGGAGGGAAACGGGTCTGCACCCGCCCCTCGTATTTACCCGACTTGATGTCCTCGATAATGATGTCTCTAATAAAATTTGAAGGCCCACCAGAAGCTTGCGGTTCTGATGAAGTCTCATCCCTTAAGTGCTCTGACACGTCTTTAACAACTCCTCATGGCTGATGTGCGTAGATGCTGATATGTATCAGCGAACCCCGTCAGAAGACAAGCGTCTGGATGGAGTGCGGCAGGCTGTTCACCTCGGCGGCGTTGCCGCTGACCCACAACCAGTAAACAGCGTCCTTATCGGTGGGGTTCATTACCACCACCGTCACCTTCCCGTCCGGATTCAAGAACGCTGTCGAGAGAAGCTGACTGCGGCTGGGCGAGCTTGCGATCCGCCTGGCGCCGGGTTGGATGAACTTCGAGAAGTGTCCAATGTAGTAATAGGAACTCAAATACGTTAACTCGCCGGTCTTCGTGTCCGCATGCACGGGAGCAAAACAGAAGTTCTCGACGTGGTTTGGTCCACCTCGTTCGTCGAGCAGGATATTCCAGTCAGTCCAGCCAACCGTGCCGCTGTTGAAGTCGTTAATCATTGAGCGGCCGTACTGTTCACCAAACTTCCATTCTCCAATGCGCTTCGCATCGAAGGAGTCGACGCACCCTTCCGTGAAGATGAGGTGCTTTTCCGGAAAGGTCTGATAAACCAAACGGACATTGTCGAACATCTGATCGCCACCGCTCCACGGTTCATACCAGTGAAAACCAATGCCCCAAACGTAACTGGCCGCCTTTGGATCGGCCATCATCGTGCTGACTCTCTGATAAATGAGATCTCGATTGTGGTCCCAGGCGATGATCTTCTTGTCAGCCAAACCCTCGCGCTTCATCGTTGGACCAAGATAGTTCTTCAGGAAGTCGCGCTCCTCTTCCGCTGTGTAAATGCACGACTCCCACTTTTGCGTAGCCATCGGTTCGTTCTGGATGGAGATTCCCCAGATCGGTATTCCTTCCGCCTGATATGCCTTGATGAACTTCGGGTAGTAGTTGGCCCATGACTGGTGGAACTCAGGCTTCAGTTTGCCGCCGCGCAGAATGTTGTTGTTGTCTTTCATGAACGCGGGCGGGCTCCATGGACTCGCAAAGATATTCAGCTTTCCACGAGTGGCGGCGATCGCTTCCTTGATAAACGGGATGCGGTATTTCTTGTCGTGAGCGACGCTGAACGACTTCAGATCTTTGTCGCCTTCGTCGATGTACGTGTAACTCCCGCTCGAGAAATCGCAACTGTGAATGTTGGTGCGCGCCAGCTTGTAGCCGATGCCGCGAGTTTCATCGAAATGCGCATCGAGAAACTCGCGTTGCTTCGCCTTCGGCAACATGGCAAACGTCTCTGCCGCAGCATCCGTCAGCGCCCCGCCGATTCCCAGGAAGGTTTGAAACTGTCTGCCCGGATCGACAAACACGCAGATCTGCGTTTCCTTCGGCTGGCCGACTGCCTTGAAACTCAACGTGCCGGTCGGCGAAATCCTGTGATCCGTTTTGTGCGCGGTCGTGTAAACGCTGACCTGTTTCTGCGCCGGCGAAAACGACGATGATTCGGTTGAAGAGTTCGCGAGCACCGACGGCAATCGATTATGGGCCAACATTGCCGCTGACGAGGCGGCCAGGAAATTGCGACGATTGATCTTCATGGCTGGCAATTTAGCACAAGGCGGCAAAAGCTTGTCACCATTGATGGTTGTAACTTAGAGTTTCCAAAACCGAATTCAAAACCAGAGGAATCGATGAAGTCACTCGTTTTCTTTCTTTTGTTGACGTTTCCGTTAGCGACTCACGCACAGTCCGGGAACGAAGCTTCCGCCCGCACGGCCCTGTTTCGATATAAGAATGAGGCGCCGCTCAACGTCACCGAAGTATCGCTTGAACAGCGCGGTGACGTTAGCATTCGAGACATAACGTTCTCGCCTGAACCGGGGCGAACGACGAAAGCCTATCTCGTCGTCCCCAAGGGCAATGGGCCATTCGCCGGAGTGTTGTGGGTGCATTGGCTGGGTGAAGACAAATCCAACCGCACGCAGTTCCTGGACGAAGCGGTTGAACTTGCGCCGCAGGGCACAGTGTCGCTTTTAGTTGATGCGATGTGGTCCACGCCAAACTGGTTCGGCAAACGAGACCCGGAAAAAGACCACGACAATTCTATCCGACAGGTTATCGAACTCAGACGCGCCGTTGATTTGCTGGTATCACAACCGAACGTTGACAAGACGCGCATCGGATTTGTTGGTCATGATTACGGTGCGATGTACGGGATGTTAATGGCCGGGGTGGACCAGCGCGTCAATACGTTCGTCTTCATTGCTGCAACGCAGAGTCTCAACGACTGGGCGTTTCTTGGTCCGCAGCCGAAATCGAAGTCTGCCTATTTAAAACAGAATGCGAATCTCGAGCTTACTGACTATTTGCGACAGGTGAAAAACGCGTCCAAGCTGTTTCAGTTCGGGAAAGGCGACTTCTATGTTTCGCAAGCCGACGGCGCCGTGCTGTTCGCTGCCGCTGCTGAGCCGAAGCAACGCAAGCTGTACGAGGCGTCGCATAAGATGGACTCGAAGGACATCGTGAAGGACCGCAACGAGTGGCTTGTGAAGCACTTGAAACTCGGGGCCGCTTCCCCGTGACCGGCCACGTCACGGCATTGTGAGCACGACCTTGCCGAAAGTCTCGTTGGATTCAAGCCGTCGATGAGCGTCGCTTATCTTCTCGAGCGGGAATACTGAATCGATCACTGGTTCAATACTTTTGTTGGCTAACAACGGGACGACCTCCGTGCTGAATGCGCTTGTGATTGCGATCTTCTCCTCCAACGAACGCGCCCGCATCACCGTGCCGATGATATGTAAACGCTTGCGCAGGATCTGATAAAGATCGACGCCGGCCTTCCCGCCCGCAACGCCTCCGATCAGAATGATCCGTCCCTTAAGGGCCATCGCTTCGAGACTCGCCGCGAAGTATGGACCACCATTCAGATCAAGGACCACGTCAAACCCATGACCGGCCGTTACGTTCGCGCCAAACACAGCAAGCTCAGTTAACGCGCCCGGTTCCGGCACCACAAATCCCGACTCCAGACCGAATACTTTCGCGCGCTCAATCTTACCGGGCGTGCGGGAACTGCCGAAGGCGCGTCCTCCCAAAGCTCTGACGAGTTGAACCGCCGCGAGCCCGACGCCACTGCCAACCGCATGGACCAAAACGTTTTCTTCGGCTTTGAAACCTGCCTGCTGAAGAGCATCAAAAGCCGTAATGAAGACTTCGGGAACAGCGCCTGCCCCAGGCCAGTCGAGATTCGGCGGCACAACGGCGACGGCATCCTGATGGGCCGTCACAAACTCGGCATGCGCGCCGCCACCGATGATACCCATCACTCGATCGCCTTCATGCCACCGCTGAACGTTCGCGCCCAAAGCTGCAACTTCACCCGCAAACTCCAACCCGGAGATGTCTTGCGCAGCGCCGGGCGGCGCAGCATATCCACCGCGCCGCTGCAGCAGATCGGCGCGATTGAGCGCGCTACTACGCACGTGGACCAGCACTTCGTCAGGCCCAGGCTGCGGCGACGCGACGTCCTGTATTTCCAGGACCTCCGGACCACCGAAACGAGTAATAACTACAGCTTTCATTTCATCCGATTGTATTTCTTCAACGCCGCGACAACTCGATCTCCAGGCAGGCCGAAGAGCCGAATGCCGTCCGCGCCGGTCATGGTCTCGGCGGCGAGCATCGCGTTCACGACTGCTTCTTCAGTCGCATCGATCGTGGCTCTAAACAGCGGATCGATCTGATCGTTGGGTAACATCTTTAGTGACGGTGTTCCTTCGTTGCTACCCGCACCGGGGTTGGCAGTCGAGAAAGCCAGAAAGAGATCGCCGGATGAATTGCCGGCCCAACTACCCAGCCGTCCGAGTCCCATTCCAACTCGGCGCGTGAGTCGCTCCAGTTGATGCGGAAGCAGCGGCGCGTCAGTAGCAACGATGACGATGATCGACCCACGACCTTCATACTGTTGCGCCGCAGGAACGTCGATCGCGCCTCGTTCCGAAGTGCACGCCGGCATGCCGCGCGTCCATTCGCGAGTCAACGGTTCTTTCAGCGTCGTGCAGGCTCGTAGATCCGGAATCTCCTGTCGAATCGGAACGCCGAGAATTCTCAAGTCGCCGCCATAGTTACACTGGACCAGCACGCCGATCGTGTAACCGCCCGCTTCCGCTGTCAGCACACGCGACGACGTGCCGATTCCACCCTTGAAACCGTTACAACCCATGCCCGTGCCACCGCCCACCGCGCCTTCCACAACACTTCCCGGCCTGGCGCTATCAAGCGCCTGCAACGCGTGCACGGGTTTGACGTGTTCGCCATTCGCATCGTTCATGAAGTCGAATGTCTCGGCGACGATGGGGTAGGTGAAGATAAACTTTCGTCCGTTCTTCAGTTGCCACTGTATGGCGGCATCGCGGACCGTGCCGACGCTATGTGTGCCGGTTAACAGAATCGGACCTTCCATAAAGCCCGACTCTTTGATCCAGTTGATGCCCGTCATGTCGCCGTTACCATTCAAGTTGAATGTCGCGGCGAACACGGGGTCCCAGTTTCCCTTTGGTCGGGGAAGAATCGCGGTGACTCCGGTGCGTACTGGTCCTTTCCCCGGAATCAGTTTCCCTTCTCCCTCGATCAGAGTTACGTGACCGACGGCGATACCAGCGACGTCGGTGATCGCGTTGTTTGGACCAGTCTTGCCGGGAAATGGAATTCCGAGATCTCTGCCTCGCGGTCGAGTCTGCGCGGCGAGCGACGCTGCAAGCACGAGCCCGATCAGGATTGCAACAGGTATCCGCATACGATCATCCTTTCCAGAGTTAATCTGTCATAACAAAGGACAGAGCTAGAATTGCCGGCTCGCCGTTGTCAATGCGCCGGTGATTAACGAACGCTGAACACTCAACCAGGGCATCGTAAACCTCAGGGCACCGTCTTTTGAAGGACCCAACAGATGATATGCAGAGCACGAGGAAATCGCCGCGTGTAACGTGCGTGCTTGTCATACCTGCGTCAGCGTCATCCAGGCATGTCATGCAGTCAATCCAGGCGTCCATGTTTCGTCCATAAAAATCCGGAAAGCCCAATATCTCAGCGAACGTGTCGTGGAATGAGGCCCAATCGGAAATTCGGTCGGCTTCAATGAAAATGTTCTTTGGCATGGATGGACCCATTGTTACAGCTTCGCCGTCACTTCACCCAATCCAGCTTCGGAAGCGATCTCGGCGCGCTGTCTTACCATCACGATCGCGTGGTTGAGTCGGCGTGTGGCTGGTGCTGCACTGCCTTCCACCATCTTCCGCGGACTACTACACGTTCAAAACAAGTACCTCACTCCCAGCAGAACATTCACGTCCGTTCGCAGGGCCAATAAACCAGTATTCCGAACCACGGGCAACTGCACGCTACCTTCGATCACGAATCGCGGTCGAGCGGCGTATTGCAGCCCGGGTGCGAGGTAATACTCCGTTGCTTTGCTACCTGCCACCGGCACGCTGTTCAAGCGGCCGGTTCCACGGTGAACGAACGTGGTTTCCAGAATTAAAAACAATTCGCCGCCGGGTTTGTTGTATTCCCGCGGGAGCAGTACGTATTCAAGATCGGTATTCACGCGCTGCTCATGGCCCATGCGAAAGCCATCTCGTTCGCTACGGAAAATGGCTTCCACGTTGCCGCCAAAAATGAATCGACCACCGGCTTGTGAGAACGCAAGATCGAAATGCGGCGAGAGTCCGCCGTTGATCGGAGTCAGTTGTTGTCTCACAAATGCCGGTGCATTTATCTGACTATGACTGGGAGCGTCTGTCTTGCCTGTCGGCAACTCCAATCCGAATCGTGCGGCCGCTTGCCTGTCACCGTAGGTTTTCACCTGGCGAAAGAACCGGTACTTGGTCCACAAGGTAATGTTCCCCAGACCAGTACCTGATCCTGACGTCACTCCATCGCGAAATGATGTTCGCGAGATCGGCAACTCCGCTTCCAACTGAACCTGCGGCGACGGAGTGTAAGACATACTTAGATCAATCATCTGCCGATTGACTTTGAGTGGTCCCAAACTTTGACGGATCAAGTAGAGGCGCGGTGTAATTGCGCCCCCCTTGTAAACGGTCAACCCGGGCGAGGTGACACGAATCGGGGCAGGTGGGATTACGAGTGGGTTCGGATGCTCCGCGTTATCTGTTGCGATCGTGAACGTCGCCGGCGCGAAGAAAAAAGCATTGCGGGATTTGAGGTGAAACGCTTGTTTCTTTTCAGCAGGTGTTATCGCTTCGCGAACGTTCGTCCCTTGTCGAATCGTTGTCCAGTTACCTGTGATTTCAATCGGAGAGCCGACATCCAGACTTGCGACTGCCGTTGCCACGCCTGGACCTTCCAGAACAAACCGCTGCCCCGACGACTCCACGACAACGATCCAAAGATCGCCTTCCTTATCGAGAGCGCCGGCAACCGTTATTTCAGCCGCGCTCAAAACGTAGCCGGCGTCTTTCAACGTCGCTTTCAACGCAGTGAACGAAACAGGCTTGTCGGGCTTAGGCGTGAATACGGCGAGGCCCTTCTTAATGTCCGTGATTTCTATCTCTTTGAGTTTTGGTGCGTAGCTTAGACGGCCCACGGCCTTCTGAATGTTGTACACTCAATTGCCGCACAAATAACCCGCGATGTGCATCTGCACTCGCTTCACTTGCCCTTCAACGCGACTCGCACCGCCAAGCATCAAGACCAGACCAAGAACAATCAAGACTGCTTTCGCTTTCATCCGTTCGTCTCCTTGGCTGGTCATAATAACAGCCAGCGTTGTCGCTGGCTGTTATAAACAAAGGAGAAGCGAACGCTCACGAAAACTCCGGCGCCATCTCTTCGATTCTCTTTCGCGCACTCGGGCTGAACTCGCCGATCGTGGCCAGAAAATTCGGATGGACCATCGCCGACCCGAGATACGTCCAGCGCAACGCCTGTAACTGAATTGAACGAAACTGCTTCCGTTCGAATTCGGCCAGCATCCGCCCGGCGGCGCGCTGAAACGCTTCGAGATCAAACTCAACCTGCTGCTTCAGGCCATCGTCGATTAAGCCTCCGATCGCTGCGTAATCGTTGATGCCTTTCTCGATCTGGTCCTCCGTGAGATTGTCCGTCAGCGACTGGACCATCAGCGTGTCGAGCTTCGTGTGCTGCGCCTCTTCTATCCAGTGGTTGCGCAGCAGGCTCTTGAATTGCGGATCGAGCTCGTTGTCGTCGCGGACACTTTCGAGATAGTGCTTCTGCGTCGCCCATTCGGTTCCGAGAATGACGAGCGCCACGCCGAGCGGACCGTGAGACAACACCGCCTTGCCGATCTCCTCAGGCGGGCCGATGGTTTCGCAGTAGGTCACGAAGCCTTGTTCGAATTCTTTGGCGAACTTTTTGAACAACTGGATGTGTTTCGCCTCTTCGCTCGCGAATTGCAAGAGCGCTCGGGTGCGATAGTCGTCCTCATTCAGATGTGGTCGAACGTGGTCCAGGACGAAAGGCAGAATGAATTCTTCGACCAGGCCAAAGGTCGTGAGATAGCCGTAACCGCGAATTTGATTGAGTACGATCTTCTCCTCGTGGTCCAAAAAATCGATCGCGTTTACTCGCGCGAGCGAATCGGGCATGAAAGGCCTGGTGAAATCGAGGCGCTTGTCGCCGCCGATAATGTCTTCGACGCGCCAGTTCGCTCTTACCGACGCTGCCAGCGTTTCCTGATAGTTGTATGTGGTTGTGATCATAGTTCCTCCAATCGGTCTATCCGTTTAAGCATTGCGGGTCTGCCGCGCTACAACTAGAATCATGCGGCGTATCGATGACAGCGACCATGCTCATGCGACCGTAGAAATTGACTCGGCGTCCAGAGTGAGCAGATCGTTTTGCCGCAAGTGCGCCGGCTTTTGCCGAGCGTCCACAACCTGACATGGATGCCTTCTCGCAAATCCTTAGCGGCGTCGTTTTGAAGGGCGCTCTCTTTTTCAACGCCGAATTTTCTGCGCCGTGGGGGTTCAATGCTCCGAATGCGAAGGAGTTGGTGCCTTACCTGGCTCCCGACGCGCCGCACCTGCTGATCTATCATTTTCTGGTGGAAGGTTCCGGGATTGTTCGCCTGGGAAACGACGCGCTGATTGAGTTGGAGCCCGGCGATGTGGTCGTGGTGCCGCACGGCGACGCCCACAAAATGTGCAGCGCGCAGGGCGTGGCTTGTGAATTATCAGAAGCAATGATCGCGAAGTTGAGAACTCACGATCTCAGCGCAATGCAGACTGGCGGCGGTGGTGAAGTCGCGCGTTTCGTATGCGGTTTTATGGTTTGCGATCCACTGTTGTGTCGACCAATTCTGCAAAGTCTTCCGCCGGCCTTCAAAGTTAATTTGCGGACTGACAGATCGGGCCAATGGCTGGAGAACACGCTGCTTCATCTGGTTGAGGAGGCAGCGTCAGAACATGCGGGCAGCGAAGCCGTGCTGGCGAAGCTTTCGGAAGCGTTGTTTGTGGACACGCTGCGCCGGTATCTCGCAGACTTGCCGGAACAGGAGGTTGGCTGGCTGGCGGCGGCGCGTGATCCGATCATCGGAAAGAGTTTGATGCTGCTGCACTCTCGCAGTCCGCATCCCTGGACGCTGGCTGAGTTGGCGAAGGAAGTCGGTCTGTCGCGCTCTGCCCTGGTGGACCGGTTCACGCGGTACCTGGCTGAACCGCCGATGGCTTATCTCATTCGCTGGCGATTGAAACTGGCAGCGCGTGCTCTCGCTTCAACCTCACGCGGCGTCGCGGAGATCGCCGAAGACGTTGGTTACGAATCCGAAGCGGCCTTCAACCGCGCCTTCAAGCGCGAATTCGGCCTCCCGCCCGCCCGCTATCGAAACGAACACCGCACCGCTCGCGGCTTTGCAGCTTGAGCTGACACGTTAGATCTTCCGAAACGAGGAACTCAAATGCGACCATTATTTCTCATGACTGCGATCACTCTTGCGATGCTCGTCCCTGTCGGCGAGAGTCGTGCACAGCCGGGCGCGGCAAAGTTTGTTTCACTCGAAGGCCGATTCTCTGTGGCACTTCAAGATCCGTCCGATCCCCGCAGAGTCAGGATGTCAACTCCTTTTGGCGACGCCCCTGCACGGCAGTACGAGTGGAAGACCAAAGAAGCAGGCTTTGGTGTTGCCTACACGGATATTCATCAACTTATCAAGCAGCCTGAAGCTGTCAACAAATTCTTCGATGAAGCGGCCGAGCACTTCACCCAACGTGCGCTGGCAAATGGTGGCAACACAAGAGCAACCAAAAAACTGACGCTCGATGAGCGTCCCGGAATTGAACAGCGTGCTGATCTACCCAACGCCACGATTATTCGTCGGTTGTATTTAGTTTCGCGACGTATCTACGAGATCACCGTCGTGGTGCAGAAGAGTCAACGAAAGTATGAGAGTAACGCGCTCAGCGTGCTCGATAGCTTTAAGTTATTGACTGATTCTGAAATCACAGATGAGGCACTTAAAGCTGGGCCGGCGTTGCCGCAGACACCAGAAGCGCCGCGCGCCGGATCCGATGCAGACGATGAAGGATTGCGCGGCCCGGTAAAGAGCGTCCGCACCGAGACCCAGTACCTCGTTGAAACGCCATTCACCCGGAATGGAACACGGTCTTCGATCACAACCTATAACGAGAAGGGCAATAGGCTCAGAAAAGAGTCGTTTGATTTCAAGAATAATCTTGATCTAATAACGGTATTTGGCTACCTGGATGGTCGCAGAGTCTCGGCGTCCAAATACATCGAGCGCGAATACGGTCTTCCAGTCGGGACTGGCGGCGGGATTGGCGGCGGCCGCCACGTTCCTTCGAACAGAAAAAAGGACCCCCGCTACGATCACTCGTTCGAGTACAAATACGACGAGAAGAAGCGTTTAGCTGAACAAGCAGAGTTTGCAAGCAACGGTGATCTTTTGGAGCGTTCTGTTTACAAATACGAAGGGAACCAAAAGGAGGAGTTCGTTTACTCAGCTGACGGCACGGTTTGGCGGCGGCATGTTTACATCCTCAACGATAAAGGCGACGAAACTGAGCGCACTTACTTTGACAGTAACGGTAAGATCCTCTCGAAGTTTTCTTATACGTACGAGTATGACTCGAACGGCAATTGGACCAAGCGAACAAGCTCCCCCGGCGAAATGAGTGA
>JAICGZ010000178.1 GCA_025922875.1 Pyrinomonadaceae bacterium
AGAGATTGGCTAACGCGCGTGGAATTAGGGCTTGTCTGGTTGATCTGCGCTTCGTACCCCTTGAAGTGCTCTTGCGAGCTCGGTGGCACGTGCGAGGCTAACTGACTCATATTCTTGTTCTCGTACCTCCGGGGCTATCCCCAGAACTCACGCTGGATTATAGGTAGTACGCAAGGATCACCGCACAGGTCGAAACGACCAACGCTGCGGCCACGTAGAAACCCACATGGACGTTTTTGTTGGATGGAACTTTCCTCAGGAAGTACCACCAACTGATCGACATGAGCCAGAGTGCTACTCCGCGTGAATGAGGTTCACTGAACCAGTGCCGGAGAATCCAGAAACTCACGACTTCTACCACAGCACCAACGAGAAGCATTAACACGACGTCTGCTCTAGTCATGGTTACTTACCAGTGATACTGCAAGCTATTGGACCAACAAATCCACAAGCAAGTATCGCGCACGTAGGCCAGGCTGACCCTGCAAATGCACAACCAAAACCACCTTGCAAACAAGCCGACAGCTCGCACCTAAGCCTGGCACGGTGATCCCTCTTACTCTGTCGCGACTAGTTTGCAAGGTTGTGGATGGTGGCGACGATCCAGAAAGACACCGCGGCGACGAAGGCGGCGGCGGGGATTGTTAGTATCCACGCCCATACGATGCGCCCCGCAACGCCCCACTTAACAGCGGACAATCTGCGAGTTGCGCCGACGCCGACGATCGATCCGGTAATAGTGTGAGTGGTTGAGACAGGAGTCCCGGTGACGGTGACGTATGCGAGTGTCATTGCGGCTGCGGTCTCAGCGCAGAACCCGCCGACCGGTTTTAACTTGGTGATCCTCGTTCCCATCGTACGAACAATACGCCATCCGCCGGAAAGAGTACCTAAACCAATGGCGGCGTGTGCGGCCAACACGACCGTAGTTGGAATGGGCGGCAAGCTCCCGTCTGGTCCATACGCCATTCCCCAAACACCACCCGCCGTGAGCACCGCGGTGATGATTCCCATCGTCTTCTGCGCATCGTTGCCACCATGACCCAAAGAGAAAGCGGCTGCCGATAAAAGTTGGCCACGTCTGAACAGCTTGTCCACGCGTGATGCTGAGGAGCGTCGAAAGATCCAAAAGACCAACACCATCAGCGTGAATCCGAGCAACATCCCAATCATCGGCGAAAGCACGATGAACTTGAGCGTACGATACCAAACCTCAGGCTTGAGCAATCCGGCCATACCGCCATACGCGGCGATGCCCGCGCCGGCGTAACCACCAAGCAACGCATGCGAACTGGACGTAGGCAGGCCCAGGTACCACGTTATGAGGTTCCAGATGATTGCACCGAGCAGTGCGGCAAGCAACACGTAAAGACGCAAATCGGCACTGATGAGGTCCATCCGCACGCCATCGCCAATCGACTTCGCCACACGCGTGCCGAACACCGCAAATGCGATGAAGTTAAAGAAGGCCGCCCAGATCACTGCAAGGCCCGGCGAAAGGACTCGCGTTGAGACAATCGTTGCGATCGAGTTCGCAGCGTCGTGGAAACCATTGATGTAATCGAAGACAAGTGCCAGGAAGACGAGGATGATGATGAAGGCCAGGGTTGCGGTCATAGTCAGATTGCCGATTTCCAATTGCCGATTGCCGATTTTGTCTTGCGTACCATGCGCTCAAAAATCGGCATCGGCAACCGGCTATTGGCAATGATCCTAAGTGTGCTTGATTATCACGCTCTCAATGATGTTAGCCACGTTCTCGCAACGATCGACCGCGGCTTCGAGTTTCTCGTAGACCTCTTTCCACTTCAGCACAGTCAAAGCGTCCGGCGGATCGTGAAAGAGTTCCGCGATGGCTGCGTGATAGATGTCGTCGCCTTCGTTTTCCAGCCGGTGAATCTCCACCAGTCGCTGCGTGACGTTTTTCGGCCGCTGTAGCGTTGAAACAATTTCTTTCAACTGTTCAGCCATGCGCTCGATCACGTCCGCGAACTCAAGAGCATAGTCAGTAATCTCCCTGACATCGAAGATTATGATCGCCCGTGACGCGTCGTCGATCAGGTCGACGATATCGTCCAGCGCAGTCGACATCATGTAGATATCTTCGCGATCGAACGGCGTGATGAACGACTTGTTCAGCCGGGTTGAAATCGTATGGGTGAGTTCGTCGCACGCGTGTTCGAGTCCTTTAATTCGCTGGGCGTAGTCGGCGTAATCGTGGTTTTTGTCCGCGAGCATCTCCTTCAGTTCCCGAGCCGCCGCAGAAATGTAGAGCGTCATCTGCGTAAACAGATCGAAATACTGATCTTCTTTGGGAAGAAGGCTTAACAGACCCATAGCATCAAGCACCTTGTCTGAACTCAATCTGAACGAAGGCCCGGAATATAACTTATGAGTCGCCGACTTGCCAAACGTGGCGTTGGTCGTATATCAAAGGCCACGCATGACCCGGAATCACCTGGCGGATATTCAGCAGCTACTCAGGATCGAATCAGACGCGATTGCCCAAACGGCAACGCGCCTGGACCCGATGCAGGTCGATCGCGTGGTCGAGTTGCTGGCGAAATGCAAAGGGAAAGTGGTGATTCTGGGGGTAGGGAAGTCGGGGATTATCGGACAAAAAATAGCGGCGACGATGACCAGCGCGGGCACGGCGGCGCTCTATCTGCACCCGTCAGATGCGCTTCACGGTGGCCTGGGAATCGTTCAGTCCGACGACGTTGTAATTGTTTTGAGCAACAGCGGTGAGACCGATGAGATTGTCGCCATGTTGCCTTACTTGAAAAATCGCGGTGTGCCGATCGTGGCGATCGTCGGAAACGTCAATTCGACACTCGCGCGCCGTGCTGACGCCGTGCTCGACGCGTCGGTAGACAAGGAGGCGTGTCCTTTAAATCTGGCGCCGACAACCAGCACCACTGTTGCGCTGGCGGTCGGCGACGCACTGGCGATGACGGTGATGAAAGTAAAAGGATTGACGTCTGATGACTTTGCCGTGAATCACCCGGCGGGTCGACTGGGAAAGCGACTCACATTGCGCGTGGCGGATCTGATGCACTGCGATGGTGAGAACCCGACGATCGCAACCGGATCTTCCTGGGTGGAAGTTGTGCGGGCGATCAGCAACGGCGGACTGGGGGCGGTGTGCGTGGTTGATGCGACGGGGCGTTTAGCGGGAATCATCACCGACGGCGATCTGCGAAGGGCGATTGAACAGACCAGCGGGGATTCGTTAGCAAAGCTTACCGGCGATGATTTCATGACGCGCAAGCCGGTGGTTGCGACGCCGGAATTGCTTGCGTTCGATGCGTTGCGATTGATGGAAGATCGGCCCTCGCAGATTTCTGTGCTGCCGGTGGTGGATCAGGATGGGAACTGTGTGGGATTAATTAGAGTGCACGATATTGTGCGCAGTGGGCTTTAGACAGGATTAATCCTGTTTACATGTCGACGATGTCCCACGCCGATCGCACGCGCAGCAGCTTCGACATCAAACCCGCGTGCATGATGTGCCCGCTGCGTTCAGCGACAACCTTCCCGAGTATCGGCATACCCAACAACGCCAGATCGCCGATGATGTCGAGGATCTTGTGACGCACGAACTCATCCCTGAACCGCAATCCTGTTTCGTTCAACATTCCTTCAGGCGTCAATACGATTGCGTTGTCGAGTGATCCGCCGCGAATCAGATTTGCTCGCCTCAGGGCCTCGATCTCGTTAGTGAATCCAAATGTTCGCGCCGCTGCGATGTCGCGGCTGAAGGCGCCGTTGTTCAGTTCCACAGACAAGCTCTGCACTCCAATCATCGGATGTGCGAAGTCGATCAGGCAGTCGATCTGGTAGGTATCTGCCGGCTCGACACTGATCCGTCGATTACCTTGTTCGAACGAGACCTTTTCACGCACGAGCAACGCACGCCTCGCGAGTGGTTGTTCGACGATACCAGCGCGTTCGATGAGCTGCGCGAAATCTTCCGCGGAACCATCCATGATGGGGATCTCGAGATTGTCAACCTCGATGAAAACGTTATCGACACCCAACCCTCGTAACGCGGCAAGAAGGTGTTCGACAGTCGAGAGCATCACGCCGGTGCGCATCAACGTCGTTGCGTAACCGCAGTGAGCCACAGACTCGACCGTCGCGGGAATTTCAAAGCCGCCGAGATCGGTGCGACGAAAAACGTATCCAGTATCAGGTGGGGCCGGGACCAGCCGAATATGAACCGGGACGGCCGTGTGCAGTCCTATTCCGTGAGTTTCGACAGCACTGCCGAGCGTGGTCTGTTTAATCAAAAGTCGGGACCCTTGGTTGAGAGTATATGCATACTTCGGTCTCTAACGTGAGCAACCAATGTGCCGCTTGGAAACCTAAGTTTTCATAAGATCTGTGTGGCGCACAAGCCACATCAGCAACACTTGTGAAGACGTTCTGCCACAGGCTTTGACCTTTGGTCCCTCTTAAAATTTGAATAGACCTAATTGAAGGAGTAAACTCAGGTCAACAAACCGTCGGGACGCCAGGGCTTTTCGGCGTGCGTTTGAGAAAAAACAGCGCTTTCGCACCACGACCTGTGGTTGAAAGAAACGCAACGCCAGCGCTCCGAAGAGCAAGAGAGTGAATCCTCAAGTCGCTCTCGGTGGAGAAACCGCGATGCCAGACCTTGAAATCACTTGTTCGGAATGCAGTACTCCGTTCATGTTTACGGAGCGCGAACAAGATTATTACCGGGAACGTAACCTGACTCACCCGAAGCGTTGTAAGCCATGCCGCGATGCGAGGCGCGCAAACTTCGGGGGCTCAAAAGCACAAGGAGGTGAGCGACAACGATTTGAGATCACCTGCGATCAGTGTGGCAAGAACGATTCGGTACCGTTCAAGCCATCGTCAGGCAGGCCGGTCTTGTGCAGCGATTGTTTTAGCGCGAATCGTGCGCAACCAAGAACTTAGTTAGCCCAGGCCTCAGAGTTTAATTAAAGTAAGTTTACCGACGCGGAGAATGTTTACGCGATTGACGGCGAAGAACGCCTTAAAAATAGGTTGATGAATTACGAAACTATTCAACTCGAGATGCGCGATTCGGTTTGTGTGTTGACTTTGAACAGGCCGGAACGTTTGAACGCGCTCACGGTTCAAGTCGCGAATGAATTTAAGGCAGCAGTTCATGAAGCACTCGAGCGTGGCGCCCGAGTCATCGTGCTCACGGGTGCAGGCCGGGCATTTTGCGCCGGTGGAGACGTGCGAGAAATGCAGGAGATCGCAAAGAAAGACGGGCGATTGGAAGCTTTCTTTGACGAACCTTTAAGAGTCTTGAACGAAGCCATACTGTTGATACGCCAAACGCCGGTGCCGTTCATCGCCGCCGTCAATGGTGTTGCGTCCGGCGGAGGCTGCAATTTCGCGTTAGCATGTGACATCGTGATTGCGGCCGAGAGCGCGAGGTTCAATCAGGCTTTTATTAAAATCGGTCTAACACCCGATTGTGGTGGAACATTTATCCTGCCCCGACTCGTAGGTTGGAAACGCGCCACGGAGTTGTTGTTCAGCGGCGACTTGATTAGTGCGACGACAGCAGCAGAGATGGGAATGATTAATTCGGTAGCGCCTGACGACGAGTTGATGAATAAGGCGATGGCCATGGCTGACAAACTCGCCGAGGCGCCAACAGCAGCGATAGGGCAGATTAAAATGTTGTTAGACGCGAGCGCCGCAAACGATTTGGCAAGTCAACTCGATCTGGAGCGTAAGACGCAAATTGAATCAGGAAGGACAAAAGATTTTGTAGAAGGTGTTTCAGCATTTTTGGAAAAGCGGCCGCCGCGATTTGTTGGAGGATGACGTTCGAAGAGAACGAAGCAGATCGTGAGCCGCCTGAATGAAACGGGCGGCTTTTTTATTTCCAATTGCCAATTGCCAATTTGTTCCAGGCAGACAGCCCTTCTTCAAATTGGCGATCGGCAATTGGAAATTGGCAATACGTAACGTAAATGGACTCTCTCACCTATACACAGCTCCTGCGGCGCAATCGCTCTTTCAGGCGATTGTGGTCCGGGCAGGTCATCTCTGAGCTTGGCAATTGGTTTAACTTCATTGCCGCGCTCGGGTTGGTCCGTGTTGTGTCTAATGCCGCTCCGGAAGTAACGACAATCCTTCTGCTGTCACGGCTCGTGCCGTTCACACTGTTCGCTCCACTTGCCGGGGCGTTTGTGGATCGCTGGTCGCGCCGCAACGTGATGATTGTCACGGATATACTGCGCGTCGTAGTCGCGCTCGGCTTCCTGCTGGTGCGACGTCCTGAGGATTTGTGGCTCGCGTATCTATGCACCGCTTTGCTTTCAGTGTTCGGCACGTTCTTCGAAGCAGCAAAGAACGCGGCGGTTCCGAATATCACCGGAGAACGCGATCTGCTCGCGGGTAACGCGTTGATGTTTTCGTCACGTTTCCTGCTGATGTCGATCGGCGCAGCGCTTGGTGGTTGGACCGCTGCGTACGTCGGCTACGAAGCAGCATTCATCATTAATGCGCTCTCGTTTTTTGCATCGGCATATTCCGTGTGGCTCGTACCCGACGAGGAGACACGTAGCCGTTCAACCGACGCTGTTCCGGACCAGCCAAGGAGTCTTTATCGAGGCTACTGGTCTGACATGCGCGAAGGTTGGACTTACATCGTGACCCATGCGCCGGTGGCAACGATTCTCGGGATCAATATTTTGTGGGCGACTGGTGGCGGCGCGATGAACCTTATCGCCGATCGCCTGGGCGCATTGGTTTTCGCCGGTGAGAACGGCATCAGTGCCGATGCAGCCGTGGCCGCTTTCTATTTTGCCGGAGGCTTCGGCCTGTTTATCGGCATGATGATCGCGCGGCGCGTTGGTGCATATTTTGAGTTGCGGAAACGAACCGTTGCCTTCATCGGCTGGACCTTGTTTATTCAGGGAGTATTTTATGCGTTGGCAGGTGTTATGCCGACGCTGGTGTTGTCGTGTGTGATGGTGTGTATTTCCCGCGTGTTGCTGGGTGCTGAGTTCGCCGTTCAGGAAACTCTCCTGATGCGTTTGGTCCCTGACAAATTGCGGGGCAGAGTATCCACCACCGATCGCGCCGCTGAAATGCTGATCTGGGCCTTTTCAACCGCCGCGGCTGGATGGTCACTTCACGTAATCACTTCGCGAACGTTGACAGTCATTTCCGGTCTGCTTTCGGGAACAGCGGGAATCCTGTGGCTGGTCCTGTTTGTGACGAGAAAGGTTCGGCTGCCGAAGCGCCTGGCAGGAGGAAGACCTCAGGAGGAGCAGCAGCAAGTGGCGGCAGCAGGTGATTAAGTCCTGCTGCTGCTACAATCACGAATCATGCGCGTTAGAGGTCGCCGTCGCAAGTCAGTAGCATTCTTCATCACGCTGAGCGCGTGTCTCGTCGCGCTCGCGATCGCGCTGAACGTCGGTTGGATCATTCTCAACTGGCGTGAAGTCGCGCTGCTTGTCTTCGGGATCATATTCTTCCTGGTCCTAATCTTCGGTCTGGTGCTCAATACGACCTTTCTCATCCGCGAAATACGGCGTAACGAGCAACACGACGCTTTCATCAACGCCGTCACTCACGAACTAAAGACTCCCATCGCTTCCATCCGGCTCTATTTGGAAACACTGAAGGCGCGCGACATCGACGAAGAACAGCGACGCGAGTTTTATAACATCATGCTGGCGGACAGCGATCGACTCCTGCTCACAGTCGAGCAGGTGCTGCGTGCCGGACGCACCGGACACAAGCGTCGTCGCATTGCAAACTCCGTGATCAATCTCGGTGAGATGGTCCAGGAGTGTTTGGAACTGACACGCATTCGTTACGGACTCGATGAAACGGCGTTGATATACAATGCTTCGCCTGATGCCAGCTCCGCGAAGGTGTCGGGCGATATTGATGAGTTGCGTGCCGCGTTTTCGAACCTGCTGGACAATGCAGTGAAGTATTCAGACGATGAGGTGCGCGTTTCAGTTTCAGTGTCAGCGTTAGACGACAAACGAGTCACCGTGCGTGTGTCCGACAAAGGCATTGGAATCCCCAGCGCGCAACTGAAGCGGATCTTCAAACGGTTCTATCGTGTGCCCGGTCGATTCATGGCGCGCGTGAAGGGAACTGGACTGGGATTATTTATCGTTCACTCGGTAGTTAAGAAGCACGGCGGTCGAGTGTTTGCCGAGAGCGCCGGCTTAGGACACGGAAGCACGTTCACAGTTCACTTGCCGCGGGTCTAATCATGATGAATTCGGTTCTAATTGTTGAAGATGAGAAACACCTGGCCGATGGCTTGAGCTACAACCTGAAAGCGGAAGGTTACGATGTCGAGACCGTGGGCACTGGTGAAGACGCGTTTTCGCTGCTGGTCGAGCGTAACAAGAGTTTCGACGTGGTAGTGCTCGACGTGATGTTGCCGGGCATTGATGGATTTTCACTGGCGTCGCGATTACGTTCGCAGGGACAGTTTGTTCCGATTCTGATGTTGACGGCGCGAGGCCAGGCTGAAGACGTGCTGCGAGGTTTTGAAGCGGGTGCCGACGATTACCTTCCGAAGCCTTTCGAGCTTTCGGTTTTGCTCGCGCGAATCAATGCTTTGCTGCGCAGGCGTGAATGGTTTCATAAAGATCGCAGCCGGGTTTCGTCCAATGGTTCAGGCGCATCGCAGGTCTTTGACTTCAGTGGCAAGACGATAGATTTTGAAGCACTGGAACTTCGGTCGGGTTCGCAGACAGTAAACCTGACGTTGATGGAAGCGGATCTGCTGCGCTATCTGATCAACCACGACGGAAAGATTGTGTCGCGCAGCGCGATTCTCGAGGACGTTTGGGGTTTGCGCGAAGACACGGATACAAGGGCGATCGATAATTTCATCGTCCGGTTGAGGAAGTATATCGAGGACGAGCCCTCCCGCCCACGACATCTGTTAACGGTCAGAGGTGTCGGTTACAAGTTCGTCTCGCACGAATAATTTTGCGAGAGTCTAAATCCCCAGGACCTTTTGCGGAACCCCTACCGATTTTGGTATAAGCCTTCCGTTCTAGCCCCTTTTCAGGTTCTGCAGCTAGCCCCTTTGTTTGTTGAATAAACTTCCCCTCAAAGTTCAGTGAGAATGCGAATATGCGTGCTGAGAATACTCTGAGTAGTACTGACGATCCGCGCTGCCCCACGGGCATCGAAGGTCTCGACAACATTCTTGGTGGCGGCTTGCCACGCAATTGCTTTTATCTCGTGCAAGGCGATCCCGGTTCCGGCAAGACTACGCTCGCTCTTCAGTTTCTACTTGAAGGCGTGCGAAGGGGCGAAAGCGTTTTCTATGTCACGCTTTCCGAAACCGAAGCAGAACTGGTGAAGGTCGCCCGCTCTCACGATTGGTCTCTGGATTCAATTCCTCTATTAGAGATGTCAGCCATCGAGTCTCTCCTCAGGCCTGAGGCCCAGACGACGGTGTTTCATCCGTCCGAGGTCGAGCTTACCAAGATCACGAACCTGCTGGTCGAACACATTCAGAAGTTAAAACCTTCAAGAGTTGTCTTCGATTCGCTTTCGGAATTCCGCTTGATAGCCGAAACCCCGCTCCGCTACCGGCGGCATCTATTAAATCTAAAGCAGGAATTTACTAAGTACGGCAGCACGGTACTTTTGCTCGACGACAAAATGGGCACTGTTGGAATGACGGCTGATCCTCATGTCTTAAGCCTGACACATGGCGTCATTGAGTTGGAGCAGTTGTCGCCTGACTACGGAAAGGCCCGCAGGAGGATGCACGTCACGAAAATGCGGGGCGTGCGATACAGGGAAGGCTATCACGATTACACGATCGTCAAAGGCGGGTTGCAGATTTTTCCTCGCCTCATAGCGGCAGAGCATCATGTCGACTTTCAGTCTGAATCTATCTCGAGTGGGATTAACGAGTTAGACCAATTACTGGGCGGTGGATTGGATCGTGGGACGACGACCTTAATCCTGGGTCCGGCGGGCAGCGGCAAGTCCAGTCTCGCTGTTCAGTACGCCGTACGGATCACAGGTAATGACGAGCAGGCAGCCATTTTCGCATTTGACGAAACCCTCGGAATCCTGACGGCCCGCGCCGAGGCGCTGGGTCTTCCGTTCAAGCAGTATCTGGCGAACGGCAGACTGAGCGCGAGGCAAATAGATCCGGCTGAGATTTCTCCGGGTGAGTTTGCGTGGTCGGTTCGTCAATGCGTGGAAGCGGGATGCAAGTTGCTCATAATCGATAGTCTCAACGGTTACATGAATGCAATGCCGGGAGAGAGATATCTAAACAATCAATTGCATGAACTGACTTCCTATTTGAATCAGCAGGGAGTCGTCACGATTTTAGTTATGGCGCAGCATGGAACGATGGCTGCCTTAGAAGCTCCGGCGGATCTTAGCTACCTCTGCGATACCGTGGTGAACATGCGTTATTTTGAAACGGCAGGTGAAGTGAAGAAATCCATAGCTGTAATAAAAAAGCGCAGTGGCAACCATGAGCGTTCTATTCGTGAGTTTATGATCGGCGCTGACCGTAAAGGAGTTCGCATCGGTGAGCCGCTAAAAGACTTCCGGGGCATTCTCACCGGCGTCCCCAGGTTTGAGGGACCGCCGGAAAACATTATGCGCTCTTAGTGAACAGGTCATGGAAGCTTTCGCTAAATCAACTTCCTTTCCCCAAATCAATCAGCCCGATTCATTCGCGGCGGACGATTCGACGTTCGACGTTGGAGACAGAGAGGAACTCATCATCGTAATTGCGCCTCTCGGATACGACGCGCGTGCGATCGCCGACCTGCTGGCCTCGAACAGTTTTGGAGCGGTCATCTCTGAAGACCCGAAACATGCGGCCGAGCAGATCGCAAACGCCGGCGCACTCGTGATGACTGAGGAAGCTCTCGAGTTTGCACAGACAGAGGTTCTTCTGGATACGCTCAAGAACCAACCACCATGGTCGGAAATCCCGGTAATCATTCTTACGAGTGGTGGAGCTTCGCGACTGGCTCAATTGCTGGACCTCACCGCTCAAGCTGCCGGAGGTGTGACGTTGCTCGAACGTCCTATTCGCACCGACACATTACTGAGAACTATAAACGTCGCACTGCGCTCGCGACGTCGCCAATATCAGGTGCGTGATCTTATCGAAGAGCAGAAATGCAATCAGGAGAAGTTGAAAGAAAGCGGGGAACAGTTGCGTTCACTCCTGGCCCAGGAACGCGGACTGCGGCAGGCAGCCGACGAAGCGAATCGTTTGAAGGATGAGTTTCTGGCGACTATGTCTCACGAGTTACGCAATCCGCTCAACGTAATCCTTGGTTATTCTGAGTTGATGTTGCGTATGGAGGAAGTA
The DNA here is from genome assembly GCA_025922875.1 of Pyrinomonadaceae bacterium. Taxonomy (GTDB): domain Bacteria; phylum Acidobacteriota; class Blastocatellia; order Pyrinomonadales; family Pyrinomonadaceae; genus PSRF01. Next base: position 11,357 of record JAICGZ010000178.1, read on the forward strand.
AAAAGATCGCCGCAGCTCCTGCGCATGAGCGAAGCGTTGCGGCGTAATGCGCTGGTGCAGTCGCATCTGATCCGGGACCTGCTCGAGTTATCGCGTTTGCGTAGTGGCAAGTTAACGCTCAGCCCGGAAACAGTGTCGATCGTCACTGCGATAAACAATGCTATTGAAACGGTTCGAGTCGACGCTGAGGCGAAACAAATTTCGATTACGGTCGAGGCGCCTGAAGAACCGTTGTTTGTGCAGGGTGATCTGCTTCGGCTGGAGCAGATAGTCTGGAACTTGTTGAGTAACGCGGTGAAGTTCACCGCACCCAGGGGCAGCATCGTCGTTCGACTGAGCCGTGAAAACGGCGAGGTGGTCCTGGTCGTACAAGATAACGGCCAAGGTATTGACCCGGCGTTTTTACCTAAGGTCTTTGAAATGTTTCGGCAGGGTGATGCGCGCGCAAGCAGGGAGCACACAGGCTTGGGAATCGGGTTGGCGCTGGTCCAGCAGCTAGTTAAATTGCACAACGGTTCAGTTACAGCGTATTCGGAAGGCTTTGGCAAGGGAGCTACTTTCACAGTGCGATTTCCTGTGAAGTCGCGGCCATTGATGAAGAATGGCACTCAGCTGGAGCTTGCTCCCAGCAATGGTCTGAATCGACTTACGGTGTTGGCGGTTGACGACGATGAAGATACTACTTCGCTGTTGCGATGCTTGATCGAGATGAGCGGCGGAACCGTAATCACAGCGAACAGTGGTGCGGAAGCATTGGAAGTGGCGAAGGAGTCAGAGTTTGACATCGTCGTTTCAGATATCTCGATGCCGGGAATGGATGGATTTGAATTCGTACGAAAGCTCCGCGCGTTACCACATAAAGAGAACGTCCAGGTGGTTGCGCTTACCGGCTTTGGGCGGCAGGAAGATATCGAGCAGGCTCGTAATGAAGGTTTTGTAGCTCACCTGACAAAGCCGCTTGATGTTGAAACGCTCCTGAAGTTTCTAAGCACCTTCGCCGAGAACAATCACGGCGACTAATCTGAAGCAGATGTAGCTATCATCAACACAAGGTTCAGACCGGCGATTAGGCCGGCGCAGATCAGGACCCTGTATTTCTTATCCGCTCTTTCGCGGTAGAAGTATCCGGACATTGGTCCGGATTCGTCCTCGACTGGCTTATGGACTTGGGGAGAGATGAAGGAGCCGATACTAAAAGCAACAACGAAGGGCGGGGCAAGGAGAAAACCGACCAAAAGTTTGCTCACGCTTTCTTCCTGGATCAACCTTTGAAATATCTCAGGGTAAGTCAAGTGGACCAACCACATACCTATCGTAGTCAGCATCCCACCCGCCGCCACAATGATGCGCATCCTGGTTTGAGGGTTTGCGTCCAGGTGCTCGAATAACGACAGCGCCCACGAAGTTATGCGTTTCTGAAAGTAAGACACCGTAGATACGGGCCTCCAAATCGCGTGAACTAACTGGCTTAGCTTGCCATCATTCAAAATAATCTGTCCAGACCAGAATTGCAGGATTCAAAAGGTGGACGTGTAATGCCATCATCAACCTCACGTCGACTTTCTATCCGCTTTAAAGCCAATTTGCCTACGTTTTGGAGTTGGCTGCTCGGTCAACCTCTTTAGTTCGTCAAAAATATTAAAAGACAGACCAAGAACATCAAACAGGAGCTATTTGTTTATACTCATTGATTATGCAGTGAATAACAGACGATCGAAGAGCTAACAAGATAAATAGCACCATTCGGTCCATCAATTACCGTCAACAGGCAAGGAAATTGGTTAGGCTGGCGCCCGTTGCTCGCGAGTTCGTTCTTAC
>JAICGZ010000179.1 GCA_025922875.1 Pyrinomonadaceae bacterium
CACCTGGTCTACCGGCGGCGAGAAGATGTGAGTTGCCGGCGGCTCGCCGACACTGGTTATTGCTTTTGCTTCCACACGCCGCCCCTCCTTAACAAAGGCAGCGTATGCTGAAGCTAGCTGGAGCGGTGTGACTTCCTCCGTGCCCAGGGCAAGCGCTGGATAGCGCTCCGGCTTCGGCAGACCAAACCTGGCCGCGAGGTTCGCGGTTCGCGCGAGACCAGTCTGCAAAGCAACATCGACGGTGACCACATTGAGCGATCTTACGAGGCCTGTACGCATAGGCACTTCGCGCATCGAGTAACCGCCGCCGTAGTTTGCCGGGCGATAAGTCTTGTTGCGGTCGTACACAAACTCCCGCGGCGCATCCATAAACATCTGCACCGGTGAGATGCCATCCTCGACCGCCGCTGCATAAACGAAAGGTTTGAAAGTCGATCCAGGTTGCCGCAACGCATCCGTTGCACGATTGAGTTGCGATTCGCCGTAACTGCGTCCACCAACCATCGCCAGAATATTTCCGGTGTGAGGATCCAGCGCGACGAGTGCCGTTTGCGGTTTAAGCTGGCGACTATCAAGACGATCCAACTGTCGCTTGAGCGCTTGTTCTGCAATTTGCTGCAACTCGAGATCAATCGTCGTGTAGATCCGCTCGCCCGCGCCTGACGTTTCAAACTGGGATTCTGCAAGCCGGTTTACGTAGTCGACGAAGTAAGGCGCCAGTGAATTGTCGACGTTGGGAGCAGGCCCAACCACAACCGGCTCTGCACTGGTTGTCGAGAATTGTTCGGCAGTGATCCAGCCATTTGTTTGCATCGAGGCGAGAACGATATTTCTTCGAGCCCGCGCCGCTTCAGGGTGGCGCAGCGGCGAATAATGCGCGGGACTCTGAATCATGCCTGCGAGCGTAGCTGCTTCCGCAAGCGTGATGTCGCGGAGTTCTTTTCCGAAAAAGACCCTTGCCGCTTCCTTGATCCCACGGACCGCTACAGCACCGCGTTGGCCCAGATAAATTTCGTTGCAGTACAACGCAAAGATATCTCTCTTTGACAGCCGGCGCTCGAGGGCAAAAGACAACATCGCTTCCGCATACTTTCGCTGGAACGTTTTTTTCGGCGAGAGATAAGTGTTCTTGACGAGCTGCTGAGTGATGGTTGATCCACCCTGGCCCAATCGTTCATCACCTGCATTTCTTAACAACGCCCGCGCCACGCCGCCGAGGTCCACACCCGAATGCGCAAAGAAACGCCGGTCCTCGATCGCGAGAATGGCCCGAACCATCACGGAGGGAATTTCGCTGTAATTAAGCACTTCACGCTTGCCGGCCTTTGAGGAGAGATCGTTTGACAAGATCTCTGGCTCCAAAGCAAACGATTCGAGCAAAATGCCGTCCCCACGCAGTTCGGTAATCTCGTTGCCGGTAAAGCTCACGCGAACGACTTCCGGCTGTTTCCGGCCCGGTCGAATCTCGATGGCTGAACCATCGACGATAAAACTTCCGCTCCACACGTTGCTGGCTTTCGATTCCACGTAACCCGCGCGACGCAAAATGATAACGAGTTTGTCGCTCGACAATTTCTGGCCGGCCTGGAGCACTCGTGGAGCGGCGTAGAGGCCTGGTCTGCTGGTCAGGTAACCACTTGCGAGACGAGCATCGATGACTTGTGAGTAGTGGGTGTAGGAACGGACGAGCACGTCAGCGCCGATCGCTGACGCGACTATAAATAGAACAATGCCCAGTCGAATGAAACGTCTTCCGAAGACGGTCCTGCGACGGTCGGGCACAGATGTAACCTCGATAACCACGGGTTCCTTCAGTGCTTCTCAATGTCTTATGGTTTGTAGAAATGTCTAATAGGTCAGTAATTCAAAAGTCAATTGGATAGGATTACATGATTTATCAAGATGACGGCAGCGACAATACACGCTTGGGGAGGAGCTTCTTGCGGCGGCGGAGTTGGTACCACTTCGGCTGGGCCTTCACCCATTCATCGATAAGCGCGCGAATCCCGGCAATACTTTCCAACCCGGCCTCATAGCCTGCCACCATCAACTCATCTGCCCGGCCCATCTCGTCCCAACGGATGTGTCCGACTTGTGGCCTGATCACCAGATCTGACATTTCCAACTGGTAGTGCGACGCGGTCTTCTGTACGACGAGCATCGACTGTAACAACACACCAATCACAGAGCTCGCGGGTCCAATGAACGTCGCCCCTGCCGCGTTCACATCCACCGCGATCACGATGTCAGCGCCCAGCGAACGAGTCACAGATGAAGGCACAACTGCCACCAACCCTCCATCCACGAGTTGGCGACCCTCCTCATCTATGACCGGCACATACCAACCCGGAATCGCGCAACTCGCACGGATCGCAAGCGGCACGTCGCCACGATCGCGCAGGACCACGGCTGTGCCTGTCTTCAATTCCGTCGCCACTGCCGCGAACGGAATCGGCAAATCTTCAAATTTGGAAACTGGTAAACGTGCTCGCAGGTATTGTTCGAGACGTTGATTACTCTGCACGCCGAGTCGTGACATCGTTACTCGCCCGATATCGCGCCACCGAAGCTTCCGCCCGAAATCTTCGATCTCGTCGAGCGGCATGCCGGAAGCGAACGCGCCTCCGACGAGCGATCCGGCCGACGTTCCAGCAACACAATCGATTTGAATTCCATTCTCCGCCAGCGCTTTCAGCACGCCGACGTGAGCCATGCCGCGCGCGGCACCGCCGGAGAGGGCGAGACCAATGATAGGACTCTCAAACCGCATTTAACATCACAACCTCAGCCCGCTCGCGGGCTGTATCCAAAAACGCGTCCGTATCGGATTCAATCTTTGCTTCCATCAGCGTTCTCTCAATCTCATCCCTGGATTGCTCCTGCGACGGAACGATGCGCCCGGGAAAACGCGCTTGAAAGCGAGGCACATAAACCTGGCGGTAATAATCCGCAATCTCTTTCTGGCTTATCACTACGAAATTCCTAAAGCGGAAATCTAAATATTTTTCCATTTTAAGCCGCTGCTCAATGATCTCGTCCAGTTTTTCACTGGTCAACCCAACTCGTTGGAGCCGTTGCTGGAATTCGAGTGGAGAAGCAAAGTTGCGCGCCAGTTCATCGCGTGCATCACTTATCTCTTTTTGCGTCGGCACAATGGTCGGCAATCGTTCTGCTTCCTGAAGGATCAGGCGCTGATCTATGAGTAGACGAAGTGCGCGATTGAGATCCGCGGAAGTCGGGTTATCGAGCACGGTGTTGGGCTGCAACGCCAACTGCCACAGGAGATCAGAATACGTGATCAGATCGGTCCTGACTCCCGCGTTTACCGTTGCCACCATCTTGTCGACGACTTGCTGCGCCGCACACGGAGAAGCAAAAACTAACAGAACAAAAACTTTGGTCCACAGATTACGCAGACTCCACAGATAAGATTTATCCGCGTAATCTGTGGATGGCTTTGTCTTCATTCTTCTCCCTCCCTAGAACGTCTGCGTAATCCGGAAATGCAGGTTTCCACGATGCAGACGAAATATCGCGGGGGTACCGTCAAAGAGAACCCCGCCCGGACCGCGCTGCGGAACCAAAAATTCCGGCGGGTTCAACAGGAACCCATAATCCACCGCCAATGCACCACCGAACGGAGTTTGCAATCGGAACCCCAACCCCACCGTGTTGCTCCAATGCGCGCGCAGGTTTGCCGCGTTGATCGCGGCGAGAATATTGCCCGGCGGCACCGGCGTTGGATCATCCTTGCCAAAGAGATCACCAACGCGGCGGAACACGTTACCGCCGTCGTAGAAGGGAACTACCTGCACAGACCTCGTAACAGGAATTCGTGCTTCGAGATTCACAACCGCCAGCGCATTGCCGCCAACCGGCACCGTAAACGGATTGAGAAACACGACGTTCTTGTCTTGATCTCGAAAAGGACCGAGTGGAATAACCACTTCACGAGGGCCGGCCTCTTCGAAATTGAACCCGCGCAAAGTTGTCGAACCGCCGGAGAAGAACCGTTCGCTGATTGGCAGTGTCAGGTCTATCTCATCAATCACTCCGTTCTCGTCGCGATCGCGTGGATTGAACAGATTTGCGAGACCCAGCGTCATGTTGCCCGCGAACACCGTGTCTCGCAGCGCCGAGACTTTGTAGTAATGCCTGTAAGCCGCCTGGAAACGATTGAACGAAATGTTTCCGCCCAGCTGGCGCAATGCGACTGCATAGTCCAGACTCAGAAAACCACCGCGCGTCGCATCAAGCTGGTTGTAACGACACACCTCGCCCGGCGCGCCTGGCTCTTCGTCGTCGTCATCCTGATTTCTTCCTAACAGCCCGCGTTCGCATCGTTCGCGTGTATCTCTCACAAAGGAAGCGCCGAGGCGAGCAAGGCGAATCTTTCGGTCCGGCTCGAGGATCGGTCTCACCACCAGACTCTCGAGATTGAAGAGACGCACGTCTTCGTAGCTGAAACGACCGAAGATGATGGTGCGTGTGTCCCTATCGAGCACACGCTGCGTTTCAAGCGTTGCAGTGAAACGATTGATGGTTGGTTCGTTGACACGATTGCCGAAGATGTCGATCGCATTTCCTTCTTCGTCAAGCCGTTGCACGATGCCCATCGTTCCGCGGTCGATTGCCGAACGGAAAAACCGCGTGATGGTCGAGTCGCGTTGATACTGAACCGACGCCGCCAGTGGCGCAAAATCCGTCTCGTTGTAGCGGGCAAAACGCGGATCGAGATATTCGAGACGCACAAGCTGCTGGAGACGGCTGGCGCGAAGCCGCATGGCTCCGTGGCGCAGCCGGTTCATGAGATTTACGTTGCTGATTTCGAACAGGCCGAGCACACCGGTGTCAGTTGAGAATCCACCGCCGTAGTCCATCACATTCGGCTTTTTCTCTTCGACATCGATGATCACGTCTCGCCGTTTGTAACCCGAAACTGTCTCGCCGGCAGGCTCAGTGCGAATAATCACCTGGCGGTAGGCATCAGTCAGATAGAGCTCACGCTCGGCCTCGGAGAGACGATCCGCCCGAAGAACGCCACCTTCGGCAATTGGGATAGCCCTCCTGATGGCCCTGCGTTTCGTGCGGCGCGTATTAAGGCTGCCCGTAACTCCGTTGATGATGATCTGGTTGATGAAGACCTTGTCGCCCTCATTAGTAATCGCATAAACAAGCCGAACTTGTTCCTCATCGCCTTTCCTTGGCAGCTCGACAATGGAAAAGTCGATGCGCGTATCCACGTAACCTTCGCGCGCGTAGAGAGCCGCAACTCGATCTCCGTCGGCTCTCGCTTGCGAGCGGGAATACGGAGCGCCAACTACCGTTTTCAATTCCTCATGAATTCTTTGATCGGTGTAGATCTTATTTCCTTTTACGTCGACGCCGGCGATGCGAGTCAGCGGACCTTCAGTGACCTGAAACGTGATGATTAAACTTTCACCATCGATTGAAACGCCCTGTAGCACTTGCGCGCTCGCTCTTCTATATCCGAGGTCGCGCATGAAAGCCTCGACAATGCGGCGGTCCTGCTCCAAAAGCGTCAGACTCGTGTAACCGCGACCGTAACCAAGAAACGGTATCAGTCCAATCGCATTCGCTTTCTGACTCTTCAAGTCAGCGGCAATATCGTCGTAGGACAACTTGTTCGTCCCGGTGATGCGAATGTCGTCCAGACGAAAGCGCCTGCCCTGCTCGACCTGGTACTCGATACTTACGTTCTGGCCCGTTAACGGGACGGGATTGAGATTCTCGCAAGTCTCAGCAGTGCCATTGGGTCCGAAATCAGCGGGTGGATTACTGACCGTACACGTCTGAGTTATCTCTGCGAAAAAGTAACCATCCTCCTGTAGCTTGTTACGAATACGGCGGGCGCCTTCGACTATCGCCGAGTAGTCGATGTTTCCCTCGCGCTTCACCGGCAATAACTCTCGCTGCGTTTTTTCACTCATCTCGTAGTCCTTGACGACTACGTTGACTTTCGGTCCCACAACTCCGCTCAAGCGAATAGTGACCGTATTTTTCTCAGCGTCTCTTTCAACGCGCGGATCCTCCAGGACCGGTGAGAGAAAACCTTTGTTCACCAGCTCCTCTCGGACACGATTAACGTCAGTCGCCAGCGCGTCACGCGTAAATGGCGCTCCCGCTTGCAACGTCAACGAATTTCGCACGACCGAAGGATCAAATCCGGTGATCGCAATGTCGAAAGTTTCAACTGTTGCTTGCTCGCCAGGGTTCACGCGATAGGTGACAGTCGCCCGAATGCCACGAGGGCCGAGTTGCTCGACCGGTTCAACCGTCGCGTTAAAGTACCCGCGATCGCGCAAGTACACTTGAATTTCATCGGCATTGTGAAGGATGAGTTGTTTGGAAAGACGATTATTCGCCTGGGTAAAATTCATTCGCGCGCGAAGTTCGTCTTCTGAGATCGGAGAACCTGTAACCGGTCCTAACTCGATCCGGACGTCGCCGATTTGGACCTGGCGCTGCACCACGAAACGAACACGCACGGGTCCCGTCCTGGTCGTGCCTTCCTCGATTACCTCGACACGCGCATTCGCCACGCGCCCGGTATCAAATAGGGCTTGAAGCGACTCACGCACGTGCACCGCGGAATAGGGTGTGTTCGCCGCAATTTTCAGTAAAGCGAGAAACTCGGCCTGAACGGCAGGTGCGTCGGGAGTTCCTTCAAAAACCAGTTCGACAGCCGTAATCCGGCGCCCTTCGTAGTCTTCAATCCGGGCGTCTCTGGCAGTACTGGCCTGCGCCACCGTCAGCAAAGCGAAACCGAGTAGAGCCACAAACAGCCCTCGAATAAAGCCGCAAAGAGGCACAAAAGGCACAAATGTTTTCAATCCCATCCCTTGAACCTTCCCCAAACTTTTGTGCTCTTTTGTGGCAACGCTCAGAATCTCTTTCTAAAACGAATCTCGAAATTGAAGTTGTTGGTGCGAGCGGTCAGCCTCCTCGTCGAAGCTTGCTCGTACTGCGCTATAAACGAAAGTCGATCGGAAACGCGATACTCGAGTGCGAGAATCTGGTTCGGGTCGGAGGTGACGTTTGTCGAATAAGTAATCGTTACTTCCTTGCTGATTCGTCTCCCCAGAGTTAAGCGCGCACCCGGAGTCGAGCCTGTAGTACCGCCTATAACCGGATTGATCTCAAAACGCGTCAAACCAAAAAGCTTGCTCGTCGCTCGTTGTGCAGGCGCATTGATAAGAGCATCTGTCAGCAGGCTCGTTGCAGCGCCCACTCCCGTTTGTGAAAGGATCGAGGAGCTCTGATCGCCGGTAGCGAGCTGGCCAGTCGTAATCAGGGCAACAACGTCGGCCTGAGGCAGTGCCGGCTCAGAACGTACGGCAGCCTGCGGCTGAGTGAGTGGGCCAGTCAAACTCACGATCACGCGATAGCCTCTGATCTGCGACTCGGCCTGAATATTGACTATCGGATCGGCATTGCGACTCGGAGGAAGATCCACCAGCGCCCTGGTGATGTCGTAGCGATCGTTTCGGAAATTGAGAGTCCCACTGGTGGCGGTTATTCGTCCGGAGATAGTTGGATCGTTAACCGGTCCATCCAACTGAAGCGAGACAGACCCAACGAGGTCGGCGAGATTGTTTCGCACCACCAAAGCATTTCTTCCTTCAACACGGAGTGCCCCGAACAAGGCAGTGCGCGTCGCCTCAATCTCCGCGCCCTCTTCGATCGACTCGCCGCGGCGCGTGTTGATGAGGTCGGCGAGTTCAATGTCTTCGGTGTATTCGGCGCGACGTAGATTCACGAGACCACTGATCAACTGCTCTCGCGAAGATCCTCGAATCTCGACATCGGCATCCAGCGTCGAACGAAAGTCTTGAGGGAACGGAACCGTTACATCGTCACCGTGAATGCTGACGCGGAATGCCGAAACGGTAAATCCCTCGATCAAAGCGCCACCCGTGGCAGAGACGCGCCCGCCGCCAATAGTTCCATTCAGCGAATCGATCTGCGCTTGATTCGCACTAAACCTCAGCGCGGCTCTCAGGTTGCCTACGGTCCAACGATCATTTCCAATCAGCACTGAAACGGAAGCATTGTTGAGCGATGCGGTACCGATCACGCGCGGGTCTTCAAAAGTGCCATTGATACGAACTGCGATCTCGGCTGTGCCTGACGAAAAGAAATCCGGTGAAATGCCATTGAGCACACGCATGTTCAAATCGCCGTTGACATTCAGAGTCTGCCGGCCGCCGGTGGCTGTTGCCAACGTGCCGTTAAGAACGATGTTTGTGCCTGGTCCAGTAAACCTCGTCTCGTCGAAAGTGATCTCGTTTGGACTGAACCGGACTTCCAACGGCGTCGTTGCGGTAAGCTGAACGTCTTCAACGCGGAAACTAAGTTCCGTGAACCTGGCAGTGCCTGACAATCCCGCGAGCGAAAAATTCTCCTCGTCATCAAGCAGGTTTCCGGAAGCTTGTATCGTGCCGTTTGCGCGGCCCGAAATCCTGACGGCGTTGCGCGGCAACGCGATCTGAAAGAGGTTAGTTAAATCGGCATTGGTAAGAGTGGTTTCGACTCTTGACGCTAGTAACTCGCTGCCGAGATCGATCTGTGCAGCCAGTACCTGGTCCTGACCAAGGACACCGGTGGTTAGCGTAATGTCGAGTTTTTGATTTGCGGTTCGGCCGGTAAGCGCAACAGTACCTGCATCGCGCCCATTAATCGTTACGCCGGTTGCTTTGCCATCGAATGTGACCTGATATGCGGAGAAGTTTCGATCCGACAGGTTACCCGAAAGACGAGCCGTGAAGTTTGCGACGCCGGTCACTGCCGGCAGACCGGGCCGGTTCGCCAGCGCAGTGAGGCGGGCTAACTGAATGTTCTCGGCATTGCCTTGAAATTCAAACGCCTGGCTCTTGGTGTTGAGATTCCCGCTCGCAACTATGTGACCGGCCCCCAAACGAATATCGACGTTCTCGACGTTTACGTTGGGCCCGTTGAATGTCGCCCTCGCTACCATGCCTTCGAGCGCTTCCCCTGCAAGCCTGCCAGGTCCCATTCGAAGATCGGCGCTGCCCGTCATCGCGTCCGGAATTCCCTTGATTCTTATTTGACCCGAAAGATCTCCCTGCGTGTCGGAAGTTAATTGCTGGTTACCACTCATTGGCGACAAAGCCAGTAGAGTGCGGGCACTAAACCGGTCGAGCGTGGCTTCAAGTGAGATATTGTTTTCACCATTTCGCGGCGCGATCACGGAGAACCGAACACCACCGCCATCACGCTCTGCCAGGCTTCCCTCGGGAACACGTATTTCCGCATCATTCATCACTATGGAAGCGGATAACGCGCCAAGCTCGTTCCCGTTTACGATCAAAGTCCCGAGCGAAACCTTTCCATTCACGTTTGGCGAACTCAGGCTGCCTCGTATGTTTCCGTTGAAAGCGAGCTGGCCTCCCAGTTCGATTCCATAATTGTGCAACTGCGCTTCAACTTCCGGCAGGAGTCCCGAAGAAATGAGAACAGCCTGGAGTTCAGCAGCGTCAGAGGAAGTCAGGTCAACGTTCAGATTGGAATCGTTTTCAAAAGAAAACTGGCCAGTTGCATTCAACCTCGTCGCCGGCGTTTGCAGGTTTACTTGTTGAATATCAAACGTGCCTCGATCGGCCCGCATCGCTACTTCGCCAGTGATTGGAATCCTGTCTGCACTCGTCTCACCTGCTTCGGCTGACAATCGCATCGTCATTGTGCCCGAGGCGAGTTTGTACTCAGTGCCCGGGAACGTCAGATCAACCCTGCCGGTGGCGCGACCTGCAAGCGGTACAGCGCTACCCGCCAGAGCAGTCAACGGTCCAGCCATATCGAGATTGCTGAAGTCAGCCTGTACTTGAGACGTCCCGCCTCTCGCGATCGCAAGCCGTGCATTTCCACTCGCGCTTCCCTTGAAGACATCAGCATTGAAGTTGTTCAACTGAATTTCGCGATTGGTCGCCACCACATTCGCGCGCACCTGGCCCATCTCCATGCTGCCTAACACCCCACCGCCAATACTCAGATCCGCACTCGCGCGATAGCTGCCCGAAGGCTCAACGACAAACACCGGCCTGGCGAGTTTGACGTTCTCAGCCTGGCCGTCCGCAAACTTCACCGTTCCGGCATCGATGTCGGCAGTTGAACCCTCGATTCGTCTATTGCGGACAGACAGCCGAACACCGGCGATGTTGAGACTTCCAATCTCCGCGCCTGCTGCACTCGTAGCTCCAACCTGCACGTTGTTCACTACAACACTGGTAACACCGTCGCGATCCACCACGTCGACGCCATTGGCTGTGACTCCCCTGACCTGCGCGCCTGAAGCTGAAATCGTTCCCGCTTTGACGCTCGCGACTTTTGCCACCGTGACGTTGTTCTCGCTTCGTACTTGCAAGTTCGAAGCAGTGATCCCGTTCACTTTCGCGCCCGATGCAACCATGCTGTCTGCACTGAACTGGCTCGACTGTGCAGTCAACACGCCATTGTTCATCTCAGCACGCGCGTCGCGAAGAATCAGACCAGTGAGAGTCGTTCCGTAACTTCGTTCGGCAACTGCACGCAGCTCGCCCACCCAACGGAAATTAGTTCCCGTTCCCATTACGTTGCCGGCCAGTTGCAAAGAATCGATCTGAAAATCTCCGGCGTTGAGCAGATCGGCAACAGCCTTTCCGTTGATCTCGTAAGTCTTGCCGTGTACGGAACCGCTCGCGCTTACATTCAGTCCCTGCAAACGCATTCCATCCGCGGCCAGTGCGTCTGACTTAATCTCGCCGTTTACTTTGAACTGATCTCCCTCGCCCGTAATCGTGCCGGCGAAATTCCCGGCGCCGCGCAAGGCGGCGCCTGGCTGCAAGGTGTCGGAAAGTTGCGTGAGATCGACCGTCGACGTGACGTTCATCTGGTAACGAAGCGCGCGCCAGTCGTCCATGACGCCGTGTAAGCGCGCTTCCGCGACGGGCGATTTCAACGCCAGCTCATGAATCTCGGCTCTCGTTTGATTCACACGGCCGCGCGCATGGACACCGATGTTGTTGATGGCCCGGCCATCGTAAGTAAAAGTCGAGTTCGACACATTCAGCGTAACGGTATTCATCCAGCTTTCCGCCGGAGCGCTCGGATCGTCTGGCAGGATGGTCACTTCCAGGTTTCGTGCTTCGCCGGAAATGTCGTGACGCGCATCGCCGTAATAGATCAGTCCATTCTTGATTTGGACATTGGCAGTTGAATATGCGAAGAGAATGCGCTTGTTTGGTTCGGGCGGAGGGACATGGATATTGCGGAAGTTCGAGCGGCCCTGTTCATCAAATGTGACCCAGGCTTGAAATCCCTCAATCTTCAGGTCCTGGAGATTGATGTTCCGCTGCAGATTCAACGCATAAAGATCTTCAATCCTGATCGTCGCCACTAACCGATCGATCTTTCCGAGTTTGTCGCCTGTTAGTGAATCGTAGAGTTCTACGCCCTCCATCTCTACGGTTCGAGGTGGGAAATCCGCATGAAAGTTTCTAATCTCGGCGCGTATTCCGTAGTTTGCGAAGGTTTGTTTTATCTGACCCGCAACGTAGCGGTCGATGTAGCCGAAGCGATAGAGAAAAAGGACCAGCAGGACCAGCGCCAGCGCAGCAACGCCAACGACGATCGCAGCCATAACAGCATGGCGCCGAGTGAAGTGACGCCAACGTTTTCCTATAGCGGGCTTATTCTCCACACTCATAACCTACAAGCCGCAGCGCGACTCCCGGGAGATCTAAAAATTCTAGAGGGAGAGACCGACAGGGCCATTAAGAGGCACAGAAATCAGCTTCGTTGTGCCCTTGATGGTAGTTCTCATTCAGGTTTGTCGGCAACACCCTGCTGGTCCTTAAGAGACGCCGGCTCGCCCAGCGGAACATTGCCGACAACTGAGAGCTCGAAACCTTCAAGCGCTGCTACTTTGGGGGGATGATTCGAAAGAAGTAGTATCTGACGCAACCCGAGGTCGTGGAGAATCTGAGCTCCCACGCCGTAGTCGCGAGTGACCCCGTAACCCGTCTCCAAAATCGCGTCCAGCTTACTGATTCCTCTCTGCTGCATGATGTTGTAAGTACGCAATTGGCTGACCAGATCCAAACTGTGCTCGCTCTGGCGCAGGTAGAGGACTACACCACGCGTCTCGGCAGCGATCTTCTCGAGCGCCGTGTGCAGTTGGAAGCCGGTGTCGTCGATTAATGACCCAAACATGTCGCAGGTGACGTTTTCAGTATGAACTCGAACCAGCACCGGTTCGTCAGTCCTCAGGTCGCCCATCACCATTGCGAGGTGCACATCGCCATTAATCACGTTTTCGTACGCAATCGCACGGAAGCGACCATAGACAGTTGGTAAATCAGTTTCGACCACGCGCCGCACCAGCATTTCCTTGCGGATGCGATATCTCACGAGATCGGCGACGCTGATCATCTTGAGATTATGTTGGGCGGCAAACAGCTCGAGCTGAGGCATACGCGCCATCGTCCCGTCTTCGTTCATAATCTCGCAAATCACACCGGCCGGATAAAGACCTGCGATCCGTGCGATGTCAACGCTCGCTTCGGTCTGGCCGGGACGCACCAGCACACCGCCATTCTTTGCGCGCAAGGGGAAAATATGACCGGGGCGGGCAAGGTCCTGCGGTCGAGAATTGGGATCGACTGCAACAAGGATCGTGGTAGCCCGATCGGAGGCTGAGATTCCGGTCGTGATGCCGCGACGGGCATCGATGGAAACAGTGAACGCCGTGCCGAGATAAGAGGTGTTGTCGGCGACTTGTGTAGTCAGGTGAAGCTCGTCGCAACGGTCTTCTGTGAGTGGCAAACAGATCAACCCGCGAGCGTGCCGCGCCATGAAATTGATGATGTCGGGCGTGACCTTCTCGGCAGCACAGACGAGATCGCCCTCATTCTCGCGATCTTCGTCGTCAACAATAATGATCATCCGGCCGTCGCGTATGTCGGCAACGGCCTCTTCGATGGTCGCAATAGTCACGGACGCATGTTAACCCAAAGGCTGCATAGAATCGAGCGTCTCCCTGGAGTGCGGCGGCCTGGCGCCGCATTGTTCCGAGCTTGCATGATCGGGGCCC
>JAICGZ010000180.1 GCA_025922875.1 Pyrinomonadaceae bacterium
CGCGCGCGATCGCATTGCAGGCTGTGCTGGCTTCCGTGCTCGTCGTTGCCGGTAGTTTCAATGAGATCGTTTCGTATTTCGTGTTCGTAGTGGTCCTGTTCATCGCACTGACAGTGGCCGCGCTGTTCAAGTTTCGTCGCGGCGAATCAAGCAGTATTCGATACCTGACTCCAGGCTATCCGGTCACACCGGTTGTATTCCTCGTGATGATACTATTCCTGCTCATCCTGCTCGGCAGTAACAATCCAGCGCAGGCGTTTCTTGGCGTCGCGGTAGTGGCGCTGGGTCTGCCGGTTTACGTGTTTCTCTTTAGAAAAAAGAGAAGCGATTGGTGGAAAGAAAGGACCATGCAATGACGTGGATCAAGACGGTTTCAGTTGATGAAAGTGAAGAAGTGCGAAAGGCTGTTGAGTCGCAGCGCGAGTTATACCCAATCGAATATGCGACGCCCGTTCACCCGGCTGCCGATGGGCAGACGGCCGGCATCGTCGCGTCTCATAGTTTGATCCCGAAAGCGCTTTATCATGCGTTTGCGACGTTTGGATCGTTGATGTCGCCGGATTTACCTTTGACCAGGCGACAGCACGAGATGATCACGACGGTGGTGTCGGTCACTAACCGGTGTCATTATTGAATCGAATCTCACGCAGAGTTTCTGCGTCGCGTAACACTGGACCAGGCGTTGGTGGCCGCCCTCGAAGAGGATTATCGAACTGCGCCGATTTCGGAGCAGGAAAAGTTCATGCTCGATTACGTAGTGCAGATAACGCGGGATGCGACGCGCGTTTCAGCCGCGGATCACGAGCGACTGCGGTCAGTAGGTTTTGACGACCAGGGAATACTTCAAATCACGCTCATTGCGTCGTGGTTCAATTACATCAATCGTGTGGCTGATGCGCTGGGCGTGGGAAGAGAGTGATAGGTCCTATAAGTCCTATAGGACCTATATGAGTTTGCCGGAGCACTAACATGGACAAGAAGCATTTAGTCAGAGCCTTATTCGGATTGTTAATGCTGCTTTCCTCCCTCACTGCATTGGCGCAGAATCCGCTGAAGCAGGACGATGACGTAATCAAAGTCAAATCCAACCTCGTCAACATCGACGTCATCGTCAAAGACAAGAAAGGCAAATACATCTCGGACCTCAAAGCCGAGGACTTCACGATCACCGAAAACGGTCAGCCGCAAAAGATGGAATTCTTCGACGCACCTCTCGCACGAAAACCCGGCGAGCCGGGAGTGGACTCAACTGCACCCGCAACTGCTCCGCGCAACTACGTCTCGCTCGTTCTTGATCATCAAACAACCGACATCACAAACCTGAAGCCAGTGCGTGAAGGCGCGATCAAGTATGTTCGTGAACAGGTAACTGATGCTGATATCGTTGCCGTGCTGTCGGTGACGAATGGTTTGCAGATGCTCCAGCCGTTTACTCAGGACAAGGCGAAGCTGATCGCGGCGCTCGAGAAAGCCGGCACCCCTGATGCCAAGAACTTCGAACAAAAAGATCTTGCGGGGAACATCGACAATCTCCGAGAATTTTTGAACACCGCGTCGGCCCCAACCACGATCTCTAGTCCGGGTGGAGGATCGGAAGCAGCGAGAATAATGATCGCCCGTAGCGTGCTGGCTCAGTTCATCAGGCTTCGCACCGCTCTCAGTTTGCAGCAGTCGCGTCCGATTCTCGCCGCACTCGCCGCGTTGGCCGAAGGTCTTCGACCGATAGCCGGTAAAAAGACGGTCGTACTTTTCTCGCAAGGCTTCGTCACGCCCGCCGTGCTTGACTGGCAGGTGCAAAGCACGATCGACATCGCCAATCGCGCAAACGTCGCGATCTACATCATCGATTCCGCCGGACTGAGGGCAGGCGCACCTGGTTCAGGCTCACTCGTTCCCGCTTCGCCGCTCGCGGGTGTTTCCGCGATCACGAATCAGGAGCAACGTATTCGTGCAGTCGGCGGCGAGACCGTATTTGACAACGTGAGACAGGAAGGACAGAGCCGCGAATACGACATTCTCTATCGCATTTCAGGTGACACTGGCGGCAGGTTTCTAAAAGGTAACAACGATATCGGGCAGGGACTCGAGCGAATCAATCAGGAGATACAGTCGCGTTACACGCTTGCATACCGAAGCACCAACCAAAATTTCGACGGTACGTTTCGTAAAGTAAAGATCGAAGTCCGCCGGCCTGATGCGCAGATCACTTCTCGCTCCGGATACTACGCCATTCCGCCCGAAGAGATCGTGCTGTTGTCTCCGGCAGACAAAAAGCTGTTGGCTGATTTCGCCACGGCTGAAAGCAGTCCTGGTTTTCCGCTGTTTGTTTCGCTGAGTCCGTTCAGAACGCGAGAAGGACTTTACACCGTGCCGCTGGCGATTGAATTGCCACCTGCGAACGTGAAGTTTGAAAGCAAAGGCGACAAACGAATGATGCAGTTGGAGGTGCTCGGAGTTTTGAAAGCGACGCCTGAGCGAATCCTTTCGCGTCTCGGTGGAAACTTCGACGTGAATCTAAACGCGAATGATTATAACTCCATTCTCAGCAACAACATTTTCTACCGGCAGGACATGCAACTCGCTCCGGGCGACTATACGCTCGATTTGATCGTGAGAGATAAGCAATCAGGCAAGACTACTGCACGGCGCGAGCAGTTTGTGCTGCCTGAGCCTGACTCAGAATTCGCGGCCACGCCTGTTGTGCTCAGCCGTTACGTTGAAGCTGCGAGTGCACTGCCGCCGGATCCGGAATTTCCGGATGTGTTCGTTCATGGCAAGACGTTGATTCGTCCTTCAGCGGGACGCCAGTTTCGCGCGAGCGATAACTTCATAATGTTTCTTGCCGTTTATAACGCCGCGAACAGTAGTGAAACGGGTAAGCCGTTAGTGAGAGTAACGGTGCGTCTCATGAAAGATGGACAGCCGGTGACGAGGCCGCTCGATTATGTCTTGACTGACATTAAGGACCATCCAGTGCCTCACCTGGCATTCGCCGAATACCTTCGTCTTACTAATCTCGCGCCTGGTCGCTACCAGGCGACGATCGAAGCGAAGGATATGGTGACGCGCAAGTTTGTGAAGCAGGAAGCGTCATTCGAGATCGTCCCTTAGACAGGATTTACATGATTTATCAGGATTACATGTAAATCTTGTCTAATCCTGTAAATCCTGTGAAAAAATGCTCGTCTCCGAGTTAGAAACACCCGCGCTCATCGTCGACCTTGACGTGATGGACCGTAATCTATCGCGCATGGCTGACTACTGCCGCGGGCATCAACTACTGCTGCGCCCGCACACCAAGACTCACAAGATCCCGGAACTCGCTAGACGACAGATCGATAGCGGAGCTACCGGCATAACTGTCGCAAAACTTGGCGAAGCTGAAGTGATGCTCAACGGCGGCATCACAGACATTCTCATCGCTTATCCGATCGTTGGAACACAAAAGGCCAAACGTCTTGCGAAGCTCGCGGAACAAGCCGACCTCACCGTCTCGCTCGATTCGGAAGAAGCAGCCCGCGCGATTTCGGAAGCAGTGTCGCAGCAGGGAGTAAAGGTTGGTGTGTTGGCCGAGCTCGACGTGGGTTTTAGCCGTTGCGGAGTCAGCAATGAAGTTGAATTGTTAATGCTTGCGCGAAAGATTACTTCACTTCCCGGATTGGAGTTTAAGGGACTGATGTTTTTTCCGGGACACTTCGGCGTTGTACCCGAAGAGAGAGCGGCGATGCGCGTCCAGGTAAACGAACTGCTCGATCGCGTTCTCGATCTTTTCGCGCGCGACGGAGTACCGCTCGCGATCGTAAGTGGCGGATCAACGCCGGCTGCTTATGAAGGCGATCTGTTTCATGGTGTCAATGAGGTGCGGCCGGGAACTTACATCTTCAATGATCGCAACACAGTGGGTGTTTCCGCCGCGACACTGGATGATTGCGCGCTGTGGGTTGTGGTCACTGTCGTCAGCACCAGCGTACCCGGCAGGGCGGTTATCGACGGTGGATCCAAAACTTTCTCTTCCGATCGTTATCAAGCGGGCGATGGCAACGGCTTCGGGTTGGTGAAGGAAGACCGGGCAGCGGAGATCGAGCGCCTCTCTGAGGAACATGGGCACCTGAATATTCAGCGTTCCGAACGAAAGTACAGAGTTGGCGATCGACTGAGCGTTATTCCGAATCACGTGTGCCCCACCGTGAACTTGCATGATGAGATTTACGGCGTGCGCGGTGAGCGCGTGGAAACTGTCTGGCGAGTTGAAGGGCGAGGTAAGGTGCGTTGACCGAAAGAGATTTTCCCGCAAAGTCGCAAAGGAGCAAAGAGTCAACAGTTAAGTCGTTGCTGACTTTTTCTTTCCCCGTACAATCGAGCGCTGCTTACGATCTCGTCATCCTCAACGGCAGAGTGATCGATCCTGGATCAAGAACCGGCGCGATCCGTAAAGCAAGGCGCGCTGAGTTTAATGGACGCGCTGACGAAGATGACTTTGATGCCGGCACAGCGCTTGGAGCGGCGAGTTCCCTCAATGAAAAACAAAGGCCGCATCCGGATTGGCGCTGATGCGGATCTCACAGTCTTCGACCCTCAATCGATCGTCGACACATCAATCTTTCAAGATCCGGCTAAGTATTCACAGGGCATTCGATTCGTTGTGGTGAACGGCGTCCTGGTTGTAAAAGACGGCCAACTGCAACCCGGTCTCTATCCCGGCCGCGCTGTCCGCGCTCTTAAAGGGTTCTTGGAAACACGATCTTATTTTTTCTTCTGATCGACCTCGGGTTCCTGTGCCCAAAAGACCCAGGAGGCTCCATTGGCGTGCTTCTGGGGAGGGGTTAATAAGCCGCGCTGCTCCAGCACAGCTCGAGCAGCGCGTTGCATGTTCGCATACAAACACTGCGTGATATCACCGAGTTCCCAGCCCTGCTTTCTGAGCTGAGTCTTGTTAAAAGCCTGTTCCATGCTTGCGCGCTTTTTCTCGAAGAGCGCGACCACTTGTTGGGCCATCTCTTCACACAAGCTCAAGAACGGCGCACACTCACCCGCCTTGAATACCGGAAAGTTCGGTTCATAGTAACGCTCTGTTGGATGCTTTTTCTCCGACTCCGCGGATTCTCTGAGGAGCTCGCTCTTCACCATATCGTTTATGTGTGTGTGAACGCTTGGTGGTGAGAGCTTTAGCGCTTCGGCCAATTGCGATAGGGTCATTGGCTCACGAGCTAACAGGTTTAAAATTTCTTCCTTCGTCCCATTCGGCAGCAGTTTTCTTTTAGTGATTTGAGCCCACGGATCACTGTAGTTCTCGTCAGATGCCGACACACATTCGCATGGAAAACGTAAAGGCCGTTGATTTTTGGGAATCGCCATTAAGACTCCTTGACAGGGCCGGTTTTAGGGAGTAGCCTAAAACGCGAATTCCCCTGAATAGATCGCCCTCGGATGGGTCGAGGGCGATTAAAAAAATAAGCGCGTCGTGTTGATATGACCGTACCATCACGCGCCGCTTTGTGTAAACCCATCCTCATTCGGCCGTCTTGTTGTCCCCCGCGTGTCGCAGGCCCTCTGCTCACTTTAATTCTCATAAAGGGGTGAATAAAATGCGCGCGAAATTCGTCGCTATCGCCACGGTGGTTCTTGCTGGGGCACTTTTCCTTGCCAGTCCAGTTGGTTCTCGAATTATCAAGCTCCTATCCTGGGACGAACAAATTGAAGCGAATGCCGAAAAGATGCTCGGCGAAGGCCGGCAGACTTTTCGCTTTGATACGTTCGGTGACGAAGCGTTTTGGGGCGGTATGCTTCAACTGCATCAAGCGATCCAAGGCGCTCAGTTTGGTGGTGTAGGTCCCGGTCTGAGTCCGAGTGCGGCTTTGGCGCTTGGGCTTAAAGTCGATGTAGATGCGCTGCCGTCAAACGTTGTCCAGCAACTTAGACATGGCAGAGTTGATTTAAACGATCCGGCTGTAACACTGTTGTTGCTGCGGCACGATGCAGTTCTTGGCGTGAAAGGGTTTTTTAACGGCGGCAATACTCTTCAATCGGTAGGGATCACTTGCGCACTGTGTCACTCGACGGTTGATGACTCCCTGACGACTGGAGTTGGACATCGCCTTGATGGATGGGCCAGCCGCGATCTCAATGTCGGCGAGATAGTGGCGCTTGCTCCAGACTTGAGTCCGTTCAGCAACCTGTTGGGCGTTAGTCAGGATACGGTGCGAACGGTATTGAGAAGTTGGGGGCCGGGGAAGTTTGACGCGGAGCTGATACTCGATGGTAAAGCATTTAATCCGCAACAGATTTCTAACGGCGTGGTAACGGGTACGAATGTTTCAGCGGCGACATTGATTCCACCCGCTTTCGGACTCGCGGGCGTGAATCTCCATACCTGGACCGGTTGGGGCTCGGTAACACACTGGAATGCCTTCGTTGCAAACCTCGAGATGCACGGCAGTGGGACCTTCTTCGATCCGAGATTAAACGACGCGGCGAAGTTTCCAATCGCTGCAGCCAATGGTTTCGGAAACGTGCGAAATACACCTGACTTGATCACACCGAAGTTGCCGGCGCTTCATTTCTATCAACTTGCGATACCGGCGCCGCAGCCACCGAGTGGTAGCTTTGATAGTGCGGCTGCGAGCAGAGGGCAAGTGGTGTTTGATACAAAAGCTCAATGCGACAGTTGTCACGTGCCGCCATTGTTCACTGAACCTGGGTGGAACATGCATACGCCCGCACAAATCTGTGTTGACGATTTTCAGGCGAAACGCTCACCCGACGAGCACTACAGAACCTCTCCTTTAAAAGGATTGTGGACACATCAAAAGGGCGGCTTCTTCCATGATGGACGTTTTCCGACTCTGTTGGACGTGGTGAATCACTACAACACTTGTTTCGGTTTGGGCCTGACGAACCAGGAGAAGAGTGATCTGGTTGAGTACTTAAAATCGTTGTGATGTGCACAAACATCGTGTTAATCCTGATCATCATGTCAATCCTGTGAAGCTTTGACAGGATTTTCAGGATAGACATGAGTTACATGATGATTCGGATAATCACCTCCTCGACGTTTGTTTGATGTTCGGGTAACCTCTCTGCCCGAACATCAAATGACCCCAAAGACGAGCAATAGTTCACCACGAGCCTCTTTGTGGCCCTGGGTTTACGTCATTGCTCTCCTTTACTTCGCACTCCATCTTGCGACCTCGACGCGCTACGGCTACTTCCGCGACGCTTTGTACTACCTCGCGTGCGCGGAGCACCTCGCGTTTGGTTACGTCGATCAGCCGCCGCTGATCGCATTGATTGGGTGGATTACGCGACACACGTTAGGCGCCTCATTACCTGCTCTATTGTTTTGGCCCGCGTTGGCCGGCGCTGCACGCATCGTACTGACGTCAGCATTTGCACGGGAGCTTGGCGCAGGACGTTTTGGTACCGTTCTCGCTGCCGCCCTCGCAGCGACGCCCGGTGTGTGGTGGGTCATCGATCATCAGTTTGCGATGAATAGTTTCGAAGCTCTGTTTTGGGGTGGCTTAGCATTCACGGTGCTGCGACTCATCAAAACAGGAAATGCGAAACTGTGGTTGGTGTTCGGTGCTATCGCCGGAGTCGGGCTCGAGAACAAGTATTCGATAGTAATCTTCGCCTTTGCACTGATCGCCGGCATTCTTTTGACGCGCCAGCGCAGGATCCTGTTTACGCCGTGGATTCTTGCGGGAGGCGCAATCGCGTTTTTGATCTTTCTGCCAAATCTGATTTGGAACGTTCAGCATAACTGGCCATTCCTGGAATTGATACACAACGTTCGCGAGACTGAAAAAGACGTAGTCCTGCCGCCGGGTAAGTATCTCTTACAACAGGTGCTGATGATGAACCCGGCGAGCTTTCCTTTCTGGTTTGGTGGGCTTCTCTTCTACTTCTTCTCACGTGATGCAAAAAACTATCGCGCCTTTGGTTGGACCTTCGTGATCACGATCGGCTTCTTCATGCTCACGCATGGAAAAGACTATTACGCGGCGCCAACATACGTGATATTGCTTGCAGCAGGCGCGGTAGCGACGGAACGATTGTTTGCATCTGCGAGACTCTCTCGATTGCAAACCGTTTTACGTCCGGCTTGTTTTGCTTGGCTGCTGCTTGGCGTCCTGCCCCTGCTGCCGCTGGTGTTACCCGTTTTACCGATCGATACGTTTCTACGGTATCAATCGTATCTACCCTTTGAAGTTCCCAAGACTGAGCAGAGCTTTGTTGGCGAGACGCTGCCACAGTATTACGCCGATGAATTTCCGTGGCCGGGTCTGGTTGAAGCTGTGGCGCGTGTTTACCATTCGCTGCCGCCGGAAGAAAGAGAACGCACCGCGATCTTCGGTAATAACTATGGACAAGCGGCAGCGGTGGATTTCTTTGGTCCGCAGTACGGATTGCCCAAAGCAATCAGCGGACATCAAAACTACTTTCTCTGGGGCCCGCGCAATTACACCGGCGAGATCGTGATCGTCCTCGGCGATACGGAAGAATCTGCGCGTGACGATTTCGAATCAGTAACAGTCGCCGCCACGCTGACCAACCCTTATGCATACCGTTACGAAAACCGGCCAATCCTGTTGTGCAGAGGTTTGAAATGGAACCTGCAAAAGGAGTGGTACAAGGTCAAAAACTGGCGCTGAAAGGGGCCACGAGAAAGCACAAAAGCACAAAAATTAGTTTAGTCGTTTGTGCTGTTTGTGCCTCTTTGTCGTTTACTGGTGCTTGACCTTATAAGTTAAAACTACACAACCATTACTTAATTCCTGACACTTCACTAGCTCAAGATCGATCTGGCGTGGCATTTCGTAAAACAATGGAATCCCGGAACCCAGCAAGACCGGGTGGACGTTGATACCAATCTCATCGATCAGATCTGCTTCGAACAACGACTTCGCCAGCACACCACCACCCATCACACAGATGTCTTTGCCTTGCTCAGCTTTCAACCGCCATACGAAGTCAGCCGCGTCCTCGGACACAAAAGTCAATCCGTTGTTGCTTGACTCTTTGATCGTTCGGGAGAAGACGTAAGTCTTAATACCAGGATACCCACCGCTTCCCATCTGTGCTGACACTTCGTATGTGCGGCGACCCATCACGACGGTGTCGATAGTTTCCCAGAAGCTCTCCGTGATCTCCGCGACTTCGTTGTTCCATTGAAGCCAGTCAACCGCGTCGTCTTTGCGGGCTATAAAATTGTCGAGGCTATTGGCGCCTCCGAAGGTGACTTTACGCATAACAACTCGCTCTCTTAAAAGTGGACGACAGATCGTCGCAAGGGAACTATTCGCAAAAACTCTTCCGAGCTGAGACTTATGTGCGCCGGTTTGGCGCCGGCTTTTTCGGCGTCTTCGAGGTTAAAATTATCGAAGAAAATGACCCTCATGAAATCAGAACCTGCTTGCAATACTCCATGCAACTTTCACGTTGACAAGGTCGGAAACGGGTGTATTATTAGCGCCTCCCAAATTGAAAAGGACCTTGCATGATTTGAAATGAAATCAAATCATCCGCAGTAGATTAAGGAAATCATCAGTGGGTTTTCCCGCATCGTAATTCTCTCTCTTTCGAGAAATTTACCCAGACCTTGAAGAGAAAGTCAGCTTCGGGAAGACTTTTTGTCTCTTGTAATTATGGATTTATACGTCGAGTGATACGAAAAGAAACCCGTCACCATTTGGCTGATGACGGGTTGCCGATTACACAGGCCTCTGCCGCATTTAAGCGCCCAAGGTGCGTAGTCAGACAGCCACCATCTTAACGCAACTTACGGCAGCGGCTCAACTTAATCCCTGGAGGTTTCTACCGTAAAGTGCGGCCCCGTCCTGGTTACAGTCTCCGGTCTCGCTTATAAGTCCTTCGAAGGCGCCATTCGTTGGTCCAACAATTCGAGTGGGCTTTAGACAAGATCAAAAAAGTTAAGCACATTATCGTTTTCGGTTAACCGGAAACACTTTTAAAGACGCAGTGGTATCGCGTTTGTAAATTCGTCGCACTTTTCAGTAGACCCATCCTCGCCAAATTAGTTTTCAAAGAAGTTGCATTGGTGCGACATGCGGTAGCTGTGTCTGCATCAAGACACTAGAGGGCCATATTCTTTTGTGTAACTTGGACCAAGAACATTGATCGCAGTGATGCGTGTCTCTGCGATCATCCTCACCAACATAAACGGACTCCCGACTAACTTACAAACTTAGCCCACAAAGCCCGGCGTCGAGTCTCCCTTGACCCATAATCGCGACCTCAATCCCCAGATGAGGCCTCAATAAACCTTAACGGGCCGCTCCATCGCCCAGAGCAGCGCCGCCCACCATTTCAACCACTGAACAATCTCGCCCGCCAGTCGGGAAGTGTTGGGAGAAAAATCATGAACGAACCTAATGTATCACGAGGAAGTAATGCACTTTGGTATGCAATTCATACTCACCCAAAGGAAGAAGACAGAGCCACCAGTAACCTCAGAGCCTGGAATGTAGAAACGTTCAACCCGAAAATTCGAGAGCGTCGCCTAAATCCTTTTACCGGGGCGGCATCATACGAAAGGAAACCTCTTTTCCCCCGTTACATCTTTGCGCGGTTCAATGCCGGCACTCTGCTCTCGAAGATCTGTTTCACTCGAGGTGTGCAAAGCGTTGTTAGTTTCGGTGATGGCCCGGTCCCGATCGAAGACCAGATCATCGAATTCATTATGGAGCAGGCTGGTGAAGACGGTCTTATCCAGATTGAAGAAGAACTCAAGCGAGGAGATCGCGTCACAGTAAAGAACGGTCTGCTCGGCGAGTTGAGCGGCATCTTTGAACGAGAGATAAAAGGCACCGATCGAGTGAGGATTTTGCTCAATGCCATCAACTATCAAGCCAGCATCGTGATCCCGAAAGAGCACGTCAGGAAATGTACCGCTCATAAGTAAGTTTTACGGTGAGTCGAGCTAACACCCGTCATTGTACCCGCAGCGCCGTTTGGCTATCACACTCAACCAAGTCTCACAAGGTCAGCGCAAAGTTATTCTCGATCAGCCCGCTATGGTTTTCGGCGCACCACTGTCGAGATGCTTGCATGATCCAACTCAACCTCGGAGGTAGACCATGCTTATAGTAATGAAAGCGGACGCAACGGACCGCGACATCGATGGCGTCCTTGATGTGATCGACCATCTTGGCTACAAAGCTCACCCGATGCCCGGCGCCACTCGCACGGCCATTGCGATCACCGGCAATCAAACGTCCGTTAATCCCTCGCACTTCGAGAACCTGCCGGGCGTGCTCGAAGCAGTCAGCGTTACCAAGCCTTACAAGTTGGTGACACTTGATCTTCGTCCCGACAAGACCGTTGTTCGTGTAGGCGAGGCGACGATCGGCGGCGACGAGCTAGCGATCATTGCTGGGCCGTGCGCGATCGAAAGTCGCACACAGGCTTTTGCAATTGCGAGTGCGGTGCGCCGGAGTGGAGCAAAGTTCTTTCGCGGTGGCGCATTCAAGCCCCGCACTTCGCCGTACGCATTCCAGGGTCTCGGCGAGGAGGGTCTGAAGATACTCGCGGAGATTCGCGACGTTTACGGGTTGAAGATCGTTACGGAAGCACTCGATGAAAGTGGTATCGACCTGGTCGAGCGCTATGGCGACGTCATTCAGATCGGTGCACGCAACATGCAGAACTTTTCGCTGTTGCGACGTGCTGGTAAGTCTCATCTACCGGTGCTTCTCAAGCGTGGACTGTCGGCAACGCTCGACGAATGGTTACTCGCAGCCGAATACATCATGGCGGAAGGAAACTATAAAGTCGTGCTTTGCGAGCGAGGCATTCGCACGTTTGCGCAGCACACGCGAAACACGTTGGACCTTGCGGCTGTTCCCGCGGCCGCGCACTTGTCTCATCTTCCGATCCTTGTCGATCCTTCGCACGGTACCGGCAGGAACTTCATGGTGATCCCACTGGCGCGTGCGGGTATTGCGGTTGGTGCTGACGGCTTGATTATTGAAGTTCACGATCAACCTGAGCGGGCGCTATCGGATGGCGCGCAGGCTTTGACGCTTGAACAATACGAACAAATGGTCAATGAAGTGCGAGCGATACACGACGTGGTCCAGCTAGCAGCAGTCGGGTAATCCGAGTGCTGCCTGAAGAGACAAAAAAGCACAAAAGCACAACAATTCGGCGAAAGCCACTGTGCGTTTTGTGCTTTTTTTGTGCTCTCATGTACTTGAAATCACAAGGGAGGTAACAGATGGAAGCAACGAGAATCACGGTCGATGAAGTTAGAGAGCGGCTTGACCGCGGTGAAGAATTCGCCTTTGTTGATACACGAAATCCGAAGGCGTGGGCGGAGTCTGAGCAGAAACTGCCTCACGCTATGCGGGTGCCTGCTGATGAACTCACGGCACATCTGAATGAAATACCGAGAGACCGGACGATCATCACTTATTGCACTTGACCACACGAAGCATCGAGCGCCCGGGTGGCGCAAGAACTTGGGGAACGTGGTTGGAAAAACGTGCATCCGCTCCACGGTGGATTCGATGCCTGGGTAGAGGCTGGATTGCCACTGGACTCGAAGTAGGCCACAAAGAGGCACAAAAGGCACAAAAGCGGCGCAGGCCATTTTTGTGCTTTTTGTGTTTTGATGTGTTACTCGGGTTGAAGAGCGGACTTTATGTCGGCGATAAGCTCTGAGATTCCGGAGTTGTCGGACTTGAATCAAGCTCGTCGACAAATACCGCCATGAATGAATCATCCAAACCCGGAGAAAGATACTGTCGCACCTTCAACGCGTGTTGGAATGCCGCGCGTGCTTCCGCGACGCTGCCCTGGCTAAGATGACCCAGTACAAGGATCCACATTGCCACTAAGGGGTAGTGCGTCGGTTTGAAAATTGGATGATTACGCCGCAGGCGTTCGCAATTACGGCCGCAGGCGTTTTCCATTACGCCGCAGGCGTTCGCTAACCTTAGCCCAGGGTTGGAGCGCAGCGACAACCCTGGGAACGAAACATAAAAATGAATAGCAAACGCTGAAAGCGTTAGGCATGTGCGGCGCTAACCCTTTCAGGGTTGATTACAGCAGGAATTGCTATCCCA
>JAICGZ010000181.1 GCA_025922875.1 Pyrinomonadaceae bacterium
AAGAACCCGCGTAATCTGTTCAAGAGGAATGCTGGCGCGGACAGCCTCTACCAATTTGGGAAACAACGACTCCAATTTTTCGAGTTCGCGGCTCACATACCCGCGATCGATGAAACACCAACCGTGGTCTCTTAAGGCCAGGGCGAGACATCGAACCACATACCATATCTGATTTACAACGACCAAGCCCCCTTCTTCTGCTGTGGATTTATTACTCAAATCGATGATGCTGCAAGGCATTCCAGTAAGTGGATCGATCGTTAATCGGCCGTCGATCTCCAGGAGTTCCAGCTCATTGCCCGTACCATTCGTCACGCACTCATTGGGCGTTAAGACTACGCACGGCAGCGTTGTAAGGTGATTTATCTTGATTGCACAACTGTTTGGCTTCAGGTTCTCAACTGTAACGAAGTGAAATCTTGGATAACGTATGCCCAGGTTGTTGAATCCCTCGTCTCTCATGCGTGCGAACCAATCACGTTCGTTACTTACATCAGCCAGGGTAAGCTGCCGGAGATATTCTTCAGGAACCTGGATTTCGATCACGTCCGGGCGCAACGACTCAATCAGATCTTCGATCACGTCCTGCTGAGAACGTCCTGTTTTGAGGCCATGCTGGACCATCTGCGCGACCGCTTCTTTGTTCGCGATCGAGATACGCAAATTGAGAACGCCTTGCAGGATCGGCCATAACCAGGTTGGATTCGGCGGCCAGGTTAAAGATGGATCAGCCTCAGTTAGCGAGGGAAGAGAAGCACAGTAAGCAGTCGCCTGCTCGTAACCCAGAACTGTGGCCGGCTGCCTGCTGACTACTTCGAGGCAAGCCAGACTCAAGAATTCGGTAATACTCGCAAGTCCAGCTTTCGCATTTCTGGATCGATTACTGGAGAGACCATCTAGCCACTCTAAAATCTCCTTTGGTCCCATATTAGGATCGATTACGGCACCCGTTACGTAGCTGTGGACCAGTCGAAGCAGCTCGTTCGGATAAAGGCAGTTCTTGCCGTTAACGTATATGCCCAAAAACTTGCCGGTGGCGACTCTTTCTTCGTCAAAACTATCTACGGTTACAGCGACCTTTCCGGGTACACCAAGAACCTCGAGAAGCGCGATTAGTTTCTCAGCGATCTGTTTGCGAATCTGTCCGTGCAACGGAGCCCCACTGTCGAGCAAAGCCTTCAACGAAGGATCGAGCCGAATTGAGAATAAAACCTCCGGTGCAGGATTTTTGGCAGGTTTCTGACTCATTGTGTTTACTCCTGTAGCGCCTCTCCCCCATTCAACTCTGTTTTCAACAAGTCCTCGCGAGAAACCACTTCTTCACTTGCCAGCACCATTAGTTCTGGAAACTTAATCTCGACTAGCCTGCGAACGAATGGTCTTAGCTCAGGGCTACTGGTGACCAGCACAACGTTCCTATCATTTGGATCTGCCAGGGTTCGAATTTCATCCAGCAGTTTCTGTGTCTCTTCCGGTGGAATATCGAGCACTGTTTTGTGCTTGGTCGTTGCGCACTTCGTGATTCTGTCTTCGATCTCTTTCGGAAGGGGGACTCGCTTGCTGTTTAGTTCATTGCCGGGCAGAAGCTTTTTCAGTTTCAGACGTACGGCACGCTCTGCTTCTCCGAGATCTCCATTAGTCAGTGATACATCTTCGACGGCATCGAGTATCTCTTCCCCCTCTGTGATCGGAACTCTCTCCTCGACTAGAGTGCGAAGGAGACGGGCAAAGCGAAATCGCGAGCTCTCATCCGGCAAAACTGCTTTGATACGGGATGCTCCTTTCTCGTCTTGCGCCCAGTTCAAAAGCAGGTTTTCAACCTCCTGGATTCCCAGCAACTCCGCCAGGTGTGAATGCAGCACAGCCTCGACATGAGAGACCATGAAGAGCAGCGGATCATCCAAGAGTGTCAGATGATAGTGGTTGATGATCTCTCGGTATTCTGGTTGGATCCAGCATCCAGCAGTGCCAGTGAGTGGGTGAGTTTGGATTTCAATGGTTTCGGCTGGAATGCCCAGTTCGCGGAGAACATCAATTGAGGTGTGGCAGTAGAGCATGTTCACCGGCAAGTATCCGGTCACCAACGGAATATCGTTGAGGATGATAGTGTAGTCTTGCGAATTCAGATCTTGGTTGTCACGAACTCGTACGCCTTGAACCGGCACGCCCAGTTCTTCCATGATGCGGGCTCGCATATCAGGCAGGTACCTTTTGATAAGTGACCATTCGGGCCCAGCTTCATCTGGTATTAAGGCTTCGCCCATCTCTACCGCTATCGGGGTCACAACAGGCAGCAGTTCGTAACTTGAGGCAGCGTCTTCCGAAAGCTGGTAGAGTTCATCGAGGTAATCTGCGAGTGAGTTTCTTGCAGCAGCAAGTTCAGTCTTTATTTTCTCGTCTGTTTCAGACGCTGCGAAGGCTTTCCACTCATCGACCAAGGCCCAATAGTCGCGAGCATTCCGCAACAATGACTTACAATCTTTACCCAGGGCCTCACCTGGGTTGCCGGTGTTACTGTAGCGATAAAGTTCAATGGCTTTGGCAAATTGTTTACGGGCGTTGATGCTGTCCTTTAGTTGAAAGTGGGCATAACCAAGCCGGCTATACAGACTGGCTTGCTTCTTAGCGCCTTCGGTAATGGATTCCGGCAATCCCTTCTGTTGCCGGAATCGTCCGACGAAGTCGACTATTCCACGAAATACCTGACCCACTATTGGGGTTTGTATTAGCGTCGTTGAGACCGCCGGAACGGCAAGCTTAAGCACCTCGTTAAATAACTCCAGAGCCTTCCGGGCCGTGCCTTCACTCAAACGTCGCTCACCTTCGCCTTGCAGTGCGTCCAGCGTCGTTTTCAAAGCGATGTTTGCTTCGGGGAAAGTGTCTGAGTAGCTGTTTAAGGCGTAATAGATTTTGGCGGCTGCGTCCCAACGTTCGCCTTCTTTAAGCAAGCGACCCAGGCTGGCCTTAATTGCGAGCCAGGCAATACTTCCTTCCCCGTGTTTTCCTGCCGCCAGCAACTGTGTAAGCTCCTGCTCTGCCGCCGCAACGTCGTAGATCTTCGCTTTGAGAGTTTCAGCTTTTGTCTGGATCTTCTCTTCGTATGTTGCTAAAGCGCTGATCACCGCGCCGGATTTAGAGCTATTTTCTTCTTGTGCCTTGAACAACTTCAATTCCTGCAAGCTCTCTTTCACGTGACGCATGTTGCGAAGGTGCGAAAGAGCCTCTTCGAACCACCGATCGGCTTCAATTGTTTGGTTCAGTTTGAGATAACAGAGCGCAAGCATTATCCGTATATCAAACGGGTCTTCCGCTTCGTCATCCAGAAAGCTTTTGAAGATCTCGGCCGCCTCGTGGTAGTGTCTCAATTGATATCCCACCCAAGCCCGACGCTCACGGTTGGCGATGTCAGCGTGCGGCTGGCCTGGTTCCGTTAGGCGCCAACATTTTTGGAACTCCTCAAGCGCTTTGGCCTTATCGCCGGCCCACAGAAAAGTGCGACCTCGAAGGCTTCGAACCCAAACATCGCCCGGCGTGGACTCCAGAAATTTCTCCAAGCTTCGTAGAGCCTCGATGTAGTTCCCTTCGAAGCTCAAGACATATCCTTTTAATGCATCAGTCACGGGGTCTGGCGTCGTAAGGCGCTCAGCATACTTCTCAACTATCTCAGGGGCACTGGCGTGGTAGATACTTCCCAAGACCCAAGCCCGTTCGCTCAACACGTCGTTTGACTCAACACCTAATGCAAGCCCGCGCTCACTTGCATCCATTGCCATCGCGTCCTTAAAGAGGAAACGATAAAAACGTGCCAGGTAGGGCCATGTGTATGTAGTTTTCGTATCCAGAAGGAGCATCTGCTCGAGGGCGAGGATGGCCTCCCACAAGTTAGCTGGCCGGTCGCTATAGATCCGGGCCAAGGATTCATGAATAAAGGCGCGGCAAAGATAAGCCCATGCGAACTTCTCCGACGGAGGAGAAATCTTGCGGCCTTCATTCCAAAATTCCTTTGCCTGGTTGAGCTTGTCCTTGTCAACGTAGGGATATTCCTGCGTGGATGCTAAGCACCGTAAAGTATCGGACAGGTACCAGTAGGTCGGCTGGTTCTTTGAGTCGAGCTTGTTGGCTTTTTCGAAGAGTTCAAGGGCGGCTTTGAACTCGCTGAGATAGTACTGTTCCTGACCGGCGTTGTGGTAAGCCGTTGCAACGTCTTGTGCGGGTCGTTGGAGTGATTCGAGAATTTTGCCTTGCAGTTCGTACGCTGTGGCTCTACTTGCACCTTCAATCAGCAAGCTAAGGGCGCGTCCGACTTCCTCGAGCGCCACAGGAGCCTGGCCCGTCTCGCGTTGAAGAAGTTGCGCAAGTTTCAAATGGGCCTCACCATCATCAGCAGCAAGTTCCGCCACGCGCCGCCAAACGTTAATAGCCTCCGAAGGATCTTTTCGCTCGATGAGAAGCTTGCCGTAACGTTGAAGGAGTGTGAGATCAGATGGTTCAATCTCCAGACCTTGCCTATAAGTTTCTGCCGCCGCTTCCGTTTGGCCGCTCCGTTCTTGCGCCTCACCATAGATCTTCCAGAACTCTACCTGTGATTTAAGTTGCGGATCCCAATGCTGTGCTTCGTCAAGTTTTTTGACGGCATGTTCCGGCTGCATCGCTTCAAGGTAAACTTGGGCCACTTCCAAAATGAGCTTAGCTTGTTGCTCTTGAGGCGCGTTAGCGAGAGCCGAATCCAGCGCGCCGACCACGTCATCCGGAGATCGCCCCTGTTGGCGCAAACTCCGCGTCAGAAGGAGTTGGCATTCCAGATCATCTGGTTTGCGACGCGTGTATGTCTGGAGCAGACGGATTGCCTGGTCTAAGTCCAAGTTACCCTCTATTAATGCCAGAGCTTTGAGGCGAATTGCCGGCAGATTATCAGGCTCGAGCTTCAACGCGGTTTCGGCTGCATCAGCAGCTTCCGGGTATTGTTTCAGTTCGTAATACGCCGCCGCGCAGATGGAATAAGTATCAATGTCGCCGCGGTTATGGCTCAATATGTCCTGGGCCAACTGCAGCGCTTCGGCTGCTTTATGCATTGCCAGATAACAGCGTGCCAATGCGATCTGAAACTCAGTTGTGAAACCGTGTTTCAGCTGGAGGCCTTCCTGAAGAACAGGTACGGCATCCGGGTAACGCTTCACATCCAGGAGAACCTTGGCCAGCTTCAGGCGCGTGGAGGCGCGGCGGTCCACGTACGTGCTATCATCAGCTTTCGCCACCGCGCGAGTGAGTGTTTGAATAGCCTCATCTGACTTGCCAACGCGCCACAGCGCTTCACCGGTGCCCTCGAGAATGAATAAATTTTCCGGATCATCGGACCCTGCCTGCGTGTAATGCTCAACGGCGCGGCTAAAGTCGCCGCGATATAAACTGGCACGTCCGAGGAAGTCATAAATTGCCGCGCGAGCTTCTTTTCCTGGTTGGAACTGGTTGGTGGCCGTGAGCCAGTCACTTTCAACGGTGACGCCGAGCGATTTAGCGCGCTCGCGTGTAAGCCACTGATGAGCTTTCTTCAGAGCTTTGACGGCGCAGGAAGGATCCAGGCGAACCGCCTCGATGTACGAGTTGAGAGCATCTTCGTAACGTCCCTGCGCTTCGCGGGCCTGCGCTAGTTCAATTTGCAATTGCGCACTGTTAGGGTCCTTCCGGATCGCGTCTCGAAAAGCCTGCGCCGCTTCGTTGTACGCTTGTTGCTGAAACAAAGTGCGGCCCAACTCGAAATAGATCTGCGATAAGGGACGAAATTCTTTCGGCTCTTCATAGCTGTGCGAAAGGACAACCTCTTTCGAATTTGGATCAACGGGCAGCACCGGTTTATCCATTTCAGTCATTTTTAAGTACCTCCGTCTGACGACATTCCAGAAGACTTCTCGTATAACTTAACGTACGTGTCATAGGCTTCATCGTCGTCGTCCAACGCTGTGAGTATCGTCGTGTTTTGTTGGAAGCGTGAGTTTTCCTCCATTTGGACAAATAGTCTGCGCGCCGGCGGATCTTTGGCCAATGCTTTCTTAACCAGCGCAATAGCGTCACGATCGACGCTCTCCTTTTGTTTAGCCGCTGCGCCCCCTGGAGCCGTCTTCTCAGCCGGTTTTATTACTGTTGGATCTTTCAAAAGCCGCAGAGCGGCGTCATGAATTTGCAACGCGTCATCTCTGTGTTTCCACCGCTCAACCCACGCACCATTTAAGACTGACCACATTTCTGGTCGCTCTGACACTTTTTGGTCCACCGCCCGAAGTTGATCTTGGAACGCCTTCACTGCTCGCCAGTTTTTGTATGTTGTGCCGATAGCGTTTTGCGCAGAAAAGTGAAACCTCAAGGCATACTTAATTTTATTGATCCAGTCCTGATATTGCTCGACGATCGATTGGTACGGGTCCGCCATATTCATGGATCGGAGTGTGGCACGCCATAGCGCAGGTATACCGTTCTGCTCATCTACTTCATTGATAAACACACTACGATTCTCTGCGACATCAATAAGTGGTTCTGCATCCATCCACTTCAGTGTCTCGAGCGCAAAGACGAACCTCTGAGCGAAATTCGGCATGCCGGCCACCGACGGCTGGCGTACACTGTCCGGGAGGAATCGCAGGTGGAGTAAAGCAAGGACATATGCAGGTCCGACAAAGAACGTTGCGAAACAATCGGCAAACAAACGGCAGAGATGCGACTCCTGTTCGTCAGTCAGCGCCGTGAGCCTCTGTTCGTTCTTTGTCAAAAACTCTGTGCGCGCATCGTCTGTCCGCAATTCGTCGTGGTAATGATCCCAAATCTCGAGCACCTCAGGGAGGAAACACTGCCTGTTGTCTTGTGGTGGACTGCCTACCGCCTGATGATTCTTCGGATTGACGTCGCTTCTCACTCTGTCTCTGAGGTCGCGAAACTTTTCAGGCACCTTGTTATCTTTGCGCGCTACCAGGTAACCGTACTCGTGTGCCGTGAATGGAAGGTTCCAAATATCACAGGCTGGAAAACGCAGACGAATGATCTCCGCCTCACTAAAGGTCAACCGCTCTTCACCGACAATCAGCACCGATTCCCAGCCTTTGCCGCTGCGAAGCGCTAAGTCTTTCACTAGAACTTCCGCCATCTCGGAAAACGAAATTGGATTAGCGGCATCGTCCAACAAGTCCTTACCGTGAAGTCTCGTGTCATCCAGTCGTTTGTCTCTCACGTAGACTCCGCCAATTAGGGCCAGCAACTCGGTCGAGAGGGTCGGCATTAGAATGCTTCTCAATGCAAAATAATCGTCCCAGCATTCTTTCAAAATCCCTTCTCGGCTCTCGTCATTCAATTGGCTGGCTTTAAGTTTCTTAAGTTTGCTGTCGATCTCTGTAAGATAAGAGTTCACCTGCGATATCGTTTGAGTGAAACCGGCGCTGATTACTCTTGCATACTGGCTGAGTGGGTTTTTCGCTTCTGATGCGAGGAGACTTTGAATACGTTCGTATTCTTCCTTCAGAGCCTCGTAAGCCGTCTCTAAAACAGCCTGTCCGTCATTTTCCCCATCACTCATGGTCTATCCCCCATAAAACTATTGCCAATGATGAAAGCTTTAGTAGTCAGTCTATGAACCATCTCAAAGCCATCGTGCTGTTTAAGGCGGGCAATCCAGAGAGCATTCAACAGGTCGTCAAGTATCATGCTTTCTCCGGAATGATCTGCGAAAAGTTCCTCAATAATTTTCAATTTGGGGACACCTGGTTGTAGCAGGTACTCAGATAGCTTCTGGGCGCCGCCCCAGCTCTTAGGCTTGTAACTCACACCCAGCCGGTAATAAGTGTCTATCAGGTCGTAGATCTTTCTCCCCCATTTCTTTGCTTGCTTCAACTGAAATTTGTAAGACTCTTCGTCTCCCGCCACAGCCTTGCACGTGCGAACCGCATCATCCCAGCGTTGCTCCAATCGAGTGAGGATTGGTCCATAACCTTCCGGATTAGTGAGTTGCCATCCGTTTCGCTCGTTCATAGTGCCGAGCGCCTGTAGTATTACCCGCACCCTCTCATCGTGACTTGGATGTGAGCCTCGCCAAAGGTAAGCCTCGAGCGGGCTGAGCTGGGTCAGTATGACGGCGCAGGCAAAGGCTGGACCCGCAGTGTAGACGGCAAAGATGTCCGCGAAGAGTTCGTCGAGTTGATGACGACGGGCTTCAGTGTATCTGTACGCTGCGGCTGCTTCAGGATTGGGATGATCCTTTAGGGCTTGTTCGCTGGCACTACTTTGATACTTTAGAAAGGCTGGCGTCGCCAGGGCTGCCAGATGACCGAACTCATGGGCCATCAAAGGCAAATCCCACAATGACCAGTCGAGAAATCGGATTCGGATTATGTCAGTATCGGTAGCCAGAAATGGGTTTTTGCCGAGGACTGTTCTGGCGGCCCAGTTGACTCCGGTGCGCCGGGAGTAAGTGCGCAACATTTGGTCGGCTAGATCGCAAACACTCGGACCCTCGTTACCTGTGCCGGTCAAGTTCGCTGGTTCACAATCAAGTCCTTTCTTATGGACCAGCAATCCTCCCAGGAATTCCAATGCCTCGCGCTGCACCAGGCGAGCGCCATTCCCCAAGCCGTAGAGTTTGCGCCAGAATTGCGGGCCAGGTTCTCTGAGTCCGTCCTTGCACTGATCCAGGCTATATAGCTGTTCGCTGATCATTCGGTAAAAGCGCCCTGCTACGGCAGCCCGGTCTTCCTCGGAAAGTTGATTGTCCTTGAGAATTCTTTCCAGGCGCTCCCATCTATTCCTCAATCCGTCCAGACGCACTTGGGCGACAACTTTGGACAGACTGACGCGTTCACCTTTTCGCGGACGCAGTTCCTTACCCTGGATTACGCGCTGGGCCACCTCGAGGACATTGTCCGCTTGATCGGGGTAGTCAAGCCGGTGCAACCATATGGCTCCCATAATTTCGGTTAATGTCGGTTGCAGGTGAGTTGGTGTTCCGGCGTTGCCTGCAAGTGCTTTGTACCAAGCCTGAGCGTTTTCCCAAGTTTGCTGGGTACTTTTGAGATTGGTCTTAAGTGCCTTGTTGATGACTTTGGAGTATAGAGATTCATGCCAATTACCAAAACGCTTACCAACCTCGTCGAGTACGTCTTGTTGTCCGGCTGACTCAACCGCTGCTCGCCACATATCTTTCAGCTGTTGAGTAATCTTGGCGTAAGGCCCCTGGACCGAGGCAGGGTCTGCCTCTTTATCCATAGCCTTTAACGTTGCGAGAATCGCAGCGGCGCGATGAACAGGCGCCGGCAAATAGGGTAAAGCTGTCTCACGACCTTCGATCTGATCGGGGTCTTCGAGTTCGTACAATTGGGGAGCGCTATAGTCCAATCCAAGCAAAAAAGCAGCCAGTGCATAGCAAGGTCCTAAGATCGCCGTAGCGAACATATCCGCGAACAGATAGTTCAGATACGTGCGCTGACGTTCAGCGGCACGTTCAACCTGCGCCTTGTTGTTCTCTTGAAAGCTCGCTCGCGCGTCTCCAGTCGCAAATCGGAAAGCACGCCAGATCGTCGATGCTTCGGGTAACATTAGTTCAAGGTCAACAGGTGGGTGCTCCGCATCGCGCTCGAGCATTTGCTCGATCTCTCGCACAATAGGTTCCACAGCAGCTCGGAGCAGTTTCTGGTATGTATCGTTCCGGTTTTGGGTCGCCTGCAATCCCAACGCTCGGCCCAGTAATGGCAAATGCCACAGATCTGAATTGAGAAAGGCCGTCCGCACGAATGCTGTTTCTGGCTCCAACAGTGGCCCGCGACCAGTAATCACCAGTATTGGCGGCTGTAGGTCCAGATCAGCGCGGATTTTGTCGAGCCATTCGCCGGCCTGATTAGCAAAACCAGAATCGAAGCCCCTGCCCTTGTCGGATACGCCCTGACTGATGGCCACACCGCCGAGCAATTCGAGCAATTCTTCAATTAGTCTTACGCCGTTTTGCGCTAACGAGGCCAAATCGGAATACAGAGCAACGGGATCCGCGCCGGCTTTCGCACAGCTAGTCAACTCTTCGAGTTCAGCTGTCACCTGGTTGAGGCGAAAGCGAAATCTCGCCCCTAGCTCTCCTGTGAGCAAGTGGCTATCCAGCAAGGCTTCAACTCGTTTGAGGTCTTTCTCAAGCTGAACGACCCGTTCTTGCCATAGTCGATCTGGACTCATCTTCCCGTTCATTTTGCGTTTCTATTAATCAACCCACGAGCGCGCGTTTCGATGTGATCGTTATTCCATCCACCAGGCAAATGAGGGTGGTGGTATCTGCGTAATCCATGCCGCGTAGCAGGGCAATGTCGATTACAAGAAGATAAGCAGCGCCCATTATCAGATCGAGTGGTAGCGATCCGCCGACTCTTTTCAGGATAAACCCGAGCGGCGAACTCAAAAGGCGGAGCGTTGCGATGATGCGCTTTTCAATTGTGAACGCTTGAATTATTTGCTGCTGCAAATCTGCAAGTGCTCGAGACCCGAGATCAATCCTTGCCTGATCGGCATTGCTGTCCTTTAACCACGTGATAATCCTCTTTTGTCCAGCCTCTGTTTCGAAAGAAATTTTGAGAAATAGTCGCGCGATGTTCTCGCCCTTGCGAATCTCG
This sequence comes from Pyrinomonadaceae bacterium, assembly GCA_025922875.1. Classification (GTDB taxonomy): domain Bacteria; phylum Acidobacteriota; class Blastocatellia; order Pyrinomonadales; family Pyrinomonadaceae; genus PSRF01. The sequence continues at coordinate 10,626 of JAICGZ010000181.1, forward strand.
TCGAGGGTCTTTGTTATGCGGTCGCCTATTTGCCCGAATAGTTCGGATCCGATGATGCGTTTTAAAGTGTCGATAATGCGGTTGACCGTTTCTAAAACCCGTCCCGCAATTCTCTTCACAGATTTGAAATCCAGCGGGCTTCCGGCTGCCTCTAAGGCCTTATTGATCTGCTCTGCATCCAGATTGACGATGCCTTTGAATGCGGCCGCTGTCACTTCGTAAACTTGCTGCACCAACGCGTCATAGATTCCTGTCACCTGACTCTCGTAGTTTGCCTTGGCTGTAGCGATATCAGGACTGGGAGCGCCAGCCGCGGGTACATTCGCGATTACCTCGTCGAACGCAAAGCGAGTCGTACCCGAAATAACCTCAGTTGAACCCGCCAATGCAGTTAAGGTTTCGCCCAGATTGGACGCGGACTTTCTGAGCTCCGCGGAATCCTTCACCCCTTCAAGCTCCCCAGTCGCCTGGGCAGCATTCGCCAACATCACAGCCATGTCTAAGTCGATAAGTACGCTGGCTAGTTCATTGGCAACCGCCTGGTCACGTGCGACGGGGTCCGGGATAGCAGCGACTTCATCCAACGCGAAACGGCTGCTCTGAGTTTTCGCTTGGCCGCTGTAACTATCGTAGGCGGCCAGTAAGTCGTCGACGGCGTCATCGATTCCACTCTCCTCACCTTTTGCCAGAGCGGCGTTCAGAGCGTCGACATTATCGACCACGTTCCACGAGCGCTGGATCATTTCGCGAATAGCTGGATTTGACATAGACATACCGATTTCCTCCGGGTATGAAGTTAGTTCTTGGCAGGCAATCTGATTGTCGTGCTAAAGGGCTCCCTCACCACTCAGCATCCGCCAATTGTGGAAGCGTTCGAGGTAGAAATATACATACTGGGGACTCCGGCTTGGTTATTCGCGGATGGCCATAATGCAAGGAAGCAGGGGCCAGTGAGATTCAGCCCATTTCAGATAGCCTGGGATTATCCTGCTCCAACAAGAGGCAGTATTGTAGATTAACTTCGATGTAAAGGGAATACCCCCAGCAGGACTCGAACTTGCGATCCACTGGTTAAAAGCCCTCGTCGATAGACAAAAATCGGCTACATTGCTGCATTCCACCAAAGCGAAGCGGGGCCAACTTGTGCGTCAACACAAAGCCGACCCTTCTATGAAGCCAGGTCGTGTCAAGGGGAATTCGGCTTATGATTCTTCATCTTCTATTCGAGTTTCCACACTAGCCCATTTTGTGGCTGAAGTTTGCGCTCAGATAAGTGAGCAGATTGCGGCGCAACTCCGTTTCAGGGTCGGCGAAGTATCCCAAGAGAGCCGTCAGGAAGAGCAGTAGCGGAAGAAGAAGGAAAGAATCGCGGCACGGTTAAGCACGTCGTCCGTGTTAACTTTAGTCCAGAGGTGCTTAGCGAACGTCTTCCATCGCCACCCGCTGATTCTCCAACCTCGTGTCGTCCATATCATGCTTATTGCCGATTTGCGTTTGAGGAAATGTCTTTAGGGGAATGTTCGGTTCAAGGTATTCAGGCACCGCGAATACTCTACTTCTCTAACGTCTCGCCGTCTACGTTAAGCGAAGAGTAAGTCCGGTCATGGTTCTCTCCTCTGCGGGAGTGACTGCGGGAGGAGCCACAAGGCTCATACAGGACATCTTTAGCTGTTTGTTAGTTGGACCTTAGGCCAAGCAAGCTGAGCGATCTGTGCGTTGGGCCGCATATAGTCTTCAGTTGGCGACTGTCAAAACACATATATGTGTGTTGTCGCACTGACGGCCAGCATTGCCGCTTGTAATATCAAATTGGTGGACAATCTCTCAGCCGTGAGGAATGAATGTGACTGAGCAGATCCTCGGCTCCGGTCCACCAGCAAAGAGTATTTGGGGGACTGTATAAAACGCCAAAGCTGGTTGAATACTTTCTGACGATCTGGCTCAGCTTTTGGCATGATGGACGACGCTGGGTTCAAACGTCGAACGGGAAAATAGTTCAATGAATAATGAGAGCGATACCGGTTCGATCATCCTGGTAGTGGAAGATGTCAACGAGACCCGCGACGGCATTGAGAAGCTGTTGAAGGCCGACGGATATCGCGTGACACTGGCCCGGGATAAAAAAGACGCGATCGAAAGCGCCCAACGAGAGCCTCCCAACCTGATTTTGGTGAGCGTGGCCGGATTACCTCACGAAGTTGTCACCGCCGCGCGTCATATCCGCGAGCTTGCCGCATTAGGAGAGAATGTGCCGGTCGTGGTCTTCTGCATTGCAGAGATCGCTGAGGGTGATGAAGTCGCAATCGGAAAAAACGTGCATATCACCCGCCCCGATAATTTCAATCAGTTGAGAACACTGCTCGCTCGTCTACTGAACGAGATTCAGATTGCC
>JAICGZ010000182.1 GCA_025922875.1 Pyrinomonadaceae bacterium
CCTGTCACCATCGTGTTGAAGAAGCGCGACCCGAAGAACGTCTTTAATGACATTTGGACCACGACGATCGATCCGGCGGACCAGTTTGTCGATCGGTCAAAGCCCGTGGCGCCCGCGCCCGTCATCACCATTCAGAAAACAGGTGAACCGGAAACTAAAGTCGACTTCCTGATTCTCGGCGACGGCTACACCGCTGCCGAAGCTAAAAAGTTTGAGGCCGACGCGCGCCGCCTTACTGAAGTGCTCTTCTCGACATCGCCATTCAAAGAGAATCGCAAGAACTTCAACGTTTGGGCACTCGCTCCACCCGCCGCGGAATCAGGTGTTTCGAGGCCTTCAACCGGCATCTATCGCGATTCACCAATCGGTGCGACTTACGATGCTTTTGGATCCGAAAGATACGTGCTGACTTTCGACAACCGTGCCTTGCGTCGCGCAGCGCAGTTCGCGCCTTACGAGTTCATCGAAGTGCTCGTTAACAATCGAACCTATGGCGGCGGCGGAATTTTCAATCTCTACAGCACGGTCGCTGCCGATAATGCATTTGCGGACTACGTTTTCGTTCATGAGTTTGGTCATCACTTTGCCGCGCTCGCCGACGAGTACTACACATCAGCAGTTGCTTATGCCCCGGCCACTGATCGAGTCGAGCCATGGGAGCCCAACGTTACCGCGCTACTTGACGTGAGCACTCTGAAGTGGCGTCATCTCGCTTCGCCTTTTGCAGACACAACTCCGATCCCAACGCCATGGAACAAAGAGGCATTCGAAGCTTACTCACGAGAGATTCAGAAACGCCGGGCGCAGTTGCGCAAAGACAGGCGGCCGGAAGAAGAGATGGAGGCACTCTTCCGGGAAGAACTCGAGCACGAGAAGAAGATGTTCGCGGCCGAGAAACATTTCGGGCAGGTGGGAGCGTTCGAAGGCGCGATGTACGAAGCGCGTGGCTATTACCGCCCCGAGATCGACTGCATCATGTTTACGCGCACCGATTACTTCTGCAAAGTCTGCCGCGAAGCGATCGAGCGCGTCATCAAGATGTACTCAAAACCAAGCTAGGCCACAAAAAGGCACAAAAAGCACAAAATGGTTTTTGCTTACATGTTTTGTGCTTTTTGTGGCTAATGTGGTTTTAGTGGCTTGATAAAGTCCTGGTCCTTCGCGCCCTCGTGGCATACGATGCACGACTGCTGGCCGCGCTCGTCCAGATCAGACACCAGCGCGTAGGTCAATCCGCGATCGGACCACGTAAGCACCTTCAATCCGTCGATCGCATTGTAGTGAAACATCAATTTCCCCGCGGCGATCTCTTCGCCTCCCGAAGGTTTCGCCACGGAATCCGAAGTAATCACCAAAGTGATCGGGCGCTCCTTCATGCGGTAGGCGACATAAGCAGCGTAGTCTTTCTCGAAACCAACGAGCCGCGCGCCTTCCAACGTGTAAAGCTTCTCCTGTCCTGACGACTCCTGATAGTTCGGCAACTTGACGCTGAAATCGACCTTGTTCGCAAACCACGTGGAAACGTCCCGCGGACTCGACGACTCCATCTCCAATGGCAACTGTCCCCGCACGTGACGCAAATGAGCATCGGCAGCCATGAGGGCGAAGCTTGAAGGTCGCGTGGTTGAAGGTGTTTCAGGTTCCCTTACGATCCGCCAGACCACTACCGGCAAAAGCAGGACAAGTAATCCGGTCGCGATAGCTACAAGCCAGCTAACTCTTGACTGGCTTCGTACGGTCCTGGACGAAGCGGGCAATTGGGCCCGCTCTGCCGAGCCTTGGGTTAGGATCTCCTGAACTTTAGCGCGCATTTCCGGTGAAGCGACGTGCAGTGGTCCACTCTCTCTCACGGCGTTGAGAAAACTGAGTTCCCTCGCAAAGATAGCAGCGCACGACTCGCATTCAGACAAGTGTGCCTCAACGGTCGCGCGCTCATAGCTCTGCAACTCGCCGTCGAGATACAACGTCAACCGTCCACGTATGTCCTCACACTTCGTCAAGCGCTTTAGGAGCTCCTCTTACTCATTGCCAAAGGTTTCACAGATGATCTGTGCAGCAGTTTTCGCAGTTTCCCACGCGCACGTCCCAATCTGGACATCACCGTGCCTGCCGGGCAATCGAGCACGGAGGCAATCTCGTGATAACTAAATCCTTCGATGTCGCGCAGCACGATGATCTCCCGGTAAGCGTCCGGCAAACTTTGAATCGCTTCTCGCACTTGCGTTTGTTCCAGCTTCCTCAGGTAAACGACGTGTGGATTCTCCTGGTTTTCAGTGATCGGTTCATTCGTATCGAGGTCCACAAACTGAGGCCCACTGTTTTGATGCCGGAGCTGGTTCAGCCACGCGTTTCGCATGATGACAAACAGCCAACCCTTAAGATTGCTATCGCTGTCGGGCCGGTTGGCCGCAGCCGCCGCTCGCACGTACGTTTCCTGCACGAGATCCTCGGCCTCAGAGGTGTCGCGAGTGAGCGTCATCGCATAGCCATAGAGCGCATCGATGTGCTCCAGCGCCGCCTGCCCAAACACCGCGTTGTTTTTGAACCGGTTCATCATGTTCGCGCTTTGCGGAAGCTATTCTAGAGTAACACCGTATCGCTAAAAAAATTCCAGGGAATAATTTTGAGGTTCACGTGTTATTCCGATATGAGAAAGACAACACGAACCAAAACGCTTTTAGTCGTAGTCTGTGTTCTATCGATAACCGCCACTCTACTCATTACCGGGGCAGTTCGGGCACAACAGCAACAGGAAAAGCAACGTCCATCGTCGTTTACGCCCGTCGTCGAGGAACCGTTTGACGTCGTACGGGCGCGCGACAAAGCCGCCAAGGCGGGCGTAATGGCCGCGCAGCAACGCCTGCTCGAAGAACGCTACGATCTCAGCCGGCGTGTAGACGAGAGCGTGAAGATGACACGCGGCAAGCCGATCCCGGTTGGTCCAACCGCAAAACTAAAGGGCGGAATGACCTGGGATCAGCTCGGACGAATGTCTCCCGCGGCGATCAAAGAGCAGGACGTGTTTCCCTACCTGCCTTTGCCACACGTAAATCATCCGGTGGGCGGCATGGTCTTTCCACAGGTCGAGATCAAACTGTTGCCACGCGTCGAACGCTTCGACATGGATTTCGATCTTCCGGATCATTTCCTGCCGGAATTTCCGCCGGCAGTGTTTTTGACCACCCGGAAGGACCTCGGCGATGTTTCCAAAGGCCAGCTCATAACCGTGAACAACTTCTATGAGTTGTTCAACGGAATTCTCAACCCAAAACAGCTCGAGGGTTTGCGACTGCTCGTCACACAGTTTCCACAGCAACAGTTCAACGCCACCGCCGATCGGAAAACGGAACGCAATGACGGCATGCTCGGCGTCACGTGTTTTGATTGCCACGTAAATGGCCACACGTCCGCGGCGTTTCACCTTGTTGGTGATATTCGACCACAGGAAGTTCGCCGTCGCATCGAAACGCCGTCGCTACGCGGCGTCAACATTCAACGACTGTTTGGATCGCAGCGCGCGTTGAAGACGGTCGAAGACTTCACCGAGTTTGAACAACGAGCCGCGTATTTCGACGGAGATCCGGTGCTCGCGACGAAGAAAGGCCTAAACATTTTGGACCGCGGCTCGCAGGTCCACGACATGTCGGAGTTTCAGGAGATCCTCGACTTTCCACCGGCGCCGAAACTCAACGTGCTCGGACGTCTCGATCGGGCGAAGGCGACGCAGAGCGAGATTCGCGGTGAAGACCTCTTCTTTGGTAAAGCGAATTGCAGCGTCTGCCACACGCCGCCGTTCTACACCGACAACTTGATGCACGACCTTGCGGTCGAGAGGTTTTACAAGCCACGGATGGAAGGCGGCATGATGATCACGGCGCAGGGCGCAATCAAGACCTTCCCACTTCGCGGCATTAAGGAGTCGCCGCCGTACCTGCACGACGGACGTTTGCTGACGTTGGAAGACACGGTGGAGTTTTTCAATCTGGTACTCGAGTTGAAGCTGACAGCGCAGGAGAAGCAGGATCTCGTGGCCTTCATGCGCGTGCTTTAGCATGCGCGCGTGCTTTAGAAGAACAAGTTAGCAAGGGTGGCTTGCACTGCGGTTAGTAAGGGAGACCTTGAGTCGGGAAGCGGGGTTTCGCGGCCCCGCTCTTCCTTCGATTGCAGATGGGGGTAAGCCACCCTTCCTGACTTGTTCTTCTTTGGTTTGTTATCTTCTCACAAAATGAGATTCCGCAGGGACGCGCATGCTTTAGCTGACTGGTGATGCAGTTTAGAGTTCAAGCAGCTTTGCCCAAAATTCATACTGCCCGTTACGGCTATGCCGCCGGATGTGAGGCGGGGCTCTGCCCCGCCGTTTGATTTGACTGATCAGGTTGGGCTATGCCCCTGATCCGGGCTCTGCCCCCGTGTTCATGTTAATCCTGTAAAACTGACTCTTCGTGCAAAGCAAAGAGTGATCAGGACAGAACCATGTTGCCCGATAACAACTCGCCTTCAAGCATCGCAATGTGCGCGTCAACCATGCCCTGCAGGTTCAACTCACCGCAGCGAGTAAAGGCCAGGTGCTTCGCCGTGTTCGCAAGCGCTTTCGGATGTGCTGCATTTTCAAGCGTCGCCATGAGCACGAGCATCGCGGCCCACTTCGTTCCCGGATCATCACCAACGCAACAGATCATCTCGGCCAAGGCTTCAATCTTTTCATCGCTTGAATGATCGTCGTTAGCGGCGGGTGTTTGCGAGAAGTCGATCGTCTCCATGTTCGTTTCGCCCGCATCCGCACGACGCACGAGTTCAGCCAGCCACGGATCGTTCGTCTCCAACCCGTAACGGATAATCGCACGGCTCTGAGCATCGATCGAGCTGTCGTTTAAGACCGCCTGCGCTCTTCGTTTCAGAGCATTGACGATAGTATTGGTTCTGGATGTTTGAGTTACGTGAGGTGTTTCGCGCACGGTTGCGCTACTATGCGTAGTCATGATCGTCATCCTTTCTCAGAAGGTTGATGGTCCAGGGCTGGCTTTGTGTTCCTGCACAAGTCGGCCCGCTTCGTTTGTTGAGGGGGGGCGCGCACTATAACACAATTCGGAGAACCCGCTCTCCTTTTCTTCGCGCCTGGTGATCACAACTAGCCACCCGCACCTCTTGACCGTCAGCGAGTCTTGGGAAAGAATCCTATTCGTTCGACGCCAGTGGTTCCTTCATCTTTAGTGATTCGCAAACAACTCAACTGAACCTGACTATGGCACGAAACAAAGCTTATCGACGAGCGGAACAGAAAATTGAAGAAGCGCGGCGGTCGCGAACGAACGAACTCATTCTTAGCGGATGGGAGGCAAAGGAGTCGGAGAAACTCACCGAGTTGCCGGAGTCGCTCGCGCAGCTCACGCAGTTACAGTCGCTGGACCTTTCATACAATCAACTGACGGCGCTGCCAGAGTGGCTGGGCCAGCTCACGAAGCTCCAAAGGCTTGTCCTCTCTGAAAACCAACTCTCGGGATTGCCGGAATCGATGGATCGTCTTACGCAGTTAGAGGAGTTGGAACTTGATGGCAACCGACTAAAAGCTTTGCCACAATCAATTCGCCGCCTTAGATCCTTAACAAGACTATGCCTGAACGAAAATGAGATGGTTGAGTTACCAGAATGGATCGGGGAACTGAATAAACTAACTGATCTACCGATTGGAGGCATGAATCTCATCTCGCTTCCTATGTCGCTAGGGAAATTGACACGGATGCGCGATATTTACGTCTGGGGAAATCGGTTGCGAGAACTCCCGGTGTGGTTGTCCAATTTGACCGAGCTGAAGATCCTAAACATAAATTCCACGGACATCGCTCAGCTACCTGAATGGATAGGTAGTCTACAAAATCTTGAAAAACTCCTGGCGGAAGATAACCAGCTAGTCGACTTGCCACTGTCCTTAGGTCGACTGGCGCGCTTGAATGAACTTCACCTCGAAAATAACCCGCTGAATCCCGAACTCGATGCCGCCTATAAGGAGGGGCTCGATGCCGTCAAACGCTACCTGAGCGCCAAAGCGGAAGCGCAGGTGGTCCTCAACGAGGCTAAGCTAATTCTGGTAGGTGAAGGCGAGGTAGGAAAAAGCTGTCTACTGGGTGCGTTGCGTGGCGATCCGTGGGAAGAAGGTCGCCCGACAACACATGGCATTGAGATCAAGCCAGCGGAGTTGATCGATCCTTCCACTGGTAAGGAGATCACGCTTAACGGGTGGGACTTCGGCGGGCAGCGGGTCTATCGGCCCACGCACCAGTTGTTCTTCAGTGCCCCGGCTGTCTATCTGGTGGTCTGGAAACCACGCGAGGGTCCGCAGCAGGGCTTCGTGAAAGAGTGGATCAAGCTAGTGAAGCATCGCGAGCCGGACGCCAAGATCCTCGTCATTGCCACGCACGGCGGTCCTAAGGAGCGGCAGCCCGACATCGACCGTCAGGAGATCTGGGACCTCTTTGGCAAAGACACGGTAATCGATTTTTTTCACGTCGATAGCAAACCGAAAGACGACGGAACGTGCAAAGAGATAGATGAACTGAAAGACGCCATCGCAAAAGTTTCAGCTAGTCTGCCTGAAGTGGGGCGGTCCGTTCCCAAGCGATGGCAGGATGTGCGTGAGGCGTTGAAGGAAACTGGTGAAGCTTACCTATCGCTGGACCGAGTTCTTGCCATCTGTGCCGAGCACAAGATGTCAGAGGAGGAAGCGCAGGATTTCATCCGCATCTCGCACCGGTTGGGCCATCTCATTCATTATTGGCACGATCCACGGTTGAAAGAGATGGTCATTCTTAAACCAGACTGGCTGGCCACCGCCGTGAGCTTCGTGCTGGATGATGAGGAGACGCGCAAGAAACACGGGTTGGTGAAGTTTACTCGTCTAGGCAAGCTCTGGAGCGATAAAGAGCGTGCCCCGAAGTTCCGGTATCCAGCTAAAGTGCATTCGATGTTCGTCGCGTTGATGGAGCGCTTTGACCTGTCCTACCGTGTCGCTGGGTCACCTCTCGGCGGTGAATCAGACGAAACGATTTTGGTTGCTCAACTGGTGCCTGACGTCCGGCCCGAGGCGGATATCGCCCGTGAGTGGCCAGAGCAACCCCAAGAGGGAGATGAGCAGCAGGTACAGATTTGCCGAATCGTCGATGATAAAGGGCAGTCCGCTTCGGCGGAGGGCTTGTTTTACCAACTCATTGTCCGCCTGCATAAATTCTCGCTGGGGCGCGAGGATTTCAATGCGAGCGTCCACTGGCAGCGAGGTCTGATTCTGGACGATGACTATAACGGACGCGCCCTCCTGGAACACACCGGCAACGATGTGCGGATCACCGTTCGCGCGGCGTACCCTGGCACCTTACTCGCGGTGTTGACTCGCGAGGTCAAGTGGCTGGTGGAAAACTTTTGGGAAGGTTTGAAGTGTCAGGTGGTAGTGCCGTGCATCGAACCCTGCGGCAAGAACCGGCCAGGAACGGGGATGTTTGAAGTGCAGAAGCTAGTCGCTTTCAAACGTCAGGGCATGGTGCTGTTTCCCTGCAACGTGTCCGATTGCGATCAGGCACACAACATCTATTCCCTCTTACAGAATGCGCCGGCCGCACGCCGGCCTTCAATTGAGTCGCTTCTCACAGAAGGCTTTGGCGACATGCGGTTGAGGCTTGACGAGTTGCGCCAGCAGAATTTTGTACTTGATCAGAACATGCGGCGGATCATGAGCCAGGTGGAAGATGCGTTCCGCGGCGTAATGCAAACCATAACGGACGAGGGAAAAGATGGACCGAGATTGTTCAGCCTCGAACCAGCCGAACGCTCGGCGTTCAATCCGAACGGTTGGGTGAAGAAGAAGTTCCGCGTCACGCTCTGGTGCGAACACACGCGGCTCCCGCTGCCCTTGCTAAACGGTGACGATAAAGAAGGTGTGTATGAGTTTGATGTGACGCGAGAGTGGTTCGCAGCGGCAGCGCCATTCCTCAAGGTGCTGGTAGGTACGCTAAGTCTGGTGCTGCCGGTTGCCGCGTCGGCTACGAAGCTCGCTCTCGATGAAGCCACGTACAAAGGCTTGGAGAAACAACTGGACTTCGGAAAAGCTTCTGCCGACGCGATGCTGAACGCAACGGGAAAGACAGCGGAATGGCTTATTGAAAAGGAAGGACCTGAAGCGGAACGCACCGGTATCATCCATGCGCAAGGAGGAGTGTTACGGGAGTTTCAAACATGGCTGAAGAAAGAGGATCCGGGCTTCGGCGATCTGCGCAAAGTGCTGAACAAGCAAAAGGAGTTTCTATGGGTGCATAGAGACTTTGAAAAAGAGTATTGAAGTCGATACGCTGCAACTCCAGCAGTCGAGATCCAACTGCCTCATTATCTAATAGACCTTTTATCTTTGCTCACCGACATGTCTAGTGTATGCTCTGCGCCGTTTTGCGCAATAAACAAGGGGCGGCCACGGAGGGCCGCCCCTACAACCGCGCTGATAACCTTAATACCTCTCTAACCTCAATATTCCGGAGGAAGCGAAAACGGATATGCCCGTCACAGATGAAATCGTACGTTACGGAACCTATCCATGCATCGGGATTGCCCGTGTAGGTAATTCACCTGACAAGTACTTCATCGGCCCGGAAGCTCCAGGTCAGGTGCCCCAACCTGAAGGAGGCTTCAAAGATCGCGCCGGCCGCGTGAAGCGACAGGCAGCTCGGTTTCGTATCTATGGCCTGAACGAAGCAGGCGAAGCTGTCGGCGAAATTACGGCTGACCATGCCGAGATCACGTGGCGCGTTCACATCGCCAACCGCAAGGCCGGCTGGTACCAGTTCGAGAACGCGATGGACCTCGGACCGAAATATGCCAAGACTACGGCGTTGCGCAACAGAACAATCACAGGCTCGGATCGATCTCAATTAATTATCGATCCAGGACCACGCACCATTAGCGGTCGCGACATTCAGGGTCCGGATTACCAGTTCGATACCGGCGAGTTTATGGGTATCAAAGTTCCACTCGGAGAGTTGCGCACCGACGATGCCGGGCGTTTGATGGTGCTTGGAGGGTTTGGTCACTCCGCCTCATACACCCACAAGCCCGCGATCACCTTCGCTAACAACGATGGCTGGCACGACGATACATCCGACGGCCCCGTCCGAGCGACGATCAATATCAACGGCCGCGAATTCGAAGCGGAGCCGGCGATGGTAGCTGTCACGCCACCCAGTTACGGCCAGGGTCTATACGGTGTCGTGACAATGTACGACGTCGTCTTTGATCTCTTCAGCCGTGATCCAAACTTTGGACCACCTGCCCCGGCACGGCCTTCGTTCTGGCGTGATATCTTCCCGATCTTCGATCGGCTTGTTACCAGCCAGTGGGTCAACGGCGGCATCAACTTTCTCTTCGGAAACGGATCTCCGTCAGAACTGACGCAACCGGATCTGCTCTATAGATTGTCGAGCCCTGCCGAAGAGGACAAGCCGCTGCGCACGTCTTTCTTCAACTGGTTCCGCAACCCTGCCGATGTGACTGGGAAGCAGGAACCGGAAAAGTTGCCGCCATTTTACGGTGACGCATTCGGCGACTTCACGGATCTCGGTATGGTCGATCTCCCAGTTACCGCGACACAGTACGAGTGGTTACGACAATGGGCTGAAGGCAACTTCGACAACGATCCCTCGCATCGCGATCGTCCGGCAACGCTTGACGACTACCCAATTGCGGATCAACCACACGCGTTGGACGAAGCCAGCCTTGAAAGCTGTCTCGGTGGTCCATTCCATCCGGGCATCGAGCTGACGTGGCCGCTGCGGGTTGCGAGCATGTGGAAAGAGCCTTTTCGACTAAATGTGCTACCCGAAGGTCAGGAGCCAAAAATGGATTACGGTCCGAGCCTGTCACCAGCCGAGGCGATGGGTACCGGTGGTGTCGTCGAGTCGAGTGGACCGGGCACGCTCACATGGTGGTTGGGCGTGCCATGGCAAACGGATGGGGCAAGTTGCTTGTCAGGTTATGAGATTGGAACGTATCTCCCACTTCCCTCTTTCTGGACGGCTCGTGTTCCTAATCAGGTTCTTAGCGAACGCTCGTATCGACGCGTGCTCGACGAGAATCTGCCGCTCGCGCAAAGGTTGAAACATCTGTTCTATCGCGTTGATTGGCTACGTTACTTTGGTCCGGATTACGAGACACGCATCAATGACAACGTCGCCAAATGGGACAAGCTCGGCATTGTCACCATGCGCGAGGGATCACCGGATTCTGCGCAACACGGACTGCCGGAGCGTTTGTGGGTCGAGACCGGGTTGGCCGAAGAGTTCACTAAATCGGATCCAACGTGGGCACAAGTGAGGATCGCCGAACGGCTCATCCAGGCTCCAGTTGAAGAAGTGATGGAGATCCCGCTACTCGCGGCTAAGAAACTCGAAGCCGAGATGGATGAAGTTCCCGTGCCCGCGAGGCGACGCATTCTCAGGCGCGACGAGCTCTAATTTTAAGCCACAAAGAAGCACAAAAGCATAAAAGGCTTCACTAAATATTTTGTGCCTTCTGGGGCCCAGGCTTATGTTAGCCCCTCCTTGGAGTGCGGCGGCCTGGCGCCGCTTTGGCCTTGATCACGCAAGATCGGATCTGCCCTACTAATACTTATGTTTACTACGGATGTAGCGATCGTCGGTGGTGGTCCGGCGGGAGCGGCAGTTGGGCTGGCTCTCGCGCGGCGTGGCCTCTCGCCAATCGTGCTTGAATCCCAACCTGGCCCACGATTGAAGGTCGGAGAGTGTCTGCCGCCGAACATCAATCCTCTACTAGATCATTTCGGGCTAACGGAGCGATTGAGACGACAAGGAAACCTCGCTTCGCACGGGAACCAATTCATCTGGGGATCCGATTCGATCGAAGAGCGAGACTTCATCTTCGGGACAGCAGGCGACGGCTGGCGATTGGACCGCCAGGCATTTGAACAGGAGTTGATGTGTGCGGCGATCGAGCAGGGGGTGCGCTGGCGTGGTGGTCGACGGCTGGACAACTGCTCGAGGGATGAACGCGGACGTTTCAAACTATCGGTGACAGGTACGGAAGGCATTGAGACCTATCGAGCAGACTTCGTCGTCGATGCCACAGGCCGCAGAGCGCAACTCGCGCGATCACTTGGTGCTCGTCGCGTCGTCTACGATCGTTTGATAGGCATCGCATCATACTTCCCTGGACTCTCCGGCGAAGACGCATCGTTAGAAGAGGACTCTTTCACTCTCGTTGAGGCTGTCGCTTCCGGTTGGTGGTATTCATCGCGCTTGCCGGATGGGAAGTTGATTGTAGTTTACATGAGCGACGGCGATCTCGCGGATGGCAGGGTGGATAACTGGCGCGCGCTCTTGAATGAAGCGAAGTTTACATCGCAACGTGCGCGTAAATACGGCGGCGGACCTCACACGCCGCCGCGCGTCGTTGCCGCACACACCGTCCGGTTGAGCACGGTAGCTGGAGACGGCTGGGTAGCTGTGGGCGATAGTGCTGCCGGCTTTGATCCGCTCGCGTCGCACGGTATTTCGATGGCGATGGGAAGCGGATTTCATGCGGCGTCGGCGATTGTTGACTATCTCAACGGCCGTCACGAGGCTCTGCGCGTCTACGAACGGCTGATAGATCGTGCGTTCGCACACTACTTGATCATGCGCTACGATGCCTACTTGCGCGAGCAACGATGGCCGCACGAGCTGTTCTGGCATCGCCGTCATCAGCCACAAAGAAGCACAAAAAACACAAAATGATACAAGGACTCGCACGGACCGCACTCCTGTTGTTGTTAGCAGGTTTTATTCACTCAGTAGCAGCCGCTCCGAAACTGACGCCACATCGCATCACACTAGCTAACGGCAAGTCGTTTGAACTAAATCTGCCCGAGGGTTTCGAGATTAGTGTTGCTGCGCAAGGGCTCAAACGCGTACGTTTCATGGCCCTCAGTCCGGATAAACGAATCTTCGTCACTGACATGTACAACCTCACCGACAATCGACGCGGCGTGGTTTACATTCTCGATCAGTTTGATCCCACAACGTACCGGTTCAAGAAGGTGACGAAATACCTCAGCGGGTTGCGCAATCCAAACAACGTCGCCTTTTACACCGATCGAAACGGAACGACCTGGTTCTATCTCTCACTCACCGATCGTCTCGTTCGTTATCGCTACGAAGCCGGCAAAGATGCTCCATCCGGCGAGCCGCAGGTGCTGGCGACTTTTCCTGACTACGGGCTCGGATACAAATACGGCGGTTGGCACCTGACGCGCACAGTGATCGTGGGCGGCAACGGAAAGATCTACGTCGCGGTTGGAAGCAGTTGCAATGCGTGTGAGGAGAAGGAAGAAGTTCGAGCGAGCATTTTGGAGATGGATCCGGACGGTAAGAACCAGCATTACTTCGCGCGCGGGCTGCGCAATGCCGTCGGTCTTCGCTGGAAGGACGGCAAACTCTATGCAACTAACATGGGTTCAGATCATCTTGGTGATAATCGACCCGCCGACACGTTTTATGCGATCGAGGACGGCAAGCATTACGGCTGGCCGTACTGCTTTCAAGTAGGGACGAAGATTTATCCCGATCCGAAATTCAATACGACTGGAGAGAAGTTTGATTGTCGCAAAGTACCGGTAGCTCTCACGCCATTCCCGGCGCATAGCTCTCCACTCGGTTTAGAATATTTCGACTCGAGTTTTCTCGTGGCGTTGCATGGATCGACGAAGAAGAGTTTGCGGCGCGGTTATCGTGTGGTCAGGATTCCGGAGTCTGGCGGCGCAATAGAAGACTTCATCACCGGCTTCTTCGAGCTGGGAAGGATCAACGGCCGCCCCGCGGACATCTTTAATTTTGGCAGGAATGGCTTCCTCTTGACTGACGACTACAGCGGCGTGGTCTACTATGTTTACCGAAAGTAGCCACAAAGAGGCACAA
>JAICGZ010000183.1 GCA_025922875.1 Pyrinomonadaceae bacterium
GATGCTCGAGATGTACGAAGCCGGAGGCGCCGGCATGGTCTACCACAGCATGGGTGAAGACGACGTGAAGCGGATCATGCAGGAGCCGTTCACGATGATCGCTTCTGACAGCGGCGTGCGTCAGGTTGACGGGAGTGTTCCGCATCCACGTGGTTACGGCAACAACGCGCGCGTGCTGGGGCGGTATGTTCGCGAGTTGAAACTGATTTCACTCGAGGACGCGATCAGGAAGATGACTTCGCTGCCGGCGCAGACGTTCGGCTTTCAGGATCGTGGGTTGATTCGCGAAGGTTTTGCGGCCGACATCGTGATCTTCGATGAAAACACGATCATCGATCAGGCGACTTTTGATAAGCCGCACCAGTTTCCGTTGGGTATCAGTTACGTAATTGTGAATGGCGCGCCAGTGTTGGCGAACGATCAAATGACAGAAGCACGCCCTGGCGTTGCCCTGCGCGGCCCCGGCTCTAAAGGGAATTGAACGTCTCCCTGGAGTACGGTGGAAATGTTTCAAATGACAATTTGAGGAGGAGCCTATGTTCGACCCAGAAACGAATCGCCGGTTTTTCTTGCTCAGCTTAATGCTTGTGCTACTCGTTGCGCCTGCGACGTTTGCTCAAACAGTTACCGGCACCCTGGAGGGCACGGTGACTGACGCTAAGGGCGCCGTGGTTCCCGGCGCAAACGTGCAGATCCTAAATGCGGAGACTGGTCAGGAGCGCAATCTCACGGCCAACGGCGACGGGTTCTACGTCGCCCCGTTCTTGCCGTTGGGCCGCTATAAAGTCACCGCTTCCCATACCGGGTTCACTGCCGTGACGCAAGAGAATGTGGAGATTACTCTCAATCAGACACGCGTAATCAACTTTACGCTTAACCCAAGCGGGATTACGGAGGCTGTCGTTATTACGGCTGAAGCGGCTCCGATAAATACGACCAATGCCGAGATAAAGGGATCACTAAACACTGAGGAGATACTCGCCAAGCCGACGTTCAATCAGACTAACTTTCTCACCCTCGCGGAAACCTTCACTGGTTTTCAAGAGAATCCAACTGGCGGTCAAAACAACCCCACAGCATCTTCAGGATCTTCGATCAACTTCAACGGCACTGGAACACGCGGCGCGACATTTCAGATTAACGGAGTCAATAACGACGACTCCTCTGAGAATCAAAATCGACAGGGCGCGTCGTTATCGACCATCAAGGAATTTCAGGTAATCACCAATAACTTCACAGCGGAGTTTGGTCGCGGTTACGGCGCTGTAGTGCTGGTCCAAACAATCTCAGGCACTAACAACATTCATGGCGATGTCTATTTTTATCACAACAGCAGTGCGCTTAACGCCGCTACAAACATATTCACACCCGGTGCAAGGAAACCTGTAAATCGCAGAAACCAGTACGGCTTTACCAGCGGGTTTCCGATCTTTAGAAATAAACTATTCGGGTTCATTAGCTTCGATCAGGTGCAGAACAGCGGCGGGGGAGGTTTTACGCGCGATATATTTCTCGCGAGTGAGCGCAACGAGGCAAACTGGTTTAAGCAATCGCCGGCTAACGACACCCCTGCCAATAGAGCTTTTATTCGCTCCGTCCTCGAGCGGTTTCCGACTTCGCTAACGCCTAACGATCCACGCAGTATTCGCACGTTCACAGGGGCGGTAGGATTCGATCGACCCCTCAAGGATTACAGCGGCCGCTTCGATTGGAATCCTTACAGCTCCGATCAGGTCACCGGTCGCTGGCAATACACGCGGCAGGTTCTCGACAATGAAGACATTATCTTTGGTGAAACTACCAAGCAGAACAACAAGCAGCAGAACATCGGTTTGACCTGGACACACTTGTTCGGCTCCAGAACCGTCGGCGAAGCTCGTTATGGTTTGGGTCTGCGTACAACCCTGGTAGGCATCAAAGCCGGAAACGACACACCCATTATCCGCTTTACGGGTACGCCCGTTGCCGGCTCGATCATCGGCAACGCAGGTCAGTTTCCAATCAATCGCTGGCAGACGGACCATCAAGTTGTTTACAACCTGTCAACTCTCTTCGGTGGTAATCACTTCTTCAAAGCGGGAACGGATATACGTCGCCAGCGACTCGACGACGTGGCCGACAGCAACTCGCGCGGGTTTTGGAATTTCTCATCCACGTGCAATGGCGTGACCTATCGCGATCCCAACACGATTAGTGCGGCGAATCCACAGGGTGTCGCTTCGCCGTACTATGCTTTTCTCAATGGCTGCGTCAACGCGTTCACGAAAGGCTTTGGTCCATTCTTCCTCGAGAACCGTGCGCAGGAGGCAAACTTTTATGCCGAAGACAACTGGAAGCTACGTCCAAACCTGACATTTAATCTGGGCCTGCGTTATGAATACGTTTCAGCACCGACCGAAGCGCAAGACCGGATCGATTATGTTTTCGGCGACGACAAGGACAACATCGAGCCTCGCTTCGGATTTGCGTGGAGCCCGAGTTCCGAAAAGCGTTTTCTTAAGACATTGTTCGGCCAGGTAGGAGACTCTTCAATTCGAGGCGGCTACGGGATCTATCATGGCAGACTGTTCCAATCGGTGTTTTCGCAGTCGGGCGCGACAGTGCGTTTCAATCCGCCTAACGCGTTCATGTACGCCCAGTCGATCACACCCACAGCGACCTTTAATCCGCTTAACCTAACCGATCCGACAAATGGTCTTGTTTTCACACCTGGCGGAGCATTGACGGCCAGGGCTTCGCTCACGCTAATCGATCCCGGCCTGGAGATGCCGTATACGCAGCAATGGAATTTGTCTTACGAACGGCAACTTCCGTTGGCCTCGGCGCTGCGCGTTAGCTATACAGGCAATCGAGGTATCGGTTTGCTTCGCTACGCCCTCGACAATCTGCCCGTGCATGATCCGAATGGTGTGCGAGTCGCGAACCACCCATTCAACGCACCTACGGCACTCTACACCGCGGCTAATCGTCCTGCCGGCGATCCGAGGGCTTTTGACGTGCGTGGTCAGGTCTTGCATCCTGCGGCAAACATCTTTTGTGCTGGAACAGGCCTCGCGGGCGTGCCAACTACGACGCAATGTCCTGTTGCTGTTCCACTCGGAAATCTCGAGTACAGTTTCCGTGTGCCGAGGACAAACGAGCGGCGACCGAATCCGCTGAACTCGACTAACCTCGCGGTTAGTAATGGTTCGTGGAGTTACTACAACGGTCTGCAAGTGGAGTGGACCAAGCGATTGAGTTACAACCTGACTTTCCAGGCAGCGTACACTTTCAGCAAAGCCATTGACACGACCTCGGAAGCCACATTTGTCGGCGCAGGTGATTCAAATCAAACCGGAAATAGCGCCAGGACGGCGCGTGGCCTGTCTCGGTTCCACACGCCTCACCGGTTTACTTTTTTCGGAACTTACCGAACGCCGTGGTTTAGTAACGATCGAGGTCTCGTTGGGCAGGTACTCGGTGGCTGGCAGTTGTCGACAGTTGTGAAACTCGCTAAAGGAACTCCTTTTACAGTTGTCACCACGGGCGTCGATCTAAACCTTGACGGATTTGCAGAGGCGCGTCCCATTCTTCTGGATCCTTCTGTTCTGGGGCGTAGCATCTCAAACCCGGCTACGGCAACGACTGACCTTCCGCGCTCGGCTTTTCGCACTCTATCGACATCTGATACCGGTGCTTCGCTTCTGGGTCGCAATACCTTCTTCGGCGACGGCGTAAAGAACGTCGACTTCGGGATCTTTAAGAATTTCCCGATGCCTTGGGAAGGTCATCGACTCACTCTGCGAGCCGACCTATTCAACGCGTTCAATCACGTGCAGTATGGTTTTCCGACCACGGACATAACCAACGCTAACTTTGGCCGCATACTTGGGACGGCCACCTCGTATTCGGCGCGCACGGTTCAGTTTTCGCTGCGCTATCAGTACTAAGACTGCAAGATGCCACAAAGAGGCACAAAAAGAATCAGGAGCATTGGTGCTTTTTGTGCCTCGTTGTGGCTACTCACCTTTGCTTGCCCGTTAGTTGCAGCGCAGGAAGTGCGTGCGCTCTGGGTTGTGCGCTCGACGCTCACGTCGCCTGAGAAGATCCATCAGCTTGTAAACTCCGCCGCCGACAATGGCTTCAACACGTTGATTGTTCAGATCCGTGGCCGTGGTGATGCTTATTACAAATCCAAAGTCGAACCACGCGCTATGGAACTGAAGGACCAGCCGCCGTCATTCGATCCACTGGCCTTAACACTCACCGCAGCACACAAACGAGGATTGAAAGTTCACGGCTGGATCAATACAAACCTGCTCGCAAATCTCGATTCACTTCCGACTGATCCGGATCACGTCTACAACAAACATCCGGAATGGCTGGCGGTGCCAAAACCCGTAGCGGCTGAACTCTATAACGTGTCTCCGCGCGATCCGGCTTACCGTCAGAAGATCGTTGAATGGTCCAAGGCAAATCGCGGTGAGTTGGAAGGCGTTTATACCGGACCGGCGAATCCGAAGGTACGAGATCATATCTACAAGATCTGGATGGACGTGCTGAAGCATTATCCGGTTGACGGTTTGCATTTCGACTACGTGCGATTTGCGAGTCCGGATTTTGATTACAGCCGTACGTCGTTGGAAAAGTTTCGTAAGTGGTTGGAACCGCAGTTGACTGCGGATGAGCGGCGCGAATTGAAGAAGACGTTGAAGACTAATCCTGTCGCGGCTCCGGAGATGTTTCCCGCAAAGTTTGCCGGCTTCCAACGTGCGCAGGTGACTACGCTCGTCGAACGCATCTATCACGCGGTCAAAAAACGACGGCCGGAGGCGTTGGTTTCAGCCGCTGTGTTTGCCAATGATGAGAATGCCTACACACGTCGCTTTCAGGATTGGCGGCGTTGGTTGCAAATGGGAATACTCGACGTGGCGTGTCCGATGGCTTACTCGACCGACACCGCTGTTTTTCAGAAACAGATCGAGGTTGCAACGACGACGGCGCACAATGCGAAGCGTCGTGTTTGGGCAGGCATCGGCGCTTACCGGATACCGTCTGAGTCGGCGGTCGAAAAGATCAACGTCGCTCGCGCGCTCAATGCCGAGGGCTTCATTCTGTTCTCGTACGACTTTACAGCTCGACCCAGCGAGCTGAATCCTGACGGCGCATATCTGGAGCGCGTCCGTCGAGCAGCCTTTTAATTTGCGGCGCCTTATTAAAAGCTGGAGACTCTTGTTAATCCTTTGAAGCCGGTGTATAAGTGCACGGATAGTCCAGCAAATCTGCTTGTCAATTCAAAAGTTTTCCAGGTGGGTATTAGTCATTCCGTTATCGGCGGCTCTCCGATCCAACCACAACTGCGCGAGGAACCTATGAATAAAAATTTACTTTGCATTGCGATTCTGATCCTGCTGGGTTTCACCAGTACGATCGCTGCCCAGGACATTACCGCGCGAATCGACGGGCAGATTACTGATCCCGCCGGAGCTGTCGTGACGATGGCCACCATAACCTTGACGAATACAAAAACCGGCGAGGTTCGGACGATGCAATCCGACGACAACGGTAGCTACACCTTTACCCAGATTCAGCCTGGTACGTACGACATGTCTGTAAGGGCTCAGGGATTCAAGGAATATCTGAGCAAGGCGTTGGAGATAAGCGTCAACGATCGCAAGACGATCAATGTCCCGCTTGAAACCGGAGTTGTTACTGAGTCAGTCATAGTCACCGCCGAAGCACCTTTAATCCAGACGAGCGCTACAGTCGGAGACGTCGTAGAGAATCGCAGGGTCGTTGAACTACCACTCAACAATCGCAACTTCATGCAGTTACTTACGCTCGTGCCTGGTGTGACTGGCAGTGGTACTTCGGAGATTGGCATTGGGTTAACAAACGTAGTTGACTTCTCCGTCAACGGCACCCGTCGCAATTCAATCAATTTTTTGGTTGACGGCGTCAGTAATACGGACGTTGGTTCGGGTATCACTTTGTTGTCTATCCCGACGGTCGATTCAATTCAGGAGTTTCGCGTAATTACTTCGATACCGACGGCCGAGTTCGGTAAGTCTGGCGGCGGCGTAGTTAATCTCATCACGCGTGGCGGTGGTCAGGAATTTCATGGCGGCGTCTATCACTTTTTGCGTAACGACAAGCTGAACGCTAACAGCTTCTTTAACAATGCGAATGGCACTTTCGGTCCGAACGATCAGCAGGTCCGATTAGGTTTGGCTGTTGCAGGTGATGAGCGCACACCGAGACCGAAACTTCGCTATAACAATTTTGGTTATCTGATAAACGGGCCGGTTGTAATTCCCGGACTCTACAACACGAACCGGGAAAAGACCTTTTTCCTGTTTTCGCAGGAGTTCAGGCGAATCATTAGAGCCCCAAGTACGGTCTCGCCGGTCGCAGTTCCGAGCTTGCTCGAGCGCACCGGGAATTTTTCCGAAGCAGGTAACGCGCCGATATTCGATCCAGTAACGGGATTACAGTTTCCGAACAATACGATTCCCGAGAATCGAATCAACCCGACAGCACGAGCGCTGTTGGCCCTGATTCCCGACCCCAACGTTCCTTCGACCAACACAGCCCGCGCGCCAAACCGCTTTGCCGTCACTTCGCCTAACATTCAAAACACGCGCCAGGAGACCATTCGCATCGACCATAACTTCACGGCGACGCACCGGCTCACCGGGCGCTACACGCGTGATTTGTCTGAGACTACCGAGTTAGGTGGACTGTTCTTCAATAATCCGTTTCCTAACGTAGCAACTACTGATACGACTGTTCCCGGCGATGTGCTGGCTATCAGTTTGACTAGTAGCTTTGGACCGCGGATCGTCAATGAGTTTTCATTCACTTTCTCCGGCAACAAAATCACGACTGATCTTTTGGGACAATACAACAGTGACTTCGCCGTTCCGAATGTCGAGCTATTCCCGGAAAACAACTCCGGCTTGCCGCCTGTAATTGACATTACGGGCGTCGGCATAAGTACGGCAGCTACCATCGGTTCAGGACAGTTGTTCGACGTGAAGTATCGCAACTGGAACCCGAAAAATAACCTGACCATGATTTTTGGCCAGCATACATTCAAAACCGGATTCGATATAAGCTGGGAATCGAAGGACGAGAACGCAGCGAGCCTGACGCAGGGGCGATATTGATTTACGGGACTGATGACGCGCGTCAGCTCGATCACCTCCGGCATCGGATTGGCAGATTTCCTGCTCGGCCGAGCCGCCAGTTACTCCGAGCCCGAACGTGATGTGACCGAGCATTTGAGATTCGGACGAACAGAGTTTTACGTTCAGGACACGTGGAAGATCAGGCCGAATCTTCAACTCGATTACGGTCTTCGTTACTATCGATACCGCCAGCCGATCGATACGAACAACGTATTAGCAACCTTCTTACCGGAGTTCTACAACCCCGCGCTCGCACCTGTTTGCGCCAACGTCACGTGCAGTAGCTTCACAACCAGCACGTTCAATTTAACGAATGGCTTCGCGTATGCAGGAAACAATTCGCCGTTCGGTCGTCGAGTTCAGCAAAACGACAAGAACGACTGGGCGCCGCGCATCGGCTTCGCCTGGGATCCATGGAACACTGCGAAGACCGTGATCAGAGGTGGTTATGGTATCTACTACGATCAGGCCTTAGTCGGAATCGTTGAGCAGAACGCGTTTACCACGCCACCATTTAACAACTCAAACAGTCCGACCGGAACAGTGGCGGCGCCTATCCTGTTTGGCAATCCAACGCCTGCTTCGCCCGCGACTCGAGGCAATCTGGGGACGGTAAACGCCACGACCGCACCGTGGGTTACGCCGACGATCCAGCAGTGGGCTTTGAGCTTGCAACAAGAATTATTCCGAAACGCACTAATCGAGATCGGTTATGCAGGATCGGCCGGCAATCATCTGATTCGACCTGTCGATCTCAACGCGCCGACACCGGCGGAGATAATCGCGGCCTCAAGTGGAGTCGCCGGTTGCGACACCGCGTTAGCCTCGACCAATAATCCGGCGAACTGTATTAACCTGGCCCGGCCTTTCCGTGGCTTCGGCGCCATCATCGATCGTCAGACGAGCGCGACATCGCGTTATCACGGTCTGTTGACTTCATTCCGATTGCGTCCGACGCGAGGAATAACTGCGCAACTAGCGTACACGTGGTCCAAGAACATGACTGACGCGACCAATGATCGCGACGCCATCGACGTTCCGCAGATTCGAACGAATCTTCAATTGGAACGTGCGGTTTCGCGCCTGGATCGTACACATGTATTCGTGGCGAGTTATGTCTACGAGGTGCCGACTTTCCGTTCAGGGTTTGCGAGCACAGGTGTCGGTCGCGCGTTGTTGAGCGGCTGGGAAATTGCGGGTATTACGACTGCCCAAACAGGGTTGCCACTGAACCGCGTTGTTCAGGGTTCGACAACTGTACCGGCCCGCGGCACTCGTCCCGATCTAGTGAGTGATCCGTTGGAGAATATTCCAACCAATCCGAACGGCGGCATTCCTTACGCGTTCAATCCGTTTGCGTTCCGGACTACGCTGTCAGGGCAGATTGGAAATTCTCCGAGAGCGCCGTTCCGCTTCCCAAGCCAGTTCTTTACGGATCTCAATCTGACGAAGAACTTCCATTTCAGTGAGCGGTACCGGTTACAGTTCCGGGCAGAGTTCTTCAATATCTTTAACAAGACGATCTTCAACGACGTCTTCCAAACGATTCCGGATCGGTTGCCGACGGATCCGGCATTCAACAACATCTCGAATCTCGCGGCGATCAGCCAGTTCGGGCAGTTCTTCTCGACACGCGATCCGAGACAGATTCAGTTTGGATTGAAGTTTTACTTCTAAGTAAGGGAATTAGCCACGGATTAACGCGGCTGATAC
The DNA here is from genome assembly GCA_025922875.1 of Pyrinomonadaceae bacterium. Lineage (GTDB taxonomy): Bacteria > Acidobacteriota > Blastocatellia > Pyrinomonadales > Pyrinomonadaceae > PSRF01. The sequence goes on from JAICGZ010000183.1 coordinate 8,883, forward strand.
GGATCAGAATTCTGACCCGCGTCATCCGCGTTAATCCGTGGCTAAAGTTCTGGATTTGGTTTGGTTACGGCTTTCTCGAGACGTTTACGTTCTTCAGAGCTCAACTTCTGTGCAGTGGCGAAAGCCTTTTTCGCTTCGTCGCGCCTGCCTGCACGAGTATAAGCACGGCCCAAAAGCGCAAAAGCATTGGGCCAGGTTGGCGCCAGAGCGACAGCACGCTCCAGTAATGTGATCGCTTCGTTGATGGAGCCTTGTTTGAGGCGCGCCTGGGCCAGTGTCTCGATAGCGGGTCTGAAAGCCGGATCGGCCTCTATAACTTTTGTGAGTTCACTAACAGCTTCATCGAGCTTGTCGCGTTGAAAATAGATCGCGCCGGCTTGATACCGCGCGAGCACCATACCCGGATTAATCTCCAGCTCCTTCTGAAACGCCGCTAAAGCTTCATCGAGATTGCCGCGTTTCAGAAACGCGTGACCTAACGCATAGTGGGCCTCAGGCAGGGAAGGATCCAGCTCCGTCGCGCGCTTTAACTCCGCGGTCGCTCTATCAGTTTCGCCGGCGTTATCCAGGGCTTCGCCCAGAAGCAAATGCGTCTTGGCGGCTTTCGGGTCGAGTTGCAAAGCTTTTTCAAAAGACGACACAGCGTCGCGATACTGTTTGAGTCGTAAATAAATTTGTCCCAGCGCAACCATAGTGGCCGCATCGGGAGGTGTGAGCTTGTTTAGTTGCTCCAGTTCGGTCGCGGCCTCTTTGAATTGCTCCAAGGCAGTCAACGACAAAACTAACAACTGCCTGGCCTGCGTGTGATCAGCATTGACCTTCAACGCATTGCGCAGCGACTCTTTAGCCAAATCGTAGTTGCTAATCCGAAAGTACGTGATTCCGAGATTGAGGTGAGCCGCAAAGAGTTGAGGATTTTTAGCGAGTGCATCTTTAAATGCCTTGATAGCGTTGTCGGTCTGATTCAGACGGTTATACGTAACACCAAGATTAACCAGCGCTTCGACGCAGGCAGGCGCGATCTGCGCGGCGGTCCAGTAGCGATTCGACGCGGTCTGCCAGTCGTTCTGCGCCGCTGCGCTCTCCGCCTGTTTGAGTTGTTCCTGAGCCGGGACGCACTCAGGACTGATATTTTGAGCACGTCCGGGAGTTGCACAAAGGAGCACGCAAATTAATGAAAGAAGTGGCGCGGTTCTCATGATGATCACGGTGAATTCTAGCGTAAACTACCAGACAATATGAATCACTCTCCACGACAACTGCTTCTTCGAAATGCAACGCTTGTCCTGCCGGGTAGGACCATCGAGCGCGGATCCATCCTCATCGAAGAGGGGCGCATTTCGTCGATTGATGAGAACCCCGTGACTGGCGCTGAGACGATTGATCTCGGCGGAACGACACTTCTTCCGGGCTTTATCGATGTTCACATTCATGGTGCAGTCGGTGTGGACGTGATGGAGGCGACGGCTGATGGCCTTCAGGAAGTTTCTGAATTTTTAGCTACGCAGGGTGTGACTGGATGGTTGCCAACCTTTGTACCGACCGTCGATGAGGATTATGCAATTGCCGTGGACGCGATATCACAGGCTATGCGTGGTGCAGGGGCACGGGTTCTGGGTGTGCATTATGAAGGACCATTCGTTAACCCGGAGCAGTGTGGCGCATTGCATACCGAATGCTTCAGCACTTACTCCGGCCCAGGAGCTCTGAATTCACTACCGGTGCCTGAGAACGGCGTTCGGATGATGACGATGGCGCCGGAAGTCAGTCGTGGTGTCGAGCTGGTTCGAGAGTTGAAAGCACGAGGTTGGGTGATCTCGATCGGCCATACGCGTGCCGATTTGAAAGTTTTGGATGAAGCTTGTGATGCGGGCGCTCGTCACATGACCCACTTCATGAACGCGATGGCGCCGTTTCATCATCGCTCTCCTGGACCAGTCGCGTGGGGACTGTCGCGTGAAGACGTGACGTTTGATCTGATTGCCGACGGCATACATATCGATCCTTTCATGCTGCGCCTGCTGATGAAGATTAAAGGCGTAGCGGGTATTAGTTTGATCAGTGATGCGATTGCGGCCACCGGCAAGGGAGACGGCGAATATGAAATCTGGGGCGAAACAATATCAGTTAAAAACGGCCGCACGGCGAACGTATGGGGCAGCATCGCAGGCTCAGTGATTAGCATGCTTGACGCCGTGCGACTGATGCATTCGCTGGGAGTGTCTTACGTCGATCTTTCAGAGATGGCGTCGGGAAATCCGGCGCGTCTGCTTGGGCTGGATCAGATTTGCGGATCGATCGAAGTAGGGAAGCGGGCAGATCTGGTTGTACTGGACCATGACGACAAAGTTCAACTAACCATTATCGGCGGCGACATCGTATTTAAAGCCTAACCACAGATTACACGGATTTTTAAACGGATCACCACGGATCTATTTTAGTTTTGTGCTTCTTTGTGGCTATTTTTGTAGAGGCCGGAATGTTCGTAGGCCTGGTCCACCAGTTCGATGGGATGACAAACGCGCAGCGACATACCCGCAAGCGACGCGCCTGCGCCGATGTGCATCTGGCAGCCGGGATTGCCGGTCGCAAGAATACCGGCCCTGGTTTCCCTGATGTGGGCCAGCTTTTCATTCAGGACCTTTTGCGACATGTCGGGTTGCATCAGGTTATAAATGCCCGCCGCGCCGCAGCATCTCTCGGTGCCATTTAGCGCGATAAACTTATTACCGCTCGCCGTGCGCAGCATCCGTTCCGATGCGTCACCCGCGCATTGTCCGTAGAGCAGGTGACACGATGTGTCGTAGGTCACGTAATCTTCACCCGAGCTGGGCGCAGTTCGCATTCCGGAAGTCTCGAGTTGTTGACTCACGTCACGAACTCTGGCGCTGAACTTTGCCGCTTGCCCGGCGAGGTCTTTGTCATTTGCGAACAGATGTCCGTACGTCATGAGCATGGCGCCACAGCCGCCGGCATTCGTTACGATCGGAGCATCGGAATCGAAAGCCACGATGTTCTTTCGCGCGAGCTCGCGCGCGCCTTCGAGATCTCCGGCGTGGGCGTGCAGGGCGCCGCAACAAACCTGGTCTTTCGGTGTGCTGACGTTGAAATTGTTGGCTCGCAACACTCGCTTTGTCGCGCGGTTCACCCGGGCAAACAGGCCTTCGCCGACGCAGCCTGCAAACAACAACACGTCCTCACCGCGCTGATCGGGTTGGGATGGTGTTCCTCGATTCCGGAATGCCGGACGTGAGCTTTCGAGCAGGGCAAGTGCAAACTCCGCGCGCGGAGATATCAAGCCGGCCAAACGCGATTTCAATAACAGCCGGGCCAATCCCAGGTTGCGAAACAGCCGGCTAGCACCAAAGAAGATGCGCAACCGCGCCGGCGATAACCATATGTGTCGCAACACCAGCTGCAACATCCTGTTGGCCATGTCAGACTTCGGCTGCGCATGTTGCAGCACTTCGCGACTAGACTCGAGCAGTTGGCCATACTCGACACCCGCAGGACAAACCTGCTCACAAGCACGACACCCGAGACACCGATCGATATGCGTTTGAAACGCGCTCGACGTATCTTCCAGACGCCCCTCAGCCACCGCCCTCATGAGGTAAAGCCGCCCACGTGGGCCATCATTCTCGTTGCCGGTGATTACATAAGTCGGACACGCCTCGAGACACAAGCCGCAATGAATGCAGGCCAGCAGCTTTTGTTCTTCACTAGCTAAGGCATTCTGATCAGTGTTCATCCGCGTTCATCTGTGGCTAATACCCAACTGCCTGGCCATCGCTGCGGCGTGGATCGGTGGCGCCGAGGCGGACGCCGGTCTTCTCTTCGATCATGATCCCTTCGGCGTCGCCGAGATGGCGGGGCTTTTCGGCGAACTTGTGGCCGCGTGAGGTTAGTGCGCGTTGCGTGTCTCCAGACATGCCAAACGGCTCGCGCACAAGCTCATCCGGCAACCATTGATGATGAATTCTCGGGAAGTCGATCGCCTGCTGGATATTCATCTCGTAATC
>JAICGZ010000184.1 GCA_025922875.1 Pyrinomonadaceae bacterium
CGGTTTGATAAAACCCGACCACGTGCCCGCCGCAACGACCGCGGCTGCGCAATTAATTTTACCGCGACTCGTCTGCACGCCAGTCAAGCGGTCGCCTTCAATAATCAACGATTCAACACTCGTCTCGGTAAAAATTGTGACACCGAGGTTCTTTACGCTGTTCGCCAGCGCGCTCAGCAGTCGTCTATTCTCGACTTGAATGTCTTTTGGAAACCGCAGCGCGCCACGCGTTGAATCGGAGATGCAGGACTCCAACTGGCGTGCTTCATCTGCGCTAAGAAGCTCAACAGAAAGCCCGGCGCGGGTTTGCCATTCGTATCGTTTCTCGATCTCTGCTTGATCGTGCTCGGTCAGGGCGAGATAGAGCGTACCGGTCGTGTCGAGTTCAACATCAATGCCGGTTTCTTCGCGCAAAGCGGCGGCGAAGGATGGATATAGATCGCGGCTCCGGCACGCAAGTGCGAAGAAGTCGTCCTGCGCGTCGGCCTCGGCCTGCGGGACAAGCATTCCGGCAGCAGCGAATGATGCTTCCGTCCCAAGGCCCGCTCGCTCCGCTAAACAAATATCGCGCACCCCGCCCAAAGCGAGCGCGCGTGCAATGGCCAAACCGATAACGCCACCGCCGATGACGACAACGTCTGCGCTTCCTTTGATAGACCTCATTTCGATACTATCGTCAAACGATGCATCCTATCACACTGATTCCAGGCGACGGCATTGGCCCCGAAGTAGCTTCCAACGTAGTGCGGATCATCGAAGCTTCCGGTGTCGATATTCAATGGGAAACTCATTACGCGGGCGCGCAGGCGCTCGAAAAATTCGGCGAAACACTGCCGCAGGAACTGCTCGATTCAATTCTGCGAAACAAGGTCGCGCTCAAAGGTCCGATCACAACTCCGATTGGCAAAGGGTTCACGTCCGTCAATGTCGGGCTGCGCAAGACGTTGGATCTTTACGCGAACCTGCGCCCGGTGCGCGCGTTGCCGAATGTGCCGTGCCGTTATCCCGAACTTGATTTGATCGTCGTGCGCGAAAACACGGAGAGCTTGTACGCCGGGTTGGAACACATCGTGGTGCCGGGCGTCGTCGAGAGCTTGAAGATCATCACGGAGAAAGCCTCGACTCGGATCGCGCGTTTTGCGTTCGAACATGCGAAACGTGAGTCGCGTAAAAAGGTGACGGCGGTCCATAAAGCCAACATCATGAAGCTCTCGGACGGTCTCTTTCTCGACTGTTTTCGAAAGGTGAGCGAGGACTATCCGGAGATCATTGCTGACGATAAGATTATCGACAACGCGTGCATGCAACTCGTGATGCGACCGGAACAGTTTGACATCATGCTGCTCGAGAACCTTTACGGCGACATCGTTTCGGATCTGTGTGCGGGTCTCGTTGGCGGTTTGGGATTGGTGCCCGGAGCAAACATTGGCGAAAGAGGTGCAGTGTTTGAAGCGGTGCACGGCTCCGCGCCCGACATCGCCGGGCAAGGGATCGCTAATCCCACGGCCCTGTTGCAATCAGGCATTCTGATGCTGCGCTACATCGGTGAACGCGAGGCAGCAGATCGAGTTGAGAACGCGATGCTGGCTGTGTTTGCCGAAGGCAAGGTACGCACGCGAGATGTTGGTGGAACGGCGAAGACCGCTGAATTCGCGGACGCAATCATCCATAAGATGATTTAAATCCGCGTGTTCAATCCGTGTTCATCTGCGGCTAATTAAGTCCTCAATCTCCTGAGCCTGCTTGGGGACTTTAGTAGTCAACACCCTTGGTCCATTGTTAGTGCAAAGTACATCGTCCTCAATCCGCACACCGATTCCAAGATACTTCTCAGGCACGTCCTTCGTATCAGGCGCGATATAAAGTCCCGGCTCCACCGTCATCACCACACCAGGCTCGAGCGCTCGTGACTCCTTCCCAAAATAGTAACGGCCCACGTCGTGCACATCGATCCCGAGCATGTGCCCGAGTCCGTGCATGTAAAACTTCTCGTACTTCTTCTCCTTGATGATCTCTTCAGTCTTACCCTCGAGCAGTCCAAGCTCGAGCATGCCTTCCGTTAACACTTCGATCGAATGTTGTTTTAACTGATCGTGTGTAACACCGGGCCGCACCATCTCAACGCATTCCATCTGCGCCTTCAACACCAGGTCGTAGATCTCGCGTTGCGCTTGAGAGAAACGCCCGTTGATCGGATACGTGCGCGTGATGTCCGAAGCGTAGCCCTTGTATTCCGCGCCGGCATCAACCAGGAGCAAATCGCCGTCGCGCAACTCACCGTCGTTATTGATGTAATGCAGCACGGTCGCATTCGCGCCGGCGCCTACGATCGACGTGTAAGCCGGAGCCGCTGCTCCGTGTCGCCGGAACACCTGTTCGATTAGCGCCTCGATCTGATACTCCCGCATCCCGGGCCGCACTGCTTTCATAGCTTCACAATGAGCTTCGGCGGCGATGTCAGCAGCAGTCTGCATGATCTCCAGTTCGTCAGCGCTTTTCACCACGCGCATCTCGTGAATAATCGTGGCCGGATCCACAATCGTCTGCGGTGGATGAATCGGTTTGCGATTCCAACCGCGCATTCGTGAGATCTCTTTAATGATTGTTTCGTCGAGCTCGCGATCCATGCCCAGCCGGTAATAAAGCACGTCAGCGCCATCGAGATAGCCCTCGAGCTTTGCGCCAAACTCCGCAATGGGAAACGCCTCATGCGCCCCAAACTCACTCTTCGCACCTTCAACACCCGCGCGGCGGCCGTCCCAGATCTCTCTTTCAGGATCTCTGGGCCGCACAAACATGGTGTACTTCGGATCAGTTTCAGCCCGGATGACCGCAATTGAATCCGGCTCTTCAAAGCCTGTTAGATAGAAGAAGTCTGAATCCTGACGAAAACGGTAATGAGTATCATTGGAGCGCCGCGTGTCGTGTGCACCGGGAATGATGGCGACGGACTTCGGAGCCATGCGACGCATAAACTCCTCGAGCTGTGGTCTAATCATTTGTTTTTTATGCCTCTTGCGGCTGATCAAGTTTTGCAGATTGTACCCGAGTGTGCATTAGATGGATAATCGCTCCACGCGATGAGTACCCGAACTCTGCCAGCAACACAAACGCGCGAGATTATCTCGCACGATCCGTCGACCGGCGAAGAAGTCGGGCGCGCGCCGTTGATGAATGCTGATGACGTCGGGGCTGCTGTTCGCAGGGCTCGCGCCGCGCAGCACGCCTGGGCTGAGCTTTCCTATCGACAACGTCGTCGATTCATTTTACGCGCGCGCGAAATCGTGCTCGATCAGCTCGAAGAGATCGCCAAACTGATCTCACGTGAAACTGGTAAACCTGCCGTCGAAGCAATCTCGATGGAGATCGTGCCAACGCTCGATCTCATGCACTACTTTGCGGAAAACACGCACCGGCTGCTGGATCATCGCCGAATCGACATCGGCCAGTACAACCTGATGGGCCGTTCGTCTTACGTTGTTTACAAACCGCTCGGTGTTGTCGGGATCATTTCGCCCTGGAACTTTCCGTGGGCCACACCGCTGGATGAAGTTGTCATGGCTTTGATGGCCGGCAATGCGGTCGTAGTGAAACCGAGTGAGTTAACGCCGCTCACCGCATTGAAAATCGGAGATGTATTCAAGCAGGCTGAACTACCGGAAGGACTGCTCCAGATCGTCACCGGTGATGGAACTACCGGGGCCGCGCTCGTCGAAGCAGGTGTCAACAAGATCATGTTTACTGGAAGCGTGAATACGGGTAAGCGAGTAGCCGAAGCTGCCGCCAAACATCTGACGCCCGTAGTGCTCGAACTCGGCGGTAAAGATCCGATGATCGTTCTCGAAGACGCAAACCTCGCCAACACGGCGCGAGCCGCGGTGTGGGGAGCTTTCTGCAATTCCGGCCAGGCATGTGCTTCGATTGAGCGTTGCTACGTGCACGAATCCGTTGCTCAGCAGTTTGTCGATCTGGTTGTTAAGGAAACGCAACTACTGAAGCAGGACAAAGCTGCGACCGATGCGATCGACATTGGAGCGATGACAAACGAACGGCAGTTGCAGATCGTCGAGGAGCATGTAAGCGATGCAGTCGAGCGTGGCGCGGAAGTGCGCACCGGCGGGCATCGCCTTAACATTTCGCACGGTTGGTTTCATCAACCAACAGTCGTTACCGGCGTCGATCATTCCATGAAATTGATGCGCGATGAAACCTTTGGTCCCGTGTTGCCGATCATGACTTTCAAAACCGACGAAGAGGCGATCCGGTTAGCGAACGACAGTGTGTATGGTCTAACCGCCAGCGTCTTCACACGCGATATCGCTCGCGGGCGCCGCATTGCCGAGCAGATCGACGCCGGCACGGTGATGGTCAATGAGGTGGTTTACACGCACGCCGTAGCGCAAACACCGTGGGGCGGGGTAAAGCAGAGCGGTTATGGCAGAACGCACGGCCGTCTCGGACTGCTCGAAATGGTCACGCCACAACACATTCACGTCAACGGAATACCTGCCATACCCGACGTCTGGTGGTTCCCCTACACAAAACAGGCTGGCGCACTGTTTCGTGGATTTGCCCGGCGCTTCACGACCGGGTCCGTACTGAGTGCCTCATTACTTTTGCCGAAAATCCTGCGACGACTTTTCGACCGCCGTTAGCACTGGCAGCAGCGGCTGAGCAGTGCTATACTGCCTGCCCCCAAATCGCGTTGCTTCTACTCTCTGGGGGACCCTGTAATAGTTTGTGTCTGTGCAATTCGAGCTGTAGTTTTCTTTACTCCCAATTACTACCGCGCGTCGTTTCTCACAATAGCCCTGATTTGGAGGATATCCCGTGAAAAAGTTTTATGCGCTCGTAATGATGTTGATCCTGTGCACGGTTAGCTCACTGCCTCTAACAGCCCAAGCCCAAAGCGACGTGGCTCTCAGACATCGAGCGGAGATTAGCTATCCAGTCCACTTTGACAAGTCACCAAAACCTCTTCGCGAAATGTTTGACACGGGGGCACGGCCGGAGCCTGCTCGCGGTGGCAAAGATTTCGAACCCGGCAGACCGCAGCCTGTCGGACACACTAACAGACCCTTTACCGATCCTTTGGCAGAGAAGAGTATCGGCGTGACGTCCGCTCTTGCTGAGATCAAGGCGTCAACAATCGGTACGCCCGTGGACCCACAGGCCCGCGTCGCGCCACCGGATACAACAGGCGACGTTGGACCTAATCACTACGTGCAATGGGTCAACCTTCGTTATTCAATCTACACATTGACCAGAGGCGCCAACAACGAGATCACCGGATTTAACCTGGTGCCCGGATTTCCAAAAAACGGGAACGTTGTGTGGCAGGGTTTTGGCGGTCGCTGCCAGACGGACAACGACGGCGATCCGATCGTTCAATACGATCAGCTGGCCGATCGCTGGATCCTGACTCAGTTTGCCGTTTCATCCACACCCTTCACTCAGTGCGTGGCCGTTTCGACCAGCCCGGATCCGACTGGAACCTACTTCCGCTATGCGTTCTCGTATAGCCGAAGCTTCAACGACTATCCGAAGATGAGCGTTTGGCCGGATGCGTACTACATCACGTACAACATGTTCCGCAATGGCGCCAGCTTCACTGGCAATACGGTTTGCGCTTTTGAGCGCGCCCAGATGCTGCTCGGTCTTTCGGCGCGGCAAGCGTGCGTTAACACAACCTTGGGCCATAGCCTCGAACCGGCGGATCTTGAAGGCACGACACCGCCACCGCCGGGCTCACCAAACCTGTTGATGAGCTTGACGAGTACGGCAGTCCAGTTCTGGCGATTTTCCGTGAACTGGGTCGCGGGTACCGGGACACTGACAGGTCCGACTAATGTTCCGGGAGTCGCAGCGTTTAGCAGGGCCTGTGGTGGCGGTGCTTGCATTGTGCAACCGGGAACCACAACGCGGCTCGACTCTTTAGCCGATCGATTGATGTACCGGTTGAGTTACCGGAACTTCGGCACACACGAAGCGCTGGTTATTAACCATTCAGTGACCAGTGGCACCGGTACGGGCATTCGCTGGTACGAGTTGCGAAATGCTGCCGGACAGACTCTTGGCTCGGCGGCGCCAGTGTTACACCAACAGGGAACGTTTGCGCCATCGAACGACTTCCGCTGGATGGGAAGCGCTGCGACCGACAAGACCGGCGGCATCGCCGTTGGTTACAACATCTCCAGCGCGAATATTGTGCCGAGCATTCGGTATGCTTATCGTGGACCTGCCGATCCGCTGGGAACACTGGGCAATGAAACTGTGATTCACGCTGGAGGAGGATCGCAAACCGGAAGCCTGACACGATGGGGCGATTACAGCACCATCAGCGTCGACCCGGTGGACGGATGCACGTTTGTCTTCACGACGGAGTTTATACCGGCTAACGGTAGCTTCAACTGGACCACGTATATCCACAGCTTCAAGCTGTCGACCTGTAACTAAAACAAGCCACAGATTAACGCGGATGAATACGGATTATGATCCGTACTTCATCCGCGTAGATCTGTGTGCTAGGATCCCCGCTCTGTGGCTTTCTGGAAAAACTACATGCACCGGCGCGAGCGCTGGTATCACCAACTCGATAATAACCGCCTGATCCGCCCTTTTGAGTGGGGATTGCAGTACATCGTGGATCACGTCAATGGCGACGATCCGCGCGATCTGTTTCGCAACCACACTGCTCGGGTGATGGATGCAAGCGAAGATTTCTACGCCTTGCCGCCTATTAACGATTACCGGCTCGATGGCGATCAGCTGACCTGGACTAGCGCTGTCCACACGCCTTCAATCGAAAACAATACTGCCCGGGCGAGGTTCTTCCCAGCGAAAAGCAGGAATGGAAAGGCACCGCGCAACGCCGTGGTTGTGCTACCACAGTGGAATGCGCAACCTGAAAGTCACGTTGAAGCCTGCCGCATCTTCAACATGATTGGAATGTCAGCACTGCGGCTCACGCTTCCCTATCATCAGCAACGAAGGCCGGCCGAGCTTGAACGTGCGGACCACCTCGTCTGCACCAACGTCGGGCGCACCATTCAATCGATGAGGCAGGCTGTGCTGGATACTCGTGCAGCCGTGCGGTGGTTGAAAATGCAAGGGTATGAGCGTGTGGGAATTCTGGGAACGAGCGTCGGATCGTGCATCTCGTTCCTTGCTTTTGCACACGAACCGGACCTCCATGCAGGCGCCTTCAATCACGTTTCAGGTTATGTAGCGGATGTTGTCTGGCACGGACTCTCGACGGAGCACGTACGCGCGGGCTTTGCCGATCACTTAACGTTGGATGAACTGCGTACTTTCTGGGCGCCGATAAGTCCGCTGCCGTTCATGCCCCGCATAGCCGGCATGGGCCACCGGCCAATGCGCTTTATCGTTGCGCGCTACGATCTCACCTTCCCGATCGACCTCTCTCACGAAGCGATCGCTGAAGCTCGTCGCTACGATTTGCCGCTCGATATTGTTTGGCTTCCGTGCGGCCACTACACGACCGCTGAGCTGCCGTGGAAAGCGATCGATGCCTGGAAGATCGCAACCTTTTTCAGGAAGCAATTTAAGGAATAGTTTTCGCGCAAAGGCGCAAAGATGAAGAAAAGGCGCAAAGAAAGAGACAGTGCTATCTTTGCGCCTTCTTCGCGTCTTTGCGCCTTTGCGGGAAATATTCTTTTCGCTTTTACTTAGCCAACGGAAACACCGGCTCGATATCCACCGGCACGTCTTTCAACTTATCCAGCGCTTGCTGCATTGGCGGCCGGATCACTGCGTACTTCTCCAGTATCGCCTTTGCCTTGTCGTAAGACCCTTCGGCTTGAAGCGTCAGCAATTCGCGCGTCAGTTTCGTCACGCTTTCTTTGATCTTCGAATGATCTATGCTGAACGTCCCTTTTGCTTCGTTGAACTTAATCGCGCCTTCGTCGGTCAAATAGTTGAATTGCATCGCGACGCCGCGCCCGTGCGCTTCCGTAATTCCAAAACGCACTGAGCGAAACATACTCGCGAGGTAAGTCGTGTAGAGCGTGCGCTCCATTCCCTTATCGATGATGCCGCGATCAATCATGAACTGTAGCGCCCAAAGTCCGGTCATGTCGGCTTTCGCTTCTTCAATCGCGGAATAGAGTTCCTTCAACTGCTTCCGCACGGTCGTTTCCTGCCCGCCAACGGTGATGTTGTGCGGACCAAGGCCGTGCACCAACTCGTGACAAAGTATGTGCGTGAAGAAGGAATCAAAGGCCAGTGCTGATTGGTCAGACGGGTCCAACACCACTCGCGAGATCGGAATCAGCGTTTTATTAAACTTTGCGTCCTGAACGTTCTTCAGCATGACGCGCTTCGAGCCCTTCTCCTTGACCACGCGCTCGTCATTCGGAAGGTTGAAAGCAGCGGTTTGCACGCCGCTGTTTCCCTCGCCTGAGGCGAAGACCTCGTTTACGACTCTGATCGGCGAGGCCGCACCCAGTTTCGGATTCCGGTAACGCGGATCCATCGGCAGGTTATTCTCCAACTCCTGCAAGTGCCCGCTGAACTTCGCAAGCTTGTCTGTCTCAACGTCGTCGCGCAGCGTTACATACGCCTCGAATGCGGCTTTGTAACTGAACAACTCATCTTCGTAGGTTTCGTATGGACCAATGGTGACGTCGATTGGCGAGTCGAGGTTCATCCACGCGACATCGCTCTCGTAGTAGTCATCCGAACCAAATGCGTCCGCGCGTTTGTTCAGAAAATTCCTGAGCGTCGCGTTTGTCGTCAGCGCAGCAGCCTCGCGCAGCAAGGCCGCAGCGGGAACGAGATACTCCTTGTAAGCTTCGCTGTAAGGCACGATCGTGAGTTTCTTATCTGGTCCGCGTCGAATCAGGTAAAAGAAGCCGGTCGCTTTTTGCTTGTCGGCCTCGGAGAGTCCCTGGACCCAGGAGTTAAACTCTTCCTTCGTCATGTCGTCCGGGTAATAGCTGGCGTTAGCCGGCTTCTCGCGCGGCACACCGTCGATGAACGGTTCTTTATCGTCAAGTCGCGACCATGGACCATCGTTGATGTAAAAATAATGAAGCCGCTGGCGTCCGGCGGGTGTTTTGTCAGCCTGAAGTTTCTTCTCGAGCGCCTCGTTGCCACCCCACACCTGACGCAGGAACAACGGATCGAGCAGCTTCGCCGCGGCGATGATCTTGTCGAGAGCCTGCCGGTCCTTAGGAGTGAGCTTCGAGACATCGGCAGTCAAGGTAGTCGGCGCAAAGCGCGCGATCTTGCGTGCAAGCTCCGGATCGCCGGCCGCCGGTTTTTGGCCCGTCGAAGTTGTTGCGATTAAGCCCATGGTTAGAATGATCGAAATGATAAGTTTCAATGATGTCATAATTTAGAATTGCCTGAAGATTTGACTCAATCGACATGAGAAGCCTGGAAGAGCATCAGTCGACAGTTCTTCGTCATGTTGCAGAGTCTGCAACAGACTCAAAAAAGCTCCCTGCCTGACGTATTTTTCGACGGTCAGATTCCTGGGATCGACAATCCAATACTCCGGGACCTGATGCTTAGCGTAAAGCTGGAGCTTAGCCACGCGATCGCGTCGAATGTTTGCGGAACCGGGAGAAACTATCTCGATCACCAAGACCGGAGGTCCAGTCAATCGCTCACCCGTGACAATCGTTTCACGCTGCTCGTGAAGAAAAAATACGATATCGGGAACAACGCCGCTGTACTCGCTGAGAACTAAACCGGGGTTCGGAACAACCGTTCCGCTCGGGTTCATCTCCAGGAAACGGTCAATCAGGACTATAAGGTTTTTCAATACTATTTGATGAGGAAGACCCGGTGAGGTGGACACAAACAGTTCTCCTTCTATTATTTCGTAGCGATTCCCATCGTCTGTAGGCAACGCATCCAAATCGGCGATGGTGAGACGTCTTAGTTTCGTATTCATAAGGCTCCGATGTCTGTGAGTTGCCGCGAGTTTACCACATCGGGTATTCGGGTGAGGGCGGCTATTCATCGTCGAAAACGGCTATTATTTACCGAAACCGGCTAAGAGTCACAAAACTAAGTGCTCAACACGCCTGCCGGTTCTTCAGGATTTTGACGAACGATGCTGAGCGTAACTCCTCTAACGTGAGTCCGGATAATTCGACCGCCTCGTCTTCAGTGAGCGCACCACAGTTGATTGCGCGTAGGAAGTAATTGAGTAACCCCTGGCCCGTGGCGGCATCGTCGAAAACGTCGCCCACCAGCGTTGCCTTCGCGGCCTTCTCGACAAAGTTTTTCAGCCGCTCGGAGGCGGCTTCAAGGCTCTCGAGAAAAAATGCGTAGACGGCGGCGTAGCGCGTCGGGAGTTGGGCCGGATGGAGATCCCATCCCTGGTAAAAAGCATTCGTCAACGAGTGCTGAATGTGATTGTAGTGAAGTTTCCACGCGCGATGGACCACTTCACGGTTCTCTTCAATCTGCCGCTGCGTTAAAGGCGCGCCACCTTCCGTGAAACGATGCGGAGCCACCGGCATGATGTTGGTCGCGCCGTCTGAGAGCCAGATACCGGTGCCGGCAAACGAAACCTGCATCATGCTCTTCGCAAAGTCGCAAGCGGGATGCAGCATGTGTTGATGGGCCGCGGTGATGTTGCACCCCGCAGTGTAGTCGTAAGTTCCGAAGTGAGCAGCGACGCAACGGCCTTCCGCGGCCGCAAGCAACAGCGGAAGATTGATCTCTCCACGATGGTTGATGATCGATTGCGTGGTTTCGATCATCATCTCGAATTTCAAACTGCCTTCAGCCAAACCTGTTTGCTTCTCGAGCTGTCCCAACAAGGCGGCGAGTGTCGACACCTGTTCCGGAATAGTGATCTTCGGCAAGGTCACTACAAAGTTGTCAGGCAAACGGCCGTTGTTGAGTTCGACAAGACTCGAGACAAAAATATCGAGTGTGCGGAAGCTGCGCGCTCGCAGCTCTTCGTTGAACGGCTTGATGCGAATGCCTATGAACGGAGGCAGTGTTCCTTTTTTACTTCCGTCAGCAGTTTCGGCCGCAGCGGAGACAGCGTGCTCATCCTCTTCTTCATCGGGCCGGTTTCCGTAGCCGTCTTCAAAATCGATGCGAAAGTCTTCGACGGGTTCTCGCACGAGTTTATCTGTGACCCGGCGATAAATCGTGTAAGCCAGCCATGCCGCCTTCTTCTCTTTGCGCGCCTGCTCGGGTTTGTTGTTAAGATAATTGACCAGGTCAGCAGCTTCCTCAAAACTTGCAGGAAGCTGGTCCGATCCGGGTAGATCGATGGCCCTTGCGAAGGCCACAAAGTCGGGAGCGAATTGATCGAGTGAACGTTGCGCGAGCGAGCCTAATCGTTTTGCCGAGTCGGACTTGAAGAGGTGCGCGCCTCCGTAAACTGTGTGTACAGGTTGGCGACGGCCGGTTTCACCAGGGTAGTGGCGTGTAAACTCCTCATTTGCCCGGCGCAATCTATCCGTAAGCTCATTTAGAGACTCGTCTGAAAGAGAAGCTTTCATAAGTTGTACTTTGCCATAAAGAAGCACAAAAAGCACAAAGGGGTTCCGCCGAATTTTTGTGCTTTTTGCGGCTCTCTGTGGCTATGTACAAATTTGTTGACACGGCCTCGGCGGCTTCGCTATGTTTCTTGTGACCTTCCTCACGAGTCCGCCCCGATTATTCACCTGGTCACAAAGTAATCCTGGATTTGGAGAACTTATGAAAAACCTCGTGCTTGTTTTGAGCTGTAGTGCGATGCTTCTTCTTCAGCCGGCGGGAGCTAAGCCCCAGGGGCAGCAACCGGTTAAGCACGGCGGCAAGATTGAGACAAAATACGACGGGTTTAACTACGAAACTACTATACGGCTGCGAAAAATGAAGGTTAGCTGCGACGGTTTCAAGGACAAGTTCAAAGACGCCTGCGTCAGCCTGGAGATTACGTTGCACTGCCCTGGCACGCAGCTCAATTACGTTCGCCACGTCACCATCCAAGTCGTGTTTGAAAATAAAGATTGGGTGCACCTTCACGGACCTGACCAGAGAGAGCTGATGGTTGTGACTGATACTGAAACTATGAGACTAGGCAGGATGAGTCCCGTGAGCGCCACACCCGGCACCTGGGACACGAAGGTGGAAACGCTGGAAGCGAAGATTCCTTACGCAACGTTCAAGAAGATGGCGCAAGCGCAGTCGGTTGGGATTCAGGTGGGACAGAGTGCCGTGGAACTGCGTGAAAAGAACCTCGCCGCCTTAAGAGATCTTGATAGCCGTGTAATCACGACTACGAGCAACGCTACTTCTGCGTCACCAAAGTAAGATTTCAACGACACATCTGCCACAACTTAATCGCTTCCACCGGTTGTATCAACATTAGAATTTGTAACAGTAGACTGTCGTGTATCCAAAGAATCAGGATCAGCTCGATCAATAGAAACGCGATCAACGAACGACGAATACCGAACTGCCGTGCAATAAGAAAACCCACGAGCGCGCAAGCGAGATCGCCCAGTGAATTCACGACTGTGTCGCCCGTATAACCAAGCGCGGCCGTTTCAGTTCGGTATTTGTTAATGACGAAGCTTGTGTTCTCAAAAACTTCCCACGCGCTTTCCAAAAGGAGCGCCAGCCAGAACTGCCAGTACGCAGTCATTCTTCTAAACAACAGCCTGATCAGCCAGAAGAACAGGAAGCCGTGGAGCACGTGAGTGAAGCTGTACGGATCGAATAACTGCTGCGAGTTATTCGAACTGCACGTATCGCTGGTCCAAACATCAAAGTAGCCGCACGCGCAGAGGAACAAACGCCCCAGCGCCCGCAACGATACGATCATCAG
>JAICGZ010000185.1 GCA_025922875.1 Pyrinomonadaceae bacterium
CTTTGGTCTCAATGAGGCGTGACCAATAACAAAGCGGCGCCAGGCCGCCGCACTCCAGGGAGGCCTCCAAACTCAAACACGCGTAGTATAATGCGCGTCTTTGGATCACTCGTTAAAAGACAGTGTATTTATGCGGGCGTGCCGGCGGGAGCCGGTGCCTTACACGCCGATCTGGCTGATGCGGCAAGCGGGCCGCTACATGGCCGAGTATAGAGAAGTACGCGCGCGAACCACCTTTCTCGAACTCTGTAAAACGCCATCGCTTGCGGCTGAAGTTACTGTCACTGCTGTCGAGCGTCTCGGCGTCGATGCAGCCATAATCTTTGCCGACATCCTCCTGATCCTTGAACCGCTAGGCATTGATCTCGAGTTTGCCCAAGGCGAAGGACCCGTTATTCACAATCCGGTTCGCAAGCCCGCTGATGTCGACCGACTTCGTGAGCTTGAAGATGTGAACGCGCTCGAGTTTGTCTACGAAGCGATCCGGCAAACGCGTCGTGCGCTCAAACGAGACATTCCCTTGATCGGTTTTTGTGGCGCTCCATTCACACTCGCGTCATACCTCATTGAAGGCGGCGGATCCAAAAATTACGTTCATGCAAAGCGATTGATGTACGACGACGCGGGCGCCTGGCACGCGATGATGGCGTTGATCTCACGCGCTCTCGCAAAATATTTGAACGCTCAGATCGAAGCAGGCGCGCAGGCGGTGCAGTTGTTCGATTCGTGGGTGGGTTGCTTGAGTCCCGACGATTATCGTGAATTCGTTCTGCCGCATACGAGAAGCGTCATTCAGAATGTTGCGGCGGGCGTTCCCGTAATTCATTTCGGCACTGGAACAGCGACGCTGCTGGAGTTGATGCGCGAAGCCGGCGGCGACGTGATCGGACTCGATTGGCGTGTCAGACTCGATGAAGGTTGGCAGCGTATCGGCCATGATGCAGCTGTCATGGGAAATCTCGATCCCGTTGTCTTGTTTGCAAACCAGGATGCGCTGCGAGCGCACGCGAAACGAATTTTGGATCAAGCTGGTGGACGCGCGGGCCACATCTTCAATCTCGGACATGGCATCTTGCCTGAGACTCCGGTCGAAAACGTGATTGCCCTAGTCGACATGGTCCATGAGATGAGCCACAGATTACACGGATGAAAACGGATTACAAGAGGGACAATTACGACGCGCTGCTCGTTGTGTCATTCGGCGGCCCCGAAGGCATGGATGACGTAATTCCCTTCCTTGAAAACGTCTTGCGCGGTCGCAATGTCCCACGCGAGCGAATGCTGCAAGTCGCGCGTCACTACGAATTGTTCGGCGGTGTAAGTCCGATCAATCAACAGAATCGCGAATTGATCGCGGCCGTAGGAAGGGAGTTGGAGATAAATGGTCCGCGGCTTCCGATTTACTGGGGTAATCGCAACTGGCGCCCGTTGCTGCCGGACACTCTGCGTCAGATGGCAGCAGATGGTATTCAGAACGCCCTGGCTTTTGTAACGTCAGCCTATAGTTCTTACTCGAGTTGCCGGCAGTATCGTCAGAACATCGCCGACGCGCAGGCTGAAGTTGGACCAGGTGCGCCACGCGTCGAGAAGCTGCGGGCGTTCTATAACCATCCGCTTTTCATTGAAGCGAACGTCGCTCGCATTCGTGAAGTGACGGAGGAAGTTGATTCGCCGGCTTCGCTTGTTTTCACTGCGCATAGCATTCCCGAGTCGATGGCCGCAAGCTGCGACTACGCTGCACAATTAATGGAAACCGGTGGCGTGATTGCCCGGGCGCTGGGTGTTGATCATTGGCAGTTGGTCTATCAAAGCCGTAGTGGCTCTCCGTCTCAACCGTGGCTGGGGCCCGATGTTTTTGATCACTTGAGAGCACTACGACTCGAGGGAGAAACAAGCGTCGTGGTCGCGCCGATTGGTTTTGTTTCGGATCACATGGAGGTGGTTTACGATCTTGATGTCGAGGCGCGAAGGGTGTGTGAGGAGATTGGATTGAGAATGGTGCGTGCTCGTACTGCGGGGACACATCCGGCGTTCGTGAGGATGATTCGAGAGTTGATGCTGGAGAGGATTGATAATCGCGTGCCGCCGAGTATCTGTGCGCCAAATTGTTGTACATGATTTACACGATTTAGCAGGATGAACAGGATAGTGATTGTTGGTGGTGGGATCTCGGGTCTAGCGGCCGCGCACCGGCTGATAGCACTCGGACAAACTAATGTCACGCTCATTGAAGCTTCCAATCGACTCGGTGGAACAATTCAAACAGAACATCGCGACGGGTTTCTCCTTGAACGCGGACCGGATTCTTTCATTTCAGAAAAGCCTCACGCACTCGCGCTAGCCAGGCGCCTCGGACTCGAGTCGCGATTAATCCAGACAAACGAAAAGTATCGACGCAGTTTCATCGTGAGAAATGGACGGCTGCGTCCCGTGCCGGAAGGGTTTCAGTTGCTTGCGCCATCGCGGATCGCGCCGTTCCTGATGACTGATATCTTCAGTGTGGCAGGCAAAGCACGAATGGCCGCGGATCTGTTTCTGCCTCGAAGGTCTACAAACGGTACAGACGATGAAAGTCTGGCGAGTTTTGTCAGGCGAAGACTCGGAAAAGAAGCGCTCGAACGCATGGCCCAACCGATGGTCGGCGGTATTTACACGGCTGATCCTGAAACGCTCAGCCTGCGCGCGACGCTGCCGCGCTTCCTGGACATGGAGCGAAAACATCGGAGCCTGATTCTCGCAATGCTGCGGCAGGGTAACGCGCAAAAGAGCGGCACGAGCGGCGCGCGCTACAGTCTGTTTCTCTCGTTCGATCGAGGAATGCAGGTGCTGACCGAC
This sequence comes from Pyrinomonadaceae bacterium, assembly GCA_025922875.1. Classification (GTDB taxonomy): domain Bacteria; phylum Acidobacteriota; class Blastocatellia; order Pyrinomonadales; family Pyrinomonadaceae; genus PSRF01. Next base: position 2,836 of record JAICGZ010000185.1, read on the forward strand.
GCACTCGCCCAAGTCAATGCCGACATTCGCTTGAATACGCGAGCCAAAGCATTGCAACGCGATGGTCGAACCTGGACAATCACAACGAACACGGGTGAGCTGCTTCAAGCTGATGCGATCTGTTTGGCTGTGCCGGCTTATGTCGCGGCTTCACTGTTGAAAGAAGATCTCGCGACGAAACTCAAACAAATCAAATACGCATCAACGGCGACTATCAACTTCGGCTACAAGCGATCCGCCATCGCTCATCCGCTCAATGGATTCGGATTCGTGGTTCCATTCATTGAAAAGAGATCTCTGATCGCGTGCACGTTCAGCAGCGTGAAGTTCTCCGGCCGCGCGCCTGATGAACATGTGCTCTTACGCGCGTTTGCCGGCGGCGCGTTGCAGCCTGAGATCTTTGCGCTGGACGAGTTGGAGATGTCCAGGAGAGTTGATGCCGACCTGCGTGAGTTGTTGGGGATCAGCGAGCCGCCGTTATTCACCGAAGTGGCGAAGTGGGAAAGATCGATGCCGCAGTACGAAGTGGGCCACCTGGATCGAGTGAAAGATATCGAAAACGCTTTGAACCAACTACCCGGCCTAACCCTCGCCGGTAACGCTTACCGCGGTGCCGGCATTCCAGACTGCATTCGCAGTGGCGAGGATGCGGCGGCGGCCTTGATTAAGTGAGAGTTTATTTCGCGCAAAGGCGCAAATATGGCAAAGGCGCAATGGAAAACCTTTAAGCTTTTCTTTGCGCCTTTGCGGGAAAACATGTTATTGGGCCAATGCCTGCACCCACTCCGCATTACTCTGCATCAACGGCCGAAATGCCTCGCGTGGCACAGTCATTTCAATATGCATATTGTCGTCGGTATTGATCTTCGCACCCGCCACCGCCGGTCCAAGCTTCGACTCATCACACACAAACCATCCACGAATATCCGCTTCTGTCTTCAAATCAACTCTCCCGATTTCCGCAGCCATGCGCGGATCAGCGAACCGCTCCGCCAAACGATCCAGATTCAACGGCCGATTACTTCCCACCAGCAGCAGATCCTTCCCCTTGTTCAATCCGCCAACGCGAAACACCAGCACGTGCGGAAACACTTTGTGATACGTCGCCAGCACCGATCGTAAACTCTCCGTTGACAGTTGATAGATCTGCACCCACTGCACAAAGATTCCTTCATCACTCAAACGCCCGCGCCCAAGCTCAAAAAATTCCTGCGTAAACAAATTCGCCACACCCGGCACCCATGGATGACTCGGCTCGCTCACGATGATGTCATAACGATTCGGCGTCACGCGCAGAAACGCTCTCGCGTCGTCGATGATCAAAGTCGTGCGTGGATCGTCGAGCGGTCGATTGTTGATGTGTTCAAAAAATCTCGACCCGTCAACTGTCCCTGGCTCGAGTTCAACACAGGTCACAGACTGAATGGGCGACTGCAGCATCGAGCCCACAGTGATGCCGGTTGCGTAACCGATGATCAAGCCGTTAGAGATTCGGGGCGCAATCAGTAAAGGAATTTGTCCGAGCATGACCTGCGTGGGCATGTCGTAAATACTGTCCGACGCATTCGTGCGGCCGTTGATGGCCATCGAAACAGTGTTCTGATCTCTACGAACAGAAACAGTGGCCGTCGGGCCTTCCTGATACATCAGCAACTCATGAACTTCCGGTTTGTTTGCTTGATCAGACGCGTTGTTCGTTCCCTCGCGGCTTTGCGCAAGCACTCGGACCAAACTGTCGTAAGCGCCAATCGAAAGGTCCGCGAGATTCATCGGCGGCGCAACCAGGAAGAGCACGATAGCGAGAACCGGCGTCAGTCCGATTGCGAGACTGCGCTTCAAAGCCGGATCGCGCTGTGACGCGTCCGGTTGATACGCGACCGCCGCCACTACCAGGCAACACGTCGCTGCGAGTAGCAACGTAAACCTCGTGCTTGTTTTTGGAATCAACAGGAAGCCGGTGATGAACGCACCTGCGATCGCGCCGATCGTGTTCACCGCATAGCTGCGACCAACTCGCGCAACTGCTTTCCCTTGATCGGCACTGGCCCAGACCAGCACCAGCGGCATGACCATACCCATCAACGTAGCAGGCACGAGGATCAGCAGAGTTGCAGACAGGATTTGCAGTGCGAGCAATCCGGCCCACGAAGCTGTTTGGAACTTTAGTCCCAGCGTAACAACGACCGCGGGAAGTTTGTTGAGCACAAACAGACTCAGAAGCAGGCTGATCGCCGTCAGCACCTGGACCTTCAAAATAGTCGGGCGCAATCTTTCAGCTCGATCTTTCCGGGCAATCCACCATGCACCTACAGCAAGGCCAATCAGGAAGAGTGCTACGACGATACTAAACGCGTAAGTGCTGGAGCCGATGATCATCGTCAGGATTCGGGTCCATGAAACCTGCGTGCTGATGGTGACAAAGCCCGATGCGACGGCTGCGAAAAACCAAAATGAGACAGGATGATCAGGATTTTTTTCAAGATTAACAGGATGAGGTTCGAAAGCAGAGACTGGTGTTGTGCGGCGTTGCAAAATGATCGCGACTATTCCGACGATCACATTCAAAATTGCGGCAACGGCGATCGTGGTCCGAACACCCAGCGCCGGCAACAACACAAAACCTGCCGCGAGCGTGCCGAGAATGGCGCCCGCGAGATTGCACGCGTAAAGTCGAGCGACGGAGTTTGAATTTCTATCCGAAGAATGAACTAACGCTGCGGCAAGCACCGGGAGCGTTGCGCCCATCAGAGTTGTCGGCACGAGTAAAACCAGACTCGAAAGCAAAAAACGCCACAAACTAAACGCAAAGAAACCGGGCTGAAACTGTTGCCAGATCAACGCGTACACGTCATCGATCCAGCGAAACAGGAACGGGACGAGCAAGGCGTAAACAGCAATCGCGATCTCCATCACGCCATACGTGCCGAGTGGTTTCCTGATCCGTGACGCAAGCCTGCCTGCCAGCGCGCTACCGAGTGCGAGACCACCCATGAACGCAGCCAACACAGTACTGACTGCAAGCGTCGTCGCTCCGAACACCAACCCCAGCATGCGCGCCCAGAGCACTTCATAAATCAGCCCGGTCGCGCCTGAGACAACGAAACACAACCCGATCAGTAGGATTGTCGAGGAAGAATAGGCAGCAGATCGACTCGGAGCCGCCGCAGATTCGGTCACTATATTCATCTTGTGCTTTTGTGCCTCTTTGTGGCTACAAGTAGATCACGTGGCTGGTGCGCCAAACGTTCGCCGGTATCGTTCCGGGCGACGCGGCCGTCAAAAGTATCGCGTAATCGTGGTCGACAACATCACGAGTCACCGCTGTATCGATCTCGAGGTCAGCACCAGCGTGCGGCGTCACTAAAGCAAGCCGGCGCAGGCAACGATAGAGATGATCCGTCCCGGACCCAAATGGTCCAACTTCCCGGCCCAGCACAAGCCGGACTTCCGCGCGCTCATCAATAAAGTGCTTGATCAGCGACGCCGCCTGCACCACACCACGTTCAAATCGCTCCTGCGATTCCCCATGCCGCAGATGCGTGTCCAAAATGATCGTGATGCGACGCTCGTCTTCGGAAGTGAACTCTCGCACGGTCAACCTCCGCGATCTCGCAGTCGCTTTCCAATCGATATGTCGCAAATCGTCCTGTGGTTGATAGTCGCGCAACGAGAACAGATCGTGTCCCGCGCCACGGCGCAAGGAAGGTATTCGGCCCGCGTACATCGGCAGCAGATGCAATTCGTCGCCTATCGCTTCAGGCTTCGGATAAACGATGATGTCTACGTTTCGTGCTCGCAAACGCCGCCGCCGGCGAAAAAAGCCAAACGGGAACCGAGTGGACAACTCAAACCCATCGATCAGCACATGCCCGCGAGTGGGAAACAACTGCTCGACTCGCTGTTCCGCGGCTGCGTGATGGGGTACGTAACTGAAGTAAGCCAGCAAGCGCTTGGCATAGCGCCGTCGACGTTTCGAACTCTCGCCCGTTTCACTATGCGGACCACGTGCTTCGACGAGAATGGAAAACGAAGGTAACACACGTTTCATATTGCGCAGTGTGACGATCACCGGCGCCGGCTCAGCCGCAAAGATGTGATCGGGAAAACGCGCCGAGACTGTCAGGTCACGTAGTGAAGTGCGAGCAGCAATCCAGCCGACGAAGAGCGTGGAACAAAGCAATGAGAAGACGAGAAACAGCAGGTTGTTCCCCGTGTTCCACGCGGCAAAACCAACCACGATGATGATCACGAGGAACACGCCGCCCCCGCTGGTCGGTTCAAACGGAAAATCGAGATTTGAGACTTCCACTCGCGCGGAGCGCGCCAGCGGCGGAACGATAAAGATCGTAAGCAGCAACGCGATCAGTAACGACAAGATCGCCGCGGCTCCCGCAAGCCCAGTCTCATTCGCGCGGCGAGCCAACACAGTCACCAGTGCCGCTGCAAGTCCGGAAAGGACAAGCAACGTCCCGAGAATTACACGCACTAAGGATGATCTTCGAGGAATCAATGTTAAAAATTCTTCCTACATGAACTTTCCCGCAAAGGCGCAAAGTTGCAAAGGAGATTTCCAGAGAACCTTTGCATCTTTGCGCCTTTGCGGGAAACTGCCTTTCACAGAGGAACACTAACTGTCTTCAGGATTTCATTCAGGACCGCTTCTGCTTCCTCACTGCGGCGGAGCGACGATGAGAATCGCGAGCTCACTACGATGCGATGAGCAAAGACCGGGACCACCAGGCGCTTGATGTCATCGGGAATGCAGTACGTTCGATCCTCGCCAAGGGCCAGCGCCTGCGCCGCACGAAACAGCGCCAAAGTACCGCGCGGGCTCACGCCGAGATCCAGCATCTCCGAATTTCGCGTTGCCGCCACGATCCGCATCAGATATTGGACCAGTGCATCGTCTACGGCTACAGTGGCAACGGCTTGTTGCAGTTCGACTACTTCGGGCGCGGTCATCACCGGTTCGAGAGCGTCCAGTGGATCTGCATACTCACGATCGCGCAGGATGCGTTGTTCGTCGGCCGGGGCCGGATACCCGATGCGCAATCGCAACATGAATCGATCGAGCTGCGACTCGGGTAGCGGGTAAGTGCCGTGATGCTCGATGGGATTCTGCGTCGCCAGGACGATGAATGGCGCCGGCAAGTCGTGAGTCCTTCCCTCAACGGTCACGTGTCTTTCAGCCATCGCTTCCAGCAGTGCAGACTGTGTCTTCGGAGTGGTGCGGTTGATCTCGTCGGCCAATACCACGTTGGCGAAAACAGGGCCCGGCTTCCAGTCAAACATGGCGCTGTGCTGGTTGTAGACGGAAAGTCCGATCACATCGGAGGGCAGCAGGTCGGAAGTAAACTGAATGCGCTGAAAACTACAATCCAGAGCGCGTGCGAGCGCGTGAGCGAGCGTCGTTTTGCCTACCCCCGGAACGTCCTCAACCAGCAGGTGGCCGCCGGCAATCAACGTGACAATCGCCAGTCGAATTGCTTCGGGCTTGCCCTTGATGACCGTTTCGACAGCCTGCTGCAGCCGCTCAATCTGTTCGACCGCACTTGCGCTGGTTAGCTGGCCACTGCTGATGGGTTCGAGGTTCCGCATGAATTGCCTGCATTCTACATGCTAAGAGCATGTGTCGCACGTAAAAGTTGGCCGTGGGGGCAATGTGATTCTGGCGCCTTCCTGTAGTAGACTAAGGCGCGGCAAGCGTAGCGGAAACCGGAACTAAAAACTCAAACCTACGTGTAAGTGCCGAGGAGATAGCTTATGAAACCCCTGAATAATACTAAAAAGAACCAGCGCGGCTTTTCGCTCATTGAGTTGATGATCGTTATCGCCATCATCGGCATACTCATCGGAGTGGGCATCGCCGGATATCGATCTGCTATTAAGGCTGCCAATGAGGCGGCGGCAGTTAAAACCCTTCGCTCGATTGCGGAGCAACAGATGCTTTATTACAACGCTCACCAGCGCAGCTCGTTTGGCACGTTTGAGGAGATGCGTAAGGAGAACCTGCTCGACAGCCGTTTCGACGGCACTACTCCAGTGGTGGACGGGTACGTCTATACGATGAAGGTTATTCCGAAGTCTACGTCGTCACAGCCTGGTTACACCATCAATGCCGACCCGCAGGTGCCAACCGGAGTGAGCGCTACGGGCAAGAACTATTACTACGTTGATTCAGATACAAACATCATTCACGTAAATCCAAATCAGCAGGCGACCGCCACCGATCCTCCAATCGGCCAATAGTAATTTCCCGCAAAGGCGCAAAGGCGGCAAAGAAGAACGACGAGTCTTCCTTTGCCGCCTTTGCGTCTTTGCGCGAGAATCTAGTCCAACCCCTGATGCGTGAGACGTTGCTCAGCTTTCTCGATGACTGTTTGGCTCGTGGCCAGCAGACGGCCGTCGTGCACTGGCGTGGCCTCCGGATCTCGCGGTGGTCCTATACTCGCCTCGCAGCCTGTGCTTTTCAGTTTGCACGTGAACTTGAAACGCGTGACATCGGCGCCGGCGACCGCGTGCTGTTTTGGGCCGAGAACAGTCCGGAGTGGATTGCGGCATTCTATGGCTGTCTGTTGCGTGGAGCAGTCATCGTGCCACTGGATCTCAAGTCTGCACCCGATTTTGCTGCGAGAGTTCAGCAACAAGTCTCTGCCAAACTGCTGCTCTCAGATGACTCGGAGCCACAACTCGACGTTCCGCGCATCGCACTTAGCGACCTGGGAGCGGTCATTGAAAGACACTCGGATAAACCCTACACGGCTACGAACGTTGCGCCCGGCGATCTCGTCCAAATCGTCTTCACCTCCGGAACCACTGCCGAGCCCAAAGGCGTCTGTCTCACACATCGAAATATCCTCTCCAACATCGCTCCGATCGAAAAGGAGTTCAAAAAATACGAGCGCTGGGAACGACTTGTACATCCACTGCGGTTTCTCTGTCTTCTGCCGCTGAGCCACGTCTTTGGGCAGTTGATGGGAATCTTCATTCCCGAGTTCCTGGGTGGGCAGGTTTATTTCCGTGAATCGTACAAGCCCTCAGAGATCATCGCGGTCACTAAGAAAGAACGAATCAACGTAGTCGTGACCGTTCCACGCGTTCTCGAAACGCTGCGTGAGAAACTTATAAACGACCATGGACTCACTACCAATCAGCTTGCCGCGGCTGAAAGGCGTCACTTCTTACAAAACTGGTGGTCCTTCCGCGATGTACGGCGTCGATTTGGCTGGCGATTTTGGGCCTTCATAAGCGGTGGCGCAACTTTAGAAAGCGAGACCGAAAGTTTCTGGCGGCGGCTCGGCTATGCAGTGATTCAAGGATACGGCATGACCGAGACCGCATCGCTTACAAGCCTGTCTCATCCCTTTCGCACGCGTCGCGGCTCGATTGGAAAACCCATTCCGGGACAGGAAGTAAAGTTGAACGAAAACGGAGAGATTCTGGTGCGCGGCGACAGCGTCTCACCCGGATACTGGGGCGCCGGCATTCAACCGCTTACTGACGAGCATGGTTGGATTCACACGGGCGATATTGGAGAAGTTGGTCCACAAGGCAACATCTACTTTCGCGGCCGGAGCAAAGACACGATCGTCACCGCGGCTGGTCTCAAAATTTATCCCAGTGATCTCGAAGCCGCTCTCGATCGTCAACCTGAAATCAAGGCGAGCGCTGTGATTCCGCTTGCCGGATCAAATGGGACTGAAGCACTGGCAGTGCTTATTCCGCACGAGAACGGTTCCGATCTCAACTCCGCCGTGCAGCGCACCAATGATTCATTGGCAGAGTTTCAGCGCATCCGCCATTGGGTGATCTGGCCCAAGGCAGACTTTCCGCGTACGTCCGGCACGAGGAAAGTCATGAAAGGGAAGCTCGCCGAAGCAGTTAAGACAATGCTGCCCGATCAAGAGCGATCGTGGATCGCTGCGCCGGACCGCGCGCCGGCGCCTTTGACGCTTCCTGTAATCAGCCGGATTGCCGGTGCGCAAGCGATCAGGGTGGACCAGTCGGCAAAACTTGCTGACGATCTCAAGCTCGACTCGCTTGGGAGAGTTGAGCTGTTAAGTGCATTGGAGGATCAGTACCAGATCGAACTTGACGAAGCAGCAATTACAAATGCGACGACGGTTGGCGACGTTGAACGGATCGTTACCCAGGGCAAGTCTGAGACAACTGCTTACCCGTATCCGAGATGGGCGATGCGTTTCCCGATGACGTGGATACGCGCAATCGTCTATCACCTCTTCATTTTGCCTATCACACTGATTATGTGTCGCGTACGCGTCATTGGCGTTGAACGGCTCGCTCACGTGAAAGGCCCGGTGCTCTTTATTTCAAACCATGTCACTGACGTCGATGCGGGGCTGATCCTGTCAGCATTGCCTGTGCGCTGGCGGTCAGGATTAGCAATCGCGATGTCGGGTGAACGGTTACGCGATTGGCGTTATCCGCCGGCGACAGTCGGGTTGTTGGAGAGATTGAAGACGAGGGTGACGTATGCGCTCGCGGCAGGTCTATTCAACGTCTTTTCTTTGCCGAGGGAGAGCGGGTTTCGGCAGAGCTTCGCGTACGCCGGTGAAGCGATGGATCAAGGCTGGAGTGTTTTGATTTTTCCGGAGGGAACAGAAACGAAGGACGGGAGAATGCAACCGTTCCGGGCTGGTATTGGACTGCTCGCATCGGAGCTCAAGGTGCCGGTCGTTCCGATCATGCTGCGCGGGCTTTTCGAGTTGAAGCAAAGTCGGCAGTTCTTCGTTCGTCCCGGTAGAGTGTCGGTTACTTTTGGAGACCCGAGCGAGTTTTCCGCCGCGGAGACAGCGACAGAGATCACAAAAGAACTAGAGCGCAGGGTTAGAGAGCTATAACGGTTTTTTCCCGCAAAGGAGCAAAGGAAAACTTAAAGTTCACTTTGCTCCTTTGCGTCTTTGCGGGAAATCTTCTTTTACGCCACCTGATAGATCTGGATCGCCTGCTCCCGGCCTCTTACTTGCACCTGGCCCACACACCTCAACTAACTCGCTTGGCGGCGGCGCTTTGCAACCGTTCGCTCGCGACAATCGCGCGTTTGTGCCATCCGCGTCCGACCTCACCGCCGGGGTCGGCAGCAATAACTTCAAAAACGAAAAGCTTGCCTTCGCGACCCGTGTAACGTGCGGTTGCTGTTACTTGGGCGCCCGGCGGTGTGGGCGCGGTGTGATTGATATCGACTGTTACTCCGACGGACAACTCGCCTGGTCCAAGTAAAGGTTTGAGCACACGCGATGCCGCAATCTCCATCAACGCAACCATTCGCGCGGTTGCTAAGACTGGAGGAAACGAGTCTCCCATCTCGATCGGCAACGAGCTCGCGAGATCTTCCGGACCAACGACGAGTTCGGCGGTAGCTGTTGCATTCAATTCCGGTTCGTTATCGGTAGGCATATGGGGTTCTTTACCAAAGGCCACAAAAAAGCACAAGAAGCACAAATGATTTGCGCCCTTGTGCCTCTTTGCGCCTCTTTGCAGCCTCAGCTATTGAGGCAATTGGTTTTACTGTTCTTCCAGCACCGACAGGATATTCCCCGCGGGATCTTTGAACCAGGCTATCTGTGGACCTGGGCCACGAAAGATTCCACGATTGTCTGTCTTCATGTCAGGCAGGTTGTAGTGTTCCAATTTCACTCCCAACGCGGCGAGTTCGTCCACCGCTTCTTCGATGTCATTCACGAGGAAATTGAAAACGGTGAAAGAAGCCGGGGTATGGTTTGGCTTGGAATACAAGAATACCGTGTTGTTGCCGCTACGAAGTTCGAGTCCTTCGGGTGTTTCTTTAACGTCCAGTTGGAGCGTTTCACCATAAAACTCTTTTGCCTTTTGTAAATCGTTCACAGAAAAACTGCAAAACGATTTAGCTGTCTTGAACATGTTTGAGACTTTTTTTCGGGTCGGAGTCGCTGCTGCTTTTGCTGTCATTACA
>JAICGZ010000186.1 GCA_025922875.1 Pyrinomonadaceae bacterium
AGTAGTGGGAGAGTTGTATGTGGGTGGCGCGGGAGTCGGGCGCGGATATTTGCAGGAGGCCGAGCAGACGGCGCTGAGCTTTGTGCCGGATCCATTTAGCGGTGAAAGCGGCGGGCGCAAGTACCGGACCGGCGACCTGGTGCGGCAGCGTGCGGATGGAGAGTTGGAGTACGTCGGCCGGATAGACCAGCAGGTGAAGGTCCGAGGTTATCGCATTGAGTTAGGCGAGATTGAAGCGGTGCTGAGCCGTCACGAGGCAGTGCAGGAGGCGGTGGTAGTAGCGCGGACGGAAGCCGGCGGCGAGCAGCGGCTGGTTGGTTACGTGGTACCGCAGGCGACCGGCAACGAGAATGGCACGGTAGCGGTAAGTGAGTTGCGCGCCTATCTGCGAGAACGGTTGCCGGAGTACATGGTGCCGCAGACGCTGGTGCTGCTGGCGGAACTACCGTTGACGCCCAACGGCAAGATTGATCGCAAGGCGTTACCCGCTCCGGAAGGACCAGGATCACAGGAGACGCTGACGTACGTAGCTCCGCGAACCGAGTTGGAGCAGCAGATTGCGGGTATCTGGCAAACGGTGTTGGGAGTCGAGAAAGTGGGAATGCATGACAACTTCTTCGACCTGGGAGGGCATTCCATCCTCTTGATTGAAGCCAGCAGTAAGCTCCGGCTGGCGCTTCAAAGGGAATTGTCAGTCGTTGATATGTTCCGCCATCCGACTGTAAGTGCGATGGCTGAGTTCTTAAGCGCAGCACAACCGCAAGACATCAACTTCACAGAGAATACGGAGCGGGCCGCTGCGCGTAGAGTATCTGCGCAGCGACGGCGTGCCGAAAGAAAGCATCGCCAAACCACAAAGACGTGAGATACTAACATTGCTTAAACCTCTCAACTGAGAGCCTCCCAGCGAAAAACAGAGCCGATAAGTTTCAGAAGCCCAAACTCGAAAGGCAGAAAGATGGAAACCTTTATTCAGGATCTCAAACACGGCGCCCGTATGTTACTCAAAACTCCGGGCTTTATTGCTGTCGCAGTGTTGACGCTGGCGCTTGGTATTGGCGCCAACGCGGCTATCTTCACGGTGGTGAATGCTGTTTTGCTTCGGCCTTTACCTTTCACTCAACCGCAGCAATTGATGATCATTGGCGAATCCAACCCCAGCCAAAAGGGAGCTGAAGGGGACATCGGCATTGCGCCAGCCAATTTTCTCGACTATTCCAAACAGAATACGACCTTCGAGCGTATGGGCGTTTTTTCGATGTCGGTGCGCTCGGGTTTCAATCTGGGAGGCGCCGAGGATCCGGAACGTGTTGCGTCCGCAAGTATTTCCTCGCAGCTATTCCCGACGCTGGGCGTCAATCCGATTTACGGTCGACACTTTTCGCCGGAAGAGGAAAAGCCGGGAAACAATCGCTCCACGATATTAAGTTACGGGCTATGGCAACGCCGCTTCGGCGGAGACCCCGGCATCGTCAGTAAGACGATCTCGCTCAATGGTTTCAGCTATCTGGTGGTTGGCGTCATGCCGGAGGGATTTCAGTTTCCCACGAAAGACGTACTGCCGGAGCTTCAGAATCTGGCGAAGCCGGTTGAGTTGTGGGTCCCACTCGCCCTGAACGAGGCCGGTTGGACCTCACGCGGGTCACGTTTCCTTCATGCTGTCGGACGGCTTAAGCCAGGCGTCACGATCGAACAAGCAAGCTCTGATTTGAGCACGATTGCAGCTCGTCTCGCGCCGCAGTACGAACAGAACCAGGGATGGACCGCACGGGTTGTTTCCTTACAGACCCAGATGGTCGGTTCCATCCGGTTGGCGCTGCTCGTTCTCTTCGGAGCCGTTGGATTTGTATTGCTGATTGCATGTTCGAACGTCGCCAACCTGCTGCTCGCGCGAGCTGCCACACGACAGAAGGAGATCGCCGTTCGCCTTGCGCTCGGTGCTAATCGAGCACGACTCGTGCGGCAGTTGTTGACCGAAGGTTTTCTGCTGGTGTTGCTCGGCGGGCCGCTCGGAATGTTGCTGGCGGTGGCGGGGGTCAATGTTCTCGTTTCAGTCAGTCCGCAAAGTATTCCATTGTCTTCGCAGCTCGGACTTGATGGACGAGTCGTTGCGTTCACACTGGTAGTTTCCTTTCTCACAGTGCTCATTTTCGGACTAGTGCCGGCGCTTCAGTCGTCGAAGGTGGACCTCAGCAACGCGATGAAGGAAGGTGGCTCGCGAGGGACCACGAGCAGCGGTCTGCGTCTGCGCAATATCCTCGTCGTTTCTGAACTTGTATTGGCGGTCGTGTTGTTAGTGGGAGCAGGGTTGATGGTGAAGAGCTTCATGCGGCTTCAGAATGTCGACCTGGGCTTTGACCCGAACAACGTACTAAGTTTTCAGTACACACTGCCGGCATCCAAATACACCGAAGATGATCAGATCATTAACTTCAACAAGCAACTGATGGAACGTCTCAGAGGCTTGCCGGGAGTCGAGTCAGTGAGCGGCGCTTCGGCCATGCCGCTCGGTAAGCAGAGCAACTACACTTCATTCACCATTGATGGGCAGCCGCCGCTGCCGCCTGGTGAGTTCCTGCTGTCCGAACACATCGGCGTCTTTCCTGATTACTTCAAAACGATGCGCGTCCAACTACGACAGGGGCGTGACTTCACTCCGCAAGACACGATGAAGAGTTCCCCAGTCGTGATTATCAATGAGGCGATGGCTAACCAGTTCTGGCCCAATGAGAATCCCATCGGAAAGACCATCAAGATCGACTACGATCAGGGCGTCTCGCGCGAAATCATCGGTATCGTCAACAACATCAAGAACTTCAGTGTTGATACGCCGCCGAAGGCCGAGATGTATGTTTCTCAGATTCAGTTTCCGTTCTACTCAACGTTTCTGGTTGTGCATGGCAAGGGCGACCCGAAGGACCTGGTGATGCCGGTTACCAGAACCGTTGCGGCAATGGACAAGGACCAACCAATCTATAACGTCAAACCGATGACGGAGGTGCTCAACGCCTCTATGGCCCGCCAGCGTTTCACGATGATGTTGATGACTTGCTTCGCAGCCCTCGCGGCTTTACTCGCAGCGATCGGGTTGTATGGTGTGATGTCATATTCCGTGAGCCTGCGCACGCAGGAAATGGGTATTCGCATGGCTCTCGGTTCGCAGCGGAAGGACATCCTCAAGCTCGTTATCGGTCACGGGTTGAAGTTGGCCTTCATCGGCGTTGGCATTGGTCTGGTTATCGCGTTGGGTTTGACGCGTCTCCTCCAGAGTCTTTTATTCGGGATCAGTGCAAACGATCCGGTCACCTTTGTCGCCATTGGTTTACTGCTGGCAATCGTGGCCGTGCTGGCAAGCATAATTCCCGCGCGCCGGGCCATGAGAGTCGATCCGATGGTGGCTCTCAGATACGAATAAGTTTTTCTTTACCCACTCGTCCGCAACCTTAATTCCGACAACTAATTTCCTCGGCCGCTCTCTGTGAGCCGAGGTGGGAGGTCTCTGCTTGAGCCAGACGATGTACGATCAAGCTTTCTTTAGGGCCTGTTGGGCAACCTCAGAAAACCCAGCCAGCTATGCCTCCATTCCGAGTTCAGCAGTCGCTGTTTCTGAACCAGAGTGTGCAGTGCTGCCCCCACACCTGATAAGTCTGAACGCCGAGTGGGCCTTATGGAGATGTGTCGCATTGCGCGGCGCTGGTTTTCCGGCAAGCTCAGTGTTGCGGCTGGCTGCACCGGAATGTGCGTTGGCGGCTGACGACCTGCTCGCGGCTGAAAAAGACGCGCAGCTCGAGCGCCAGGCCGCGCTGGATTTTCTGGGTCAATCGCTGGACGCGATCCGGAACGAGGGTCGCTGGAATGACGACAAGGAGCGCCGCAATTCCTTGCTCGACGACATCAGGCTCCTCAAGTCGAACAAGCTGCCGAAGCCAATCGAATCGACGCCCGGGAAAAAGGCGATCGTTGAACGACTTCGTGCCGCCATCGCGAGGGTTGAAGCACTCAAGACTGAGTTTCAAGAGACATTCAGGACGTCTTCGGCCCGAATCTCCGAAGTCATACGCGAAGTGGCGAATAAAGAGCTCTTCCGCGAAGCCATCACCTGGCAGAACCGAGCGGCGTTGCACGGAAGTGTCGATGTGTTGTTGCGTATGTCATCCACTTCCGGAGGTGAGGGCAAGCGCCGCAAGCATGAAGCATTAGTTGCCAGCTACCTGCAACGCTACTGTGTCAAGAACGATACGATTGGTTTTTTCGGTCCGGTTGGTTGGGCAAAATTCACTGACGACAAGTCCGGTCTGCACTTAACCACACCAGCCCAACTGGTAGCCGCCCGTACTGTCTATTTCGAAGGGTGGCCCATCGATGCACTAACGAACATTCTCAATAAGAATGCGTCGCTGCGCCGGTGGTGTGCTCCGCGTCGCTTGCCTTTCATTTTTCTAGACGGCGATACGCTGCACGTACCAATGCGCCGGCCGCTGCGTTTAGCTGCCAAACATGCGGCGGTGCTGCGACATTGCAATGGAGATCTCACTGCACACCAGATCGCGCAATCATTGTTGCGGGGTCGAGTCGAAGGTCTGAACAATGAACGGGAGATTTATGCGATTCTCGACGGGCTCTTAACGCAGAACTTGATTGTTTGGCAATGGGAAGTGCCGGTAGACGCTTTTCCCGAACGGCGCTTGAGGGAATTGCTCGAACGAATCGAAGACCAACCTTTACGCGAAGCAACGCTCTCCCCACTGACCGAATTAGAACACGCCAGAGATGCGATCTCGGCGGCCGCTGGAGATCCCGCGAAGCTTGATGCTGCCCTTAGTGTGCTGGAAGACGCATTCACCACTCTGACTGGCGAAGCCTCCACACGTGCCGCGGGCAGAACCTACGCAGCGCGAACGCTTGTTTACGAAGACTGCCGCCGTAGTACGCAGGTAGAGCTGGGCAGCGAGATCGTAAATGAATTGACCCAGCCGTTGAGCCTTCTATTACAGAGTGCGCGCTGGTTGACGTACGAGGCGGCGAAGGTGCTGCGTGGTGAGTTGCGCAGAGTCTACGGTGAGCTGGTAAAGAAAAACGGCCAGGGTCGCGGCGTTGATGGTCTATCTTTCTGGATGCAAGCGCAGGCGCAGATGTTTGACAACAGCACAAACGAGGTGAAGGGGCTCGAGGCGCCTGTCCTCAGCGGACTACAAGGCATTTTTCAGCAACGTTGGGAAGATGTTCTCGGAATGCACGATGGTCAGCGGCACGTGAAGCGGAGTAGCAGTGAGTTGCGTGAACGAGCAGAGAAAGCATTCGCCGCGCCGCACGCGGGATGGAGTTTCGGCAGGTATCACAGTCCCGACATCATGATTTCCACCAAAGACGCCGAGAGTATCAAACGGGGCGATTACCAGTTTGTAATGGGCGAGCTTCACCTGGCGAACAACACGCTGGGAAACTCAGTGTTTTTCGAGCAACATGAAGACCCGCAAGAACTGATTGCTGCCGTCGAAAGTGATATGCCGAACGTTCGAGCTGTGCCGATGACGCCGAAAGAGTGGCTGACGAACCGCATCAATTATCGTTTCATCTCGTCAAAGGATTATCGCATCGAGTTTACCGTCAACTCTTTCCACGGCCAGAGAGAACGCGCTATTCCGATTGCCGAACTTGTAGTCGAAGAAAACGACGATGGCCTCGTTGCACGCACCCGGGATGGCAGGTTGTGTTTCAACATGATCGAACTCTTCGGCGGGATGTTTTCTGGCCTTGTTGTTAACCAGTTTAAGCTGCTGCGAGATTTACCACACACACCCCGTATCACCATCGATCGTCTTGTTGTCTCGCGAGAAGCCTGGCGCTTCACAGCCGCCGACTTAACCTTTGCCACGATCAAAGACGATGCAGATCGATACCTCGCCGCGCGTCGCTGGGCCCATTCGCACTCACTGCCGCGTTTCGTCTTTGTCAAAGTGCCGGTTGAAACCAAGCCGGTCTACGTCGACTTTGACAGTCCCACATTCGTCCACATGTTGGCAAAGATAATCCGGTGCCAGGCTCAGGAAGGGAGCGAAGGAGCGACGATTTCATTCTCTGAAATGCTGCCGGCATTCGAACAACTCTGGTTGCCGGACGCTGAAGACAACCGGTACACGAGCGAACTCCGAATAGTTGCCCTCGATCTCGCGGAGATGGCAAAGGCGGGCAAATAGCTAAGCCTCCGCGCGGTAACGTCATGAGTGATTTTGAAATAGCTGATCATCCTGAAGAGATCGCCATTATCGGAATGGCCGGCCGGTTCCCGCAGGCGAAAAACGTCTCTCAGTTCTGGGAGAAGCTGTGCGCTGGAACCGAGCTGGTTACTTTCTTCACTGACGACGAACTGCGCGCCGCCGGCGCGACCGAGGAGATGTTGAAAGACCCCGCTTTTGTCAAAGC
Organism: Pyrinomonadaceae bacterium; assembly: GCA_025922875.1. GTDB lineage: Bacteria > Acidobacteriota > Blastocatellia > Pyrinomonadales > Pyrinomonadaceae > PSRF01. The sequence continues at coordinate 6,424 of JAICGZ010000186.1, forward strand.
AGGCGGAGTGATGGACGACATCGATCTGTTTGACGCTGCATTCTTTGGTTACAGCCCGCGCGAAGCGGAGATTCTCGATCCGCAGCATCGCAATTTTCTCGAATGCGCCTGGGAGGCCCTCGAAAATGCCGGCTACGATCCGGACAGATCCACAGCATTAACCGGCGTTTTTGCAGGCAACAGTTTCAACGGTTACCTGTTGCGGAACATATGTTCCAACCAGGCAATCGTCGAAGCGATGGGGACCTTCCTGATCGGAATCAACAGCGATAAAGATTTTCTGTCAACTCGCGTTTCTTACGAGCTGAACCTCACCGGGCCAAGCATGACTATCCAGACTGCTTGCTCGACCTCGCTGGTAACGGTCCATGTTGCCTGCCAGAGTTTGCTCAACGGCGAGTGCGATATGGCGTTGGCTGGCGGTGTTTCGATCAGTCTGCAGAGCAGGATGGGTTACTACTATCGCCCGGGAGGCATATCTTCGCCTGACGGTCATTGCCGCGCTTTTGATGCGAAAGGGCAAGGCATAGTCGGCGGCAATGGCCTGGGAGTGGTTGTATTGAAGCGCTTGAGCGATGCCGTCGAAGCCGGCGATAACATTATCGCTGTAATCAAAGGGTCGACTATAAACAACGACGGTTCCAGCAAAATCGGATTCACGGCGCCGAGTATTGATGGTCAGTCGAAAGCGATTGCGGAGGCGTTGGCGATCGCGGCAGTGGATGCTGAATCCATCACTTACGTCGAAGCGCACGGAACAGCAACAGCGCTCGGCGATCCGATCGAAGTTGCGGCCTTAACACAAACCTTTCGGGCGACGACACAGAAGACAGGATTCTGCGCTCTTGGTTCCGTGAAGACTAATGTGGGCCATCTGGATGCAGCGGCGGGCATCACGGGCGTCATCAAGACCGCACTGTCATTGCAGAACAAGATCATCCCACCGAGCTTGCACTTCGAACAGCCGAATCCACGCATCGACTTCGCCAGCAGTCCTTTCTATGTCAACGCCACGCTCAAGCCGTGGGAAGATGGTCCAACGCCGCGGCGTGCAGGAGTTAGTTCATTCGGCATCGGCGGTACCAACGCGCACGCCATCCTCGAGGAAGCTCCCGATATTGGGCCATCCGGTGAAAGTAGATCGTCGCAACTGCTCCTGCTTTCAGCAAAGACCCCTACTGCGCTGGAAACAATGACGGTCAACCTGGCCCAACATTTCAAACAAAACCCCGAAATCAATCTGGCCGATGCCGCTTTCACTTTGCAGCTCGGACGCAAGGTCTTTAGCCATCGCCGGGCAGTGGTTTGCAGTGATGTAGACGATGCGATCAACACGCTCGAAGCCGTGGATCCGCGCAGGGTGTTAACCAGTTTTCAAGAAGACGGCAGCCGCTCGATAGGTTTCATGTTTTCGGGGCAGGGTACCCAGTACCCGAACATGAGCCGGCGCCTGTATGAGCACGAACCGGTGTTCCGCAAGTGGATAGACAGTTGCTCAGAAATGCTCCGGCCAAATCTTGGAACTGACTTGCGCGAGGTGTTGTATTCGGACCAGGAACAGGTGGCCGCGGGTGAAGCACTCAAACAGACATCGCTGGCGCAGCCGGCATTATTCGTCGTCGAGTATGCACTGGCGCAGTTGTTAATGGACTGGGGTGTGCGTCCGCAGGTGATGATCGGCCATAGCATTGGTGAATACGTGGCTGCATGCCTGGCCGGAGTGTTTTCGCTCGCCGATGCTCTCACGCTCGTGGCGGAGAGAGGACGGTTGATGCAACTGATGCCCGCGGGCGCGATGCTCAGCATCCGGCTCGCGGAAGAGAATGTCGTCCCGTTCCTCGGTTCGGAATTGAATCTTGCCGCCGTTAACGCTCCGGAGCAATGTGTCGTGGCTGGTCCAGCGAGCGCGATCGATGGTCTGCAGAAGCAATTGGCGGAACAGAGAGTTGATTGCACTCGCCTTCATACTTCGCATGCGTTTCACTCGGAGATGATGAAACCGGCGATAGCGCCATTCATCGAAATGGTAAAGAAGGTGAAACGCAATCCGCCTCAAATTCCGTTCGTGTCAAACGTGAGCGGGACCTGGATTACGGAAGCTGAAGCTATTGACCCTGAATACTGGGCCAGGCACTTACGACAGACCGTGCGCTTTGCGCAAGGCGTCGGTGAGTTGTTGCAGGAGCCCAACCGGATCCTGGTAGAAATCGGACCGGGCCAAACGCTGACCACATTGACGAAACAACAATTGAAGGGCCGGCCCGATCAGCAGTTGGTAGTTCCCACTCTTCCTCCGCCGAACAACAACAAACCGGACGAAGAGGCTTTGCTGACCACACTTGGTCGACTTTGGTTGGGTGGTGTGCAGTTAGACTGGTCTGCGTTCTATGCAAACGAGCGTCGCCATCGCATACCGCTTCCTTCGTATCCTTTCGAACGGCAGCGATATTGGATCGAGCCCGGAAAAATCAGTTCAAACGGTGCGCGCCGCGTTGCGTCCGGCAAGTCGCCGGACATTTCACAGTGGTTCTATTCGCGATTGTGGAAACAAACAAACTTGCTTGAGCCTTCGGCGCCCGCTGTTGCTGAAGCGCGGGACGATTGGCGACTGGTGTTTGCCGCGGAAGATGATTTCAGTCATGCACTGGTCCAGCGACTAAGGCACGAGTGGCCCAACGTGGTGTGTGTTGTGCCCGGCGAGCAGTTTGAACGACTCGATGATCATAACTACAGAATTGATCCGCAAAAACGTGCACACTATGAGGCGTTACTCAAAGCCCTGAAGGAACAGAACAGCACTCCGACTCAGATTATTCACCTATGGAATGCGACGCCGGCGACGGTAACGGAAGACCTGGTTCGCGATCACTTCGAGGAGACGCAGATACACGGTCTCTACAGCCTCTTGTTCCTGGTCCAATCAATGTCAAGGCTGAATCTCAACGATGCTTTGCAACTCACCGTGGTTTCAAGCGGCGTGGAAGAGATCACGGGAACGGAGTCGTTCTCGCCTGAAAAGACAACGATTCTAGCCGCCTGCAAAGTAATCCCGCAGGAGTATCCGCATATCACCTGCCGCAGCATCGATATAGATCCGCCTTCGTCCGACAGTATCGAGGGCAAAGCGTTATTGGACCAGGTGGTCGCGGAATGCACCGGGAAGTCAGGTGATTTGGTTGTGGCTTATCGCGGCCGCAGACGTTGGATTGAGACGTTCGAGCCTTTGCAGTTAAACGTCGGCGCCGGTCGTTCCAGAATACGCGAGGGAGGCGTCTATCTCATCACCGGTGGCCTGGGAGAAAGAGGCGCACTGATCGCGACGCACCTCGCAAAGACTGCGGACGTGAAACTGATCCTGACGGGTCTTTCACCTCTTCCGGAAAGAGCGGAATGGGACGAGTGGGTTGCGTCGCGCGATGAAAACGACGAAGTGAGTCGCAAACTGCTGCGACTGAGGAAAATGGAAGAGCTCGGAGCAGAAATTCTCGTCGTTAATGCAGACGTCGCGGATCGAAAACATATGGAGTCGGTCGTCGGCCAGGTCTATGAACGTTTCGGCCGGCTTGACGGAGTGATACACGCGGCCGAGCAAAGGGACGGGTTCATGCAGGCGATCCAGGAAACAGGCCTGGCACATTGTCGCAACCAGTTCCGCCCAAAGGTCCAGGGGCTGCTCGTTCTGGAAGAAGTATTGCGCGACAAGCAACTCGATTTTTGTCTCGTCATGTCGTCGTTGTCCACTGTGCTTGGAGGGCTGGGTTTCTTCGCGGCCTCGGCGGCGAGCATTTTCATGGACTCATTCGCCAGCAAGCAAAATCGCAAAGGATCGACACCCTGGCTAAGCGTTGACTGGGATGGTTGGTCTCAACGCGATGAGGTTGAAGGTGTCGAGTCGAATCCCGACGATACAGGCATCACCCCGGCTGAAGCTGTCGAAGTTTTTGACCGCGTGCTGTCGCACCGGTTAATCACGCCAGTCGTGATCTCGACCAGTGATTTGCAAGCCAGGATTTCCCAATGGGTAAAACTGGAATTAATTCGCGACAAGGGGCAATCGGAAACGGAGACTAAGTCCACCGGCTATCCGCGGCCGAACTTGTCTACTGCCTACGTGGCGCCAACCAACGACATTGAAACCTCCATCGCGGAAATCTGGCAGGAACTGCTGGGAATCGAACAAGTGGGTATCCACGATAACTTGTTCGATCTCGGCGGCGACTCGCTGCTGGTCATACAAGTCGTTTCGCGCATACGCGAGGTCTTACGCATTGAAGTTCCGCTGCGCGCGATCTTTGAAACACCAACCATAGCTGAGCTGGCCGAGAGGGTGGGCCAAACTGCTCTGGCGATGCATGGTGACACTGACGAGATCGCCACCACGTTGAATCTAGTGGAACAGTTGTCGGATGAAGAGTTGATGGCCCTTCTTGCCGAACAAGAGGCCTGACGATTCACCAAACCTAAACTTCCCGGAACTCGCAAACTAATCGTTTTCAACAACCGCCGTAGCTCGGCAGGGGTCTTATTCCTGCATTCATTCGAAGAGAGATTTCATGAGCACCATCAATCACAACGTCGAATCGCTTACTAGACGAATCGAAGAGCTTTCACCGGTAAGACGAGCGCTGCTCGAGAAGCTGTTGAAGGCCAAAGGTGTGGGAGCCGCGCCGCCGTCAACCAAAATCCAGCCACGCGTGAAAGCAGATTTCACCCCCCTCTCTTTCGCTCAACAGCGAATGTGGGTCTTGTACCAGCTCGACCCAACCAACCCTTCTTACGTCATGCCCGATGCCGTTCGGCTGCAGGGAATGCTCGATATCTCAGCCTTGCAGCAGGGTTTCGAGGAGATCGTGCGTCGCCATGATGTACTGCGCACTACCTACCACATGACAGAACGCGGCCCCTCTCAAGTAGTAGCACCCGAGCAGGCAGTCTCGGAGTTTCTTGATTTCGCCTTTGTCGATTTCAGTGAGTTGCCCGCAGACGAAGCTGAAGTGGCAGCACGTCAATTGACCTTAAAAGAGGCGGTAACCGTATTTGATTTATCGCAGGGGAAGCAGTTGCGCATCAGAGTGATCCGGCTCAACCCGGAAGAACACATCATTCTGTTTGCGCTGCACCACATCGCTTCTGACGTCTGGTCTCTCAACATCTTTGCGCGCGAAATCGCGGTGCTCTATGACGCGTTCTCGCAGGGCAAACCGTCTCCTTTACCCGACCTTGCGATTCAATACGCAGACTTTGCCGTTTGGCAGCGTGAATTCCTGCAAGGCGATACTTACGACAGGCAGATGTCTTACTGGAAGGAGCATTTGAACGATGCTCCGGTGCTGCTGGAACTGCCTACCGACCGGCCTCGTCCCGCAATCCAGAGTTTTAACGGATCGTCTCGATCGTTCGTGCTGCCAAAAGCGCTCTCGCAGCAGTTGCTGGCGCTGACGCGTCAGGAAGACGTCACGTTGTTCATGGCGTTGTTGACCGCGTTCTATATTTTGTTGCATCGCTATACGCGCGAGAAAGACATCGTCGTCGGCACTCCGATGGCCGGCCGAAATCAGTCAGAAACTGAAGCACTGATTGGATTCTTTATAAACACGCTGGCCTTGCGCACTACGGTGTCTGGCGAGCTTAGTTTCCGGCAACTTCTCCAGAGCGTGCGCGAGGTTGTGTTGGGAGCGCATGAGCATCAGGACTTCCCCTTCGAGAAGTTGGTCGAAGAGTTACAACCGGAACGAAGTCTCAGCTATTCACCGATCTTTCAAACGATGTTTGCGTTGCAGAACGTGCGTGGCGGCGGTGGACTCGAACTGCCCGGGCTGAAGATAGTCCCCGTGCTGAGGGACGCCCTGGTCGCGAAGTTCGATCTAACTCTGTTCATGGCGGAAAACGGCGGAGAGATCGACGGTACTTTCGAATACAACACGGACCTTTTTGATCGCGCCACCATCAGGCGCATGACGGCCCACCTCGAGCGCTTGCTCGAAGCGATTGTTGCCAACCCGGACCAACCTATTTTGGAATTGCCGTTCCTCTCGCCTGAGGAAGAGCAGCAACAGATAACGGAGTGGAACCAAACTGCGAGTCCGTTTCCGTCGAACGCCTGTTTGCATCACCTGTTTGAAGAACAAGTGGAGCGAACGCCGCATGCTACAGCGCTCCGGTGTGGCTCAGTCCGGCTCTCATATAAGGAATTGAACCAAAGAGCCGATGATCTCGCTCAACATTTGATTTCCTGCGGCATCTCCAGTGAATCGCTGGTTGCAGTCTGCTTGCCGCGTTCTGCCGAAATGGTGATCA